>DKVC01000224.1 GCA_002490995.1 Lachnospiraceae bacterium UBA7188
AGCGGTTATTTGTAGACACTTCCATATGTATAAGTCACCAGATTCAGTTCATCACTGCGAATCTCCTGTTTTGCTGCATCTGTATTTTTATTGTCCCATGATTTGCTGCATGTCAACGCATATGGAATCATAGGTTGACACAGTGTCCTTCCAGGTCAATATTATAACACAATTCCGGAGGTGTGGGAATGAGAGTTGGGTATCCAAAAATCGAATTTTAGGATATAATAGTGAGAGTGGCACGATAGACGTGACAGAGAACAATGATCATTTTTTGACAGGAGAAAATATGATTTATATAGCAGACAACATTTCCAATTATTTGATTTACCTGTTTCTCATTCATTTCTGCTTTCGATTAAGCCCAAGAAAAAACCGTTTTTTTCTTGGCGCCTCTGTATTGAGCATGATTTTGGGGGGTGCTTTCAATGCATATTTTGATATAAATTCCCCGATTGTCTATATGGTATGGAGCGTGCTCTCCATCAGCCTGTTTTTTGACGGGCGGATAGGGCATCTGCTTATATTGAGTGCTGCCCTCATGTATTTTACTGGAATCATCGATACGTTCAGTGTCATGCTGATACAGGTTGTGCTGATAGGCGGCGGAATTGCCGGGACAGAGATAACGTGGTGGATGGAATCCGCTTATCTGATATCGTTTTCGGTGTATCTTTTGGCATATCTGCATCTTCTTAAGAAAAATGAAGTATACCTGTGTGATATAGAAGCCAAATATCAGATTGCGATTTTGATACAGGGCAGTATCTTTCAAATGTTCTATAACTTTGTTTTCATATTCTTTGATGAAAACCATGAGATGTATGGCTGGGATGCCTATGCGGTATTATTTATCAGTATAGCAGGGGTCTTTTATTCCATTTTTCTTACCCTGGGGCTCGCCATCAGAAATGTGCTGTCAGACAGGCAGAATAAGGAGCTTCAGTCTTTTATGCAGATGCAGAAACAACAGTATGATTACCAGCTGCAGCAGTCGGTGGCAGTACGGCGTTTTAAACATGATATGGTAAACCATATCGGTGCGCTCAGGGAATTAGTGAATCAGAACAAGACAGATGCGGCCAAAGAGTACATAGATACCATCTGGAATATACAGAATGAGTTTGAGTTAAAGATTCACACAGGAGACGGTTTTCTTGATATTATCATGAATTATTATTCCTATCTGGCGGCTAAGGAAGACATTGAGTTTACTGTATCAGGAAAGCTGAATGGGAAATTACATCTTGATATGTTCGATATAACGACACTGATGGGAAATATACTGCAGAATGCCATGGAAGCGGCCATAAAGGCAGCCTTTCCCAGAATACGGGCTGAGCTTGCAGAACATAAAAAGGAATTCTTTATCATTGTCACCAACAGCACAGCCAAAAGTAAACACTCATCTTTAAGCACACAGGGGGCAGATATGAGGATAGGTATCGTAGAAGATGAAGCAGTATGGAGAGACAGGATACAGGCTGTTACGGAACAATATTGCAGGGATAAAGATATTTCGGTTCAAATCGATTCCTACGGCAGCGGAAAGCAATTTATGAAAAGTCCGGATGCAGACCTGCTGTTTCTGGATATTGAGCTGGCAGAAGGCGAAGATGGCTTTGCGGTTGCCGAACAATTAATGCGCCTTGGAAGCAAATGTAAAGTATGCTTTTTGACTTCCCATACGGAAATGGCGAGATTGGGATATCGGGTCAATGCTTTCAGATATATAGACAAAAGGCATTTGGAGGAAATCACGGAAGCCCTCGATTTTTTCCTGGAAACCAGGATTCAGGATCGAATCATCTGCTGTAACGGCATCAATGGGATTTGCACAAAGATAAACCTGAACGGGCTTCTGCTTGTTGAGACATACGGCAGAAAATTAAGGTACCTTATGTTGGACGGCAGCGAACATCTTTGCGAGGGAAGGATATCTGAAACCGCACAAAGTCTGTCTCCATTTGGCTTCTTTCAGATACAGCGGTCGTATATCGTCAATTTGAAGTATGTCGAAAAGGCAAACAGCCGTGAGATTACACTTTGCAATGGATTAGCGCTGGCAATTGGAAGGGCACATGGGAAGGAGTTTAAAAAGGAGTTTTTTAAATGGAGAATGCAGTTTGGTAACTAATTGTGTCGTTTATGCAAAATCTGTGTCGTTCATGCAGGGAGCATTTTATTGTCTTTTTTGCTGTGATATAAATAAAGTATTGGAATTGACAGGGAGGGAAAATGAATGAACAGTAACAGAAAACAAAACAGACATTCTGCATCTTTGAAGAAAAACTTTGTTGGCCTGGCAGGCATCTTAATGGTTATGGCATTGACTGCCTGCAGTAATGAGCCGGAAGACTCGGGTGCTGCGCAAAATATGCAGACAGAACCAGAAGTCTCAGAGGGGACGGAGCAAAAGGTGCAGACAGAACCAGAAGTCTCAGGGGGAACGGAGCAGAATATGCAGACAGAACCAGAAGTCTCAGAGGGGACGGAGCAGAATATGCAGACAGAACCAGAAGTCTCAGAAGGAACGGAGCAAAAGGTGCAGACAGAACAGGAATCTGCTGTGGATAAGCAGGAAACAGCAGATTCGGAAAGGACAGCAGAGGAACTGTTGGATTTATTCATCAATGGCCTGATCGAGGCAGTTGACTCCGCGGATCCGGCATCGGCATTTTATATTTCTGATTTAAATATGGACTCTGGGGAATGGGACTCGTTTTCGATTGGGGAGAAAGTCGATCTTGACAATGATGGGGAAAATGAACTGATTATTAACGGCCCCTATGGTGGGATGTACCTTGACGCGCGTGATAACGGAGTATACAAATTTGCAGCGGGTGGCGGCACTGCGGTTACTGTTTCTTATACCTGGTATAATGGAGCCGTATGGATTATGTACAGCAACAGATCAAGTGCAGGATTTGAATTTTACCACATGGAAAAATATGAAGGAGCTGATAACTTAACCGCAGAAATGAATTTCGGCGAGGAATTTAATCTGGATAATGCAGAGGCCGGAATAAAGTATACATTGAATAAAACTGAAATTTCTCATGAAGAATATACAGCATTATGCAGCAAGATTTTTGCTGCCGAAGTAAGTACGGACTGAAAGAAAAACTTTAATCTGGACGCTTTTTCCTGCGGTTTAAAAAAGCAGCCAGATTTTTGTACATCGGCCGGGTATTTGGATTCTGATCAGGCAATATCCCGCGTCAAATCTTTCACCCATCCGTATTTCCTGTAATGCGCCATCACCCAGGGAATTTTCCCGACTTCATCCAGACAGGTGCACGCGTACACCACCAGCACCGGCCAGTGAAACAAAAAGGTTCCCGCAGCCGCCAGCGGTACTGCAAGTCCCCACATGCATACCGCCAGGCTGTACATATCAAACATCGTGTCTCCGCCTGCAGCGAAAATGCCGTTAATGACAATGGTATTCACTGCGCGCCCGATCATATAGAAAGCCATGATGACCATCATCCCCACCAGATACTTCTCCGCCCCGTCTGTCAGCTTCACGAACCGAAGCACCGCGGGAGTTACCAGAAGCATAAAACCGGTGGACAAAAATCCGCACAGAAAAGCCAGTTTTACCAGACGGTTTCCGTACAGTTTTCCCCGTTCCAGATTTCCGGCCCCCAGCTCATGCCCGACCAGAATGCCGCCTCCGCTGCTGATTCCGTTACAGAGACAGCAGATCAGATCCCGGACTACGGATGCAACGGAATTCGCCGCCGCAGCATCTGTCCCCATGTGCCCCATAAATGCCGTGTAAGAGGTAAATCCCACACCCCAGGCAAGGCTGGCGCCCAGCAGTGGGAAAACGCATTTCCGGAAATCGGATGCCAGCAGCGGACTGTATTTTAAGAGCTGTTTCCACTGAGGACGGATATAACCTTCCTTTCCGGAGCAGATCATACACCAGAGCAGTTCTGTTACTCTCGCAATCAGAGTAGCCAGCGCCGCTCCCTGAACCTCCATGGCAGGCATTCCGAACAGCCCGAAGATAAACACTGCATTCAATACGATATTGATCACCACCGCCCCGGAACTGATCATGGCTGTCTGGGCTGCATGCCCGGTTACCTTCATTATGACCAGACAGCACTGTGAAATGCCCGTGAGAAGGTAGGACCATCCGGCAACCTTCAGATACCGGATGCCTATGGCAATCAGCGCCTCTTCATTCGTAAAAATCAGCATAAGATACTGCGGGAAAAAGACGCAGCCTACAAAGAACAGCAGGGAGGCTATCCCACAATATCGAAGGCTGATACAGAAAATATTGTCAACCGCCTGTGTGTCGCCTTTTCCCCAGTACTGTGCCCCCAGAATCGCGGCGGCAGATACCACTGCGCTGAGTATCATGTTCTGGATGAACTGTATCTGCGTTGCCAGGGAGACCGCAGCCATGGAATTCTGCTCCACACTTCCCAGCATGACAGCGTCTGCCGCCGCCACGGAAGCCAGCATCAGGCTCTGCAGCGCAATGGGGACGGTAAGCTGAAGCAGTTTCCCACAGAAAATTTTATCTGAAAATAAACGGTCTTTCATAGCTATCTGTTCCTTTCTCCATAAATACTGTAATATGTTACGCTGTCAGGTATACATGTGAGCGCATTCATTTCCCTAATGTACAATAGTTTTTTTCATAAGTACATGTTTTATTTTGCATAAAAGCATGTATTTTCTTAACGACTCCGGGACTATATGGCCTGTATGGCTGGAGCATATTGTGCTGAACAGGGAAGTGGACTTTTTGGCTGTGATATGGTATACTGACATCCAAAGCAGTACGATTCCTGAGAGGTACCAGGGCAGGTTTCAGGACTTTTACAGGATACGGAGGGCCGTTTATGGGCAATTTATGGGGATTTTTTGAGAATATCAACGAGATTGTATACGTTGCGAATATAGAAACCTGTGAACTGGTATATATGAATAAAAAGGCGCGGGAGGTCTTCGGTGTGGGTTCCCTGGAGGAGACCAGGGGGAAAACATGCCACCGGATTCTCAGGAGCAGCGGTATCCCCTGTGGATTCTGCAGCAGAGGCATGTCCAACCCGGACTGCTTCGAACAGCAGTACTTTCATCCGGAGCTGAACAGGCATTTTCTGCTCAGGAGCACGATACTGGAGGAGAACGGGAAGAGATACCGCCTTGAAATGGCGTTTGACATAAGCAGCCATGAGCAGCAGAGAAGCATGGTGCGCAGCGTCCAGAATCTGGAAGCCATCATTAACGAAGGGCTTCGGGTGGCTCTTCTGGAGGAGACGCCGGACCAGTCACTGGAAGTGCTGCTGGCATACCTTGGAAAGGCTCTTTCCGGGGAGAGGACTTATATATTTGAGCGAAATGCTTCCGGCGGGGATGACAATACTTACGAGTGGGTGGCGCCCGGGGTGAGGCCGGAGAAGGAGAACCTGCAGAATGTTCCTGCGGAGGTCTGTGCAAGCTGGTATCGGAATTTCAGCGTAGGCGGGCATATTGTCATAAACGATCTGGAAGATATCAGGCACAGCGACCCGCTTCAGTACGAAAATCTGAAACAGCAGGATATCCATTCCCTTGTAGTGGTCCCGCTGTATGACGATAACAGGATCATCGGGTTCTATGGTGTGGACAATCCACCGGTAAAATCTCTTGAATATACCTCCAACATGCTCCAGACAGCGGCATATTTCATCGTTTCCTCTCTGCGGCGGCGCAATCTGGTCAGGGAGCTTGAAAAGCGGAGCCATAATGTTCTTTCTGCCCTGAATGTGGATTATATAAGCATCTATCAGGCGGACTTCCTTACGGATAAATGCCAGATTTACAGGGAAAGCGAATTCACGGGAAAGATACAGCCTTTCAGCTTTGCGGACAGTTATCAGGGAGCCATGGAGCAATATATTTCCAGGTATGTGATACCGCGTGACCAGGAAAGGCTTCGCACGGTGACCAGGAAAGAATATATCCTGTCTCAGCTGAAAAACAAAAAGAAATTTTATGTCCGCTACCAGGTAAGGGAGAATTCCCATGGGCTGAAAAATATGGAAATCCATTTTTCGGTGACGGGAAAAGAAACGGAAGCACAGAGTGCAATCTTTGCATTCCGGGATGTGAATGCGGTGGTAGAGCAGGAAGAAAAATATAAATCCGAAGCCAGACAAAGCATGGAAGATATCCTGGAGGGCGCCAGGACCGGCATCTGGACCATTGAGATGGAGGAAGACTGCGAACCGAGGATGTATGCGGACAGGACCATGAGGACGCTTTTGGGGGTAGAGGAGGATGTGGAGCCGGAGGCATGTTATCGGCACTGGTATGAAAATATCGAACCGGATTATGTGGTGATGGTGCAGGAGGCGGTGCGGGAGATGCTGGAATCCGGGCGTTCCGAGGTAGTGTATCCCTGGAAGCACCCCGTTTTGGGAAGGATTTATATCCGTTGCGGAGGTGTGCCAGATAAGAAATTTAAAAAACCCGGAGCATGTCTCAACGGATACCATCAGGATATCACGGACATCATGGTGACCCGAAAGAAGCAGGAGCAGGCCATCATGGAGCTGCTGGAGAAAGTGAGGAGGGCTAATTCGGCCAAGAGCGAATTTCTATCCCATATGTCCCATGACCTCCGCACCCCCATCAACGGAATCATGGGCATGCTTACCATTATGGAGCAGACCGGGGGAGATTCCGGAAAACAGAAGGAGTGTCTGGAGAAAATCCGTGTCTCTGCAGAGCATCTGCTGGCTCTGGTGAACGATGTCCTTCAGGTCAGCAGGCTGGAGAGCGGCAGGCCGGCCGACGTGGAGGAATCTTTTGACCTTGGCGATACATTGGGACATTGTATGATGATTATGTCTCCTCTTGCGGAGACAGCAGGTATCCGGCTGGTATTGGAAGAGGTTAGCCTTCACCATAGCAGGCTGGTGGGAAATCCGCTGCAGCTACGGCAGATTTTGACGAGCCTGATTGATAATGCGGTAAAATACAACAGGCCGGGGGGAGATGTGTCTCTTCAGGCGAAAGAGATTTCCTCGGGAGATGGCACCGCCACATACATGTTTACGGTCAGGGATACCGGAATCGGTATAGGGGAAGATTTCAAAGAGCATATTTTCGAGCCTTTTACCCAGGAAAATCCGGGTGCGAGGACAAGTTATACCGGCGCCGGGCTTGGCCTGTCCATTGTAAAGAAGCTGGTAGACCAGATGAAAGGAACGGTTGAAGTGGAGAGCCGGATTGGGGAGGGGAGCCTGTTCCAAGTCACCCTGTCCATTCCAATCGACACGAAGGAAGCCCCGGTTCCCGAAGACGGGAAAAAGGATATGCGTGCCGATATTTCGGGTATGCATGTCCTTCTGGTGGAGGATAATGAGGTCAACTGCGAAATCGTGGAATTCGTCCTGAAACAGGCCGGTGCATCTGTGGTCACCGCAAACGACGGAAAAGCCGCAGTGGAGGCGTTTCAGGCATCGGCTCACGGCGCCTTTGACTGCATTCTGATGGATTTGATGATGCCGGTGATGAGCGGATTTGAGGCCACCCGCACGATTCGCGGCCTGGACAGGCCTGATGCGGGAATCGTGCCCATTATTGCCCTGTCAGCCAACGCGTTTGAAGAGGATATTGCAATGGCGAAGGATGCCGGGATGAATGAGCATTTGACGAAACCGGTAGATATGGATAAAATGTTCCAGGCGATGCGGCGGCTGAAAACGGATTGACCGGAATCATGGAATGCGGCGTAAAGTATACGCCTTTTATTGGAAGCGCAGGGGATTATTTCTGAATAAGGTATATGACGCAATAACATGGAAGTCCAGCTAAGAAATGTC
>DKVC01000131.1:0-995 GCA_002490995.1 Lachnospiraceae bacterium UBA7188
CTTGGCGGCCCAGGTCGGTATATCAAATGTCAATCTCTCTTACTTGAAAACGGGAAAGGTAAAAGCTGTCCGGTTCAGTACGTTAGACGCGATCTGCAAAGTCCTAAAGTGCCAACCGGGGGATATTCTTGAATATGTCGAAGATGAAGATTAAAGCGGCTTTGAGATAAAATGTCCCAAAACTGGGATGATGGTTGCACATGGATGTGATATACTTAATATACACTGATAAATCGTGATTTGTTAGGGATGCTATGCATGGTAAGGAGTGAGATTATGAATTTTACTGTCTGATTATTTCGCGGATCCGGTTCCACCAGTACGCATTTGAGATCCACCTGTTAGCGCCTTAGATCCACTTTTGCAGCAATTCACAAGAGGGATCCACCTCATCATCTTTTTCTGTAAAATAACAGTTGGGAGTTCCTCCCAAATTTTACAGAAAGGAGGCCAATACTATGGCCAAAAAAATCAATGTGAAGCTCATCATGGAACTGCGGGATGCCGGTCTGTCCCGGAACATGATAGCTGCAACCAGACACATGTCAAAAAACTCTGTCGGTGAGGTGATCCACATCGCCGACCAGAAGGGCATCACTTTCAGTGATGTAAGGGATCTCGATGAGGACACTGTCTACCGCATGTTCTATCCGGACAAGTTTGCGGTGGAGACGCTGTATGCCCAGCCGGATTACGGGTATATCCATCAGGAACTGAAGCGTACAGGCGTAACCTTAAAACTCCTGTGGCAGGAGTACCAGGACAAGTGCAGCGCAGACGGAGGCATCCCGATGGGATACACAAAGTTCTGCCTGGGGTACAGCAGCCATACTGCCGCAAACAGGCTGACAAACCACCTGGAGCACAAGCCGGGCATCGTGACCGAGGTGGACTGGTCCGGGCCGGCAATGCATTATGTTGACACAGCCACTGGCGAGCTGGTAAAAGTGTACCTGTTCGTAGCAACACTTCCTTACAGCCAGTATTCCTTTGTG
>DKVC01000131.1:1287-8897 GCA_002490995.1 Lachnospiraceae bacterium UBA7188
CCTTACAGCCAGTATTCCTTTGTGGAGCCCTGTCTGGACATGAAGATGGATTCTTTTCTCCGCTGCCATATCCGGATGTATGAATACTTCGGCGGCGTCACCACCAGGCTGGTGTGCGACAATTTAAAGACGGGCGTTGTCTCCCATCCCCGCGAGGGAGAAGTCGTCCTTACAGCTGACTATGAAGCCCTGGGCGGGTATTACATGACCGCCATCATGCCTGCAGGCGTCCGCAAGCCGAAACAGAAAGCCTCTGTGGAGGGTACCGTAGGGAAGATTGCCACCGCTATCATCGCAAAGCTGCGTAACGAGACCTTTTATTCTTTCTCCGACCTGAAATCAGCAGTATACAGAAAGCTGGAAGAGTTCAACCGCCAGAGTTTCCAGAAAAGGGAGGGCAGCCGCTATGATGCATTCCTGGAAGAAAAAGAATACCTGCATCCCCTGCCCGCTTTCCCCTATGAGATTGCCACATGGGTCTATGGGCGGAAAGTGAACCTTGATTATCATGTGGTCTTTGAGTATAACCGGTACTCCTGCCCTTACCAGTACCTCCATAAAAAGGTCGACCTGAAAGTCACGGATACCACAGTGGAGATTTATGCCGGAACAGACCGGATCGCCACCCACACCCGGTTCCCGGCAGGCCGCAAAAACCAGTATTCCACCCATGCACAGGACATGCCGGACCAGTTCAAGTTCTCGCCGTGGGATGAACACCGGATCCGGAACTGGGCGGAATCCATCGGAAAATATACCGGGGAAGTCATTGGCCGCATCTTCGGGGGCGTCAGCATAAAAGAGCAGGGCTATAATCCCTCCCTGGCAGTCCTGCGCCTGAGCAATAAGTATTCGGAAGCCCGCCTGGAAGCTGCCTGCGAATACGCCATCGTGAATGGGATAAAACGGCCCCGCTACCACCATCTTAATTCCATCCTGGCATCCAATCAAGATGAAATCTATCTTGAGCAGAAAAATGCCAGGGGAAAGAACAGCGCCCCGATGGGATACCTGCGCGGGAGCAGCTATTACGGAGGTGGCAGCGATGGTCAATGAAGAAACCAGGCGCAAGCTGCGCGAACTGAATCTGGGCGAGGCAGTGGCGGGACTGGAAATGCAGCAGTCCGAACCGGCCACCATAGGGCTTTCTTTTGATGAGAGGCTGCAGAGACTCGTGGATTATATCTACCAGGAGAAATACAACAGCCGCATCCAGCGCCTGGTCAAGGCAGCCAGGCTGCGGTTCCCACAGGCAAACGTCCAGGACGTCCACTACAAAGGCCGTGGGCTCAACCAGGAGCTGCTTGCCGGCCTGTTCAGCTGCCAGTATATTTCCGGACACCAGAGCATCATCCTCCAGGGCTTTACCGGCTCAGGAAAGACATATCTTGCCTGTGCGCTGGGCAAGCAGGCCTGTCTGCACCAGATCCGCACCCGCTACATCCGCCTCCCGGATCTTCTGATGGAGTACAGCGATGCCGCCCTTGTACCCGGGAAGCAGAAACAGCTGTTGGACAGATATGGTAAGATCCCTCTCCTTATCATTGATGAATGGCTGGTCTCCGACATCTCAGACAGTGAACTGTACTTCCTGTTTGAACTCATGGAGCGGCGCTCAGACTCCACCTCCACCATCTTTTGCACCCAGTACCGGAAAGAGGACTGGATCAGGCGTCTGGGAGAAGGGGTACAGGCGGAGGCGGTTGTTGACCGGTATGCCTATACTGCATTCTGGATAGAAACCGGCAGCATGAATATGCGGGAATACTTCGCTAGAAACGCGAAATAACCTGCTGGCGGGCGGATCCAAAAAGCGAACCGTCGGTTCGCAAAAGAGATTCAATGGAGCGGAACAGAGTTCCGCTCCGGATCCCCTGCCGCGAAATAATCACCCGAAATTTATGCTGGCCGGAGGCCTGCAAAAATGCTTGTTGGGGAGTCTCCCCAAAACCGGCTCTTTGGAACAAAATGTCCCAAAGAGGTTGGCTGCATCACCGCCGCTGTCGCGCCGGTTCCTTATTCATTTGCTCTACCCCTTGCTATAAAACTGAAATCTATTTTTCACTTTCCTCGACTAATTTAGCTTTATATTTTTTCTCTGTACGAATACTGAATATAATTGATGGGATAGAAAAAAGTATAATAAGTAATGCAGTTATAGCCCATGTTATATTATAGTGGAAAGTAACAGCATAAAGCAAAAGCCAAGGAATACCAATCATAAGCCAGCCCATTCCGCACAGACGGATATATCGTTTTGTCCAGACTTTATTTTTATATTTTGATGGGATGCACTGAATACCTAATATCCCCGCAATACCGTAAAGTGTCCAGAATACCCCCAACCATAAAAGCACTGTCATTTGCTAAGACTCCTTTCAAGGTTGCTTTTGTTGACTACCTGCAAATTAAGTATATCATATTCTTGCACAACAATCCACCTCCGCCTTTGGGACAAAATGCCTCAAAGTGTAGCCACCCCATGTTAGGTTTTGTGGAACGAACAGGGCGCAGGACATATAAATATACCACTTCCTACTGAACGTGCCCGCAAACCCCATTCACCATGCTTTCATGAAGCCTTTCGGCATTGGCGCCGGTTCTGCCTTATTCGATCCTATCTGCATTTCTCAAGCAGCAGCCGTTCTAACAGATTTACCACTTTCTCCCGCTCACGCAGCCCGGAAAGCCAGGACTTTGGTATCCCTGGAAGGCCATACAGGATTCCTGCAAGCCCGCCTGTCACGCAGGCAGTCGTATCTGTATCATTTCCCAGCAGAACCGCCTGTTTTACAGCTTCCTCATAACCGGAAGTCCTCTCCAATATCATAAATGCGCTCCTCAGACAGTCCACCACATAGCCCGTCCCATTCCCCTCCCATGAAGCCCCGGGCGTATGCTCCACTCCAGCTCCCGTTCATATTCCGGCATATCCCGGTAAATCTCCCGAAGACCGGCAACGGCTTCCCTGATTGCCTCATGGGCATCCCTGCCATCCAACAGGGCTTTTGCCGCAAGGCAATACAAGGCACAGCAGACCTGGTTGCAGATATGCCCATGGGTGATAAGGCACTGAAGATGAGCATCCTGAACCAGCTTCTTCCTGTCTTCATGCCATAACGCAAGGGGCAGGACCCTCATCAAAGCGCCATTCCCCTTGCCCTCTGGGTTCAGCATGCCGCACTCACGGGCCGGCAGCCCGCCTTTGTAAGCATGAAGCGCCCGGGCAGTCTGGACGCCCACATCGAACACCTTATTTCCCACCGCCCAGGCTCCATCTTCATACCAGGCCAAAAGCATGTCCGAAAAACTGTCCAGCGAAAATCCCTTTCGGCTTAAAAGACTGTCCAGCAGGCACAGGACCTGCGCCCCGTCATCCGACCATGTCCCCACATCCACCTGCGGATAGGTCTTTTTAAAACCGGCAGGCGGCGTCATATCAATTTCTTCATAGGCCGGCAGTTGATCCGCCTTATAAAATTCATAGGGAACCCCAAGGGCATCCCCGATAAGAAGTCCGTAAAATCCTCCTGTAATCCTGTCACGCTTTTCCATGGTTTCCCTGCCTTCCTGAGCCTTTTATGACCTACCCCCAGCCTCCTGTATTGCTGTGCCCAAGTCAGCAGCAATAATCCACGCACTGCCAGTCCGGGTTACAGCCCGCAGAATGACCAGCGCCCCTCCCGGCACCACTGGGCGTTGTCAATCATCCATTTGTCGCCAACCAGGCGCATCAAATAACGATAGTAAAAAATCCCCTCTTCTGCATATATCCAGAATTTGCTTTTTGTGACCCGCTCTCCAACAACCAGATGATAATCCGTATATGTCCCACCCTTTTTCCAGGAAAGATGGACAGGACGCCAGCCGGGACGGGAAGCCCTGCTCACCCGTCTGGCAAACAGCTCATCGATATCCGCCTGATTGCCGCGTCCTTTTTGTTCCGCCGTCCGCTCCCAGCGGTTCATGTCGTCAAAGAATTCCTGCAGCGCATGGACAGGGCCCTGCAGTTCGGGGCCGTCCAGTGAGATTCTGTTTTTCATGATTTTGTAGGCACGGGCATCCTCATAGGCCTTGCGCTCCGCCTCTGTAAACAGCCCCGCCAGCCCCTCGTCATCATGCCTGTCAGTATCGCTGACCTGCAGCTTATCCCTCCAGGAAATTGCCAGCAGCCCCTCAGGGGTGACATGGTGACAGGCAGCTATGTAGATATTCTCCAGTTTTACAATCTGCGCAGCCTGGGCCAGCCCTTCATCATCCAGGGCCGTCCGCTGCAGAAACAAATCCTTTAAGGGAAGATCTTTCAGCAGTTCCAGCCCATGCCCAGCAATCTGCCTGCCCCGCAGCAGGGCCAGCATGCTCAGCTTGGGGATCCGTGCCAGAATGGGAAAACACTCATCGCCAAACGGTGCATCATCCAGGGAGACCTGCTGAAGTTTCGGGCATTGCCTGACAGCTTCCTCAAGGGTCTCCAAATTCAGCGGCGCTTCTACCCGTTTCGTTCCGTTGCAGAGGTAGGCACCGTCCTGATATTCCAACATATAAGTATTCGGGGCAAATTCCAACATCCTGTTTTTCCTCCTATGCTCTCTCCCGGAATATTCCGGAAATATTTCTGTGCATCCATCATGTTTACAATCTCTGAATCTATACGAACCCGCTCTGCCGTTTCCATTCCCTCCATCTGCCTTCATCCATCAGCAGTTTCCAGCCGCCCCGGTAATCCAGGCCGAAATAATCAAACTGCCGCATCAGGTTGCTGGAAAGCTGTCCCTCCGGTCTGCTGGCTCCCAGACAGGCGCCGCCCTTTAAGACCATCTGGCTGCCTTTATAGTCAAATTTGGCATTTTCATGAGTCCTGTATCTGTCAAGCAGCTTCACGTAGAGTTCCTGAAGCTGCCTGTTTTCCACTCCCTCCGTACACCAGACGGCGTAAATCAGCAGGGTGGGATTTTCTTCGGTGGACAGGTATTCCAGGAAGTAGTCCAGCACCTCTTCTTTCCCTTTCAGTTCCTGGATGCAGTGGAAAAGCGCGATTCTGTCGTTCCTGTCCAAGTCGTCGCGCCCAAGGGCCTCCTTCAGCCGTCCCGCATGGACATTTGGATATTCTTTCATAGCCTTGATGGTATGGCAGGCATCCCGGAAACCCTCTCCATGGAGCTTGGGCAGTATCTCGAATACCTTTTCGTACCAGGCCTCCTTCACCTCCCAGGTGCCTTCATAGGTAATGATGGAGACCGCTTCTGCGTATGCCCCGTATTCCCACAGCTTTTCAATCTCTTTTGTCATTCCTGGCACACGGAAACGAACCAGCATTTTGATCAGCTTCATCCGCACTTTCATATTGGATTCCTGAGCACATGCCTGTTTGAAATAGGTCTTCTGCTTTCCAGGCAATGTCTCAAACTTATTGTAGCTGTCTATGATCTCTATTCTTTCCTCCGGGTCTTCTGTCTGTTCATACAGCTCCATCAGCTGGGTCGGATTCCCGTCTATGTTCAGCCCAAATCCCACTTCTTCGTCACTGTAGCCTGCGATCACTTCCCGGAGCCACCGCTCATACCATGCAAGGAACCCCTTTTCCCGCACAAAGAACGGCTGGCCGCAGTAATCCTCGTCATAATAGACCACCTGTCCCCGATAGGGCCCGGCAAGCATCAAGCCTGTCATAAGGGTACAGCCCTGGCTCCCGATGGGCAGGACTCCCACGTAAGGATGCACCTCTTCCCCTTTTCGTCTGCCTTCCGGGTCTGCCACCCTTTCCCATTCTTCATCGCTCATCTTCGGGTAGATTACCGGCTCCTCCCGGACGCGGTAGGTGCGGGTGCCATGGGAATCGCGCAAATCCTCTTCCAAGGCCCTTATCCCATAAAGCCCGTAATAGGGACCCGCGCCGCCGTTTCCCACGTAAAGAAGAAAGTCCCGGTATTCCTCCGGCAGCCGGACGTCCTGCTGCTCTTCAAATTTCAGTATCTGCTCCTCGCTGGCAGGCGCCGCCAGCTTGTACTGATGGCTGTATGCTCCGAACCTTTCAAAATCCGGGTCTTTTGCCCTCGCCTGCTCCAAAAGTTTTAAGATACGTTTCGCCCATGGGGGCTGTGCTGTTCTGGCCATTTCTTTTCGCCTCCTGTAAATATGCTTAAAATATGCTGCTTACACAGATACTCCGATCCTGCATGGAATCCATTCCACCGGCTCTCCCTTTCCTTTGATCTGGCTGGCAAAACGTGTCACCTCCGTGAAATCATGATCCAGCAGTCCCATATGGTTAAATTTTACGTCCGGCAGCTCTTTTTGTAAGGAATTGCAGAGAAACGAGTGGAACCCGCTGATATCCCAGCCAAGTATATCATTTCCAAGGCACGGGGCGCTGTCATCCTCTCCATTCATCCAGCCGTGGCTGTTACCGCTCTTTCGTTCACCTGCCAGAATCTCATAATATTCCCTAGTTGTAGAGACGCTTATCACACGGCAGGAGACAGCCCGGCAGAATCTTTTATAAAAATCTCTGGCATCTGGGAACCGTAAAAATCTGCTGTCCACATCAAGACTTCCCACATCAAAAAGCCGTTTTGCCGTTTCCGAAAACACTCTGTACTGTTCTTTGTCAAGCCGCAGCTTTTCCTGATATTCCTGATTCGCTTTTTTGTCCCAACCGCCCATGAAGCATTCCCATCTGGGATGCTGCTCCCCTATGCAGCCGCTGACCGACAGGATCTGTCTGCTGATTCCCTGCAGCCATTCCGGGGTATCGCATAGTTCACATATGTAGTATCCGATCACTTTATAACATTTCAAACTTACGCTCTCCCTCCATATCCTCATTCAGCGTTTCAAAGCCTCTTTATGATTCTTTTTTACTGTTTCCAACGATTGCCCGGAATGCTGCCAGTGCGGTGGATACAAAGCGCACCGGCAGTTCCTCCGGGGCACAGACAAGGCTTTCTGGCACATGCTCCCACAGCAGGAAATGTCGGAACCGGTAGAAGACTACCCTTTCCGCCGTAATGATTTCCGGTCCGTATTCCGGTCCCCGCCAGATACCGTCAAAGACCATCTGTGCGCCGTACCCATGCAGCAGATCCGCCATATGGTAGGATATATACCTGTTCCTGTCGCTCCCCTGGTACAATCCCCATTTTCCTGCGGCAGTGATCAGGAAAAGTTCGGTTACCTGTACGCCGGAAAGGGCGGAAAAGTCATGCTGTCCCTGACACACGGGCATCTTAAGCTGTGGAAAGGGCTGTTTCCATTTCTCTTTTCCTGCGTATTTCTTCCATCTGCTCCGCTCTGTTTCTGTCAGTTCCTCCGGATGCACCAGCCCGATTTTGCCCGTTTCGTCAGAAAAGGATTCCATGGGAACCATCTCCCCCTTTTCATCCAGCACACTTCCGTCCTCTCTCAGGGCAAATACGGTCTGAAGCTCCCCGTCCCGGTAATATCCCCAAAGAAGATTCCGCGACATTGCCCGGCCGACTGGATGCTCCTTCATCTTCTTCCAGTCAGGGCAGCGCCACAGATAGCTGCAGACAAAGGCACGCAAAAGAGCCGACTTCTGCCTTTTTATGAATTTTTTATCGGAAACGTCGTCCGGTTCCTCCTGCGTGGGA
>DKVC01000208.1 GCA_002490995.1 Lachnospiraceae bacterium UBA7188
CACCAGGCTCAGCCCGAACCACTCCGGACAGAGGACGCACAGCATTGACCGTATCACTCCCCACTGCGTGGTCGGGCAGCTTTCTGCAGAGAGTATCTGCGGATGCTTTACAAGCCCGTCAAAGCAGGCAAGCTGTAATTACGGGATTGGCACGGACGGAAAAGTTTCCCTGTGCGTGGAGGAGAAAAACCGTTCCTGGTGTTCCTCCTCTAACGCAAACGACCAGAGAGCAGTCACTATCGAATGTGCCAGTGATAAAACAGAGCCGTATGCAATGAACAGCAGGGTTTATGATTCACTCATTAAACTCTGTACGGATATCTGCAGGCGGAACGGCAAAAAGAAGCTGCTGTGGCTCGGTGACAGGAACAAAACCCTAAACTATACGCCAAAATCTGATGAGATGGTCCTTACCGCCCACCGCTGGTTTGCAAACAAATCCTGCCCTGGCGACTGGCTGTATGCAAGGCTCGGCGATCTGGCAACAAAGGTTACGGCGGCACTCAGCACAGGTACAGGAGCTTCTGCAGATAAAGCTGCGTCTCAGCTTTACCGTGTGCGTAAGACCTGGGCAGACAGTAAATCACAGAAAGGTGCGTTCAGCGTCTTTGCCAATGCGAAGAAATGTGCCGATTCCAACAAAGGCTATTCTGTGTTTGATGGGAACGGGAAAAAGGTATATCCGGCTGATGCACCAGGCACAAAGAAATCTGTTGATGCCATCGCCCGTGAAGTTATCCGTGGTGATTGGAGCAATGGTGATGAACGAAAGCAGAAACTCACTGCCGCAGGATATGATTATTCTGCTGTGCAGAAAAAAGTAAATGAATTATTGAGATAACTGAATACAGATGATGGATTTATGCCCGTTGGAGATTTGCTTCTCTGATGGGCATTATTTTTTTGCTTTTTTATAGGCATGGGTCCCCAAAAGCATGATTTTTTCTCCGTATTATGAAGGAACTTTCCTTCCGATTGGAGGAATATGATGCAGATAACAAAATTAACGCCGGAGCAGCAGTCCCCGGTTTCTTATGTAAAAATCTTTACCACGGAAGAACTGGAACAGGAATATGACTATTATATGGCCCAGAAACTGTTGGAAAAGATGCTCGGCGCAGGGCTTATTTCTGTGGCTGAATTCAACAAAATAACCGCAAAAAACCGCCAGACTTTCTCACCTTTTTTATCAGAGATTATGCCTAAAATGACTTGATATTACCGGGCTTTAGAGGGAATATGTCACGTACCGGGAGAGAGGTGAGTGGATGAAAAGGATTACAAAGATTGAAAGCAGCAATGAGGATATTTTTATAAAACCAAAACTGCAGGTGGCTGCTTACTGCCGTGTTTCTACAGGGAGCGAAGAACAGCTTGTGAGCCTGGAGGCACAGAAGAAACATTATGAGTCGTATATAAAAGCAAATCCGGAATGGGAATTTGCCGGCCTGTATTATGATCAGGGAGTGACAGGGACAAAGAAAGAAAAACGTGGCGAGTTGCTCCGTATGGTCTCTGACTGTGAAGATGGAAAGATTGATTTTATCGTTACCAAATCCCTCAGCCGGTTTGCCAGGAACACCACGGACTGCCTTGAACTTGTACGGAAGCTGACCAGCCTTGGGGTCTACATTTATTTTGAGAAAGAGAACCTGAACACACAGTCTATGGAGAGCGAGCTGATGCTTTCCATTTTGAGTAGCCTTGCGGAGAGCGAGTCAGTTTCAATTTCGGAAAATAACAAATGGTCAGCCCAGAGACGTTTCCAGAATGGCACATTCAAGGTTGCCTATCCTCCATACGGTTACGATAACGTGGATGGACAGATGGTGGTCAATGCGGAGCAGGCAGAGACCGTGCGGTGGATGTTTGATGCGGCGCTTGCTGGGAAAGGCACTCACCGGATAGCCTCAGAACTGAATGGGCGGGGCATCCCGACAAAAAGGGGCGGCAGATGGACGGCGTCGACAGTCAGGGGGCTGCTGTCAAATGAGAAGTTTACAGGGGACATTCTTTTTCAGAAGACTTATACGGACAGCCATTTTAACCGCCATACCAATCATGGCGAGAAGGATATGTATTATATGGAAAACCACCATCCTGCCATCGTAAGCAGGGAAACATTTGAGGCGGTGGCAGCAGTCATCAGCCAGAGAGGAAAAGAAAAAGGTGTGACCAGGGGAAGCAAATATCAGAGCAGGTATCCGTTTTCGGGCAGGATTATCTGCTCAGAATGTGGAGGTACATTTAAGCGGAGGATTCATTACTCCACCCACCAGAAATACATTGCATGGTGCTGTTCCAGGCATATAGAGAAAAAAGAGGACTGCGCCATGCAGTTTATCCGTAACGATGCGGTGGAGGTGGCATTTACAACGATGATGAATAAACTGGTTTATGGACATAGGAAAATCCTTCGTCCGTTCTTGGACAGCCTGCGCAGGGTGGATGATGACGGCAGTTACCACAGGGTCAATGAATTAGAGGATAAAATTGAGGCAGTCATGGAACGGGGACAGGTACTGGCCGGACTGATGACGAAAGGGTATCTGGAGCCGGCTCTTTTCAACAAGGAAAAGAATGAACTGGCGGC
>DKVC01000052.1:0-432 GCA_002490995.1 Lachnospiraceae bacterium UBA7188
GAAACAGCGTCTGGGAATTGCGCAGGCCATGCTGAACGACCCGTACATTCTGATTCTGGATGAGCCGACAGCGGGACTTGATCCGAAAGAGCGTGTGCGTTTCCGCAATCTCATCAGCGCCTTTTCAAAGGACAGGATCGTGATTCTATCGACGCACATTGTTTCCGACATAGAATTTATCGCAGAGAAAATCATGATGATGAAAAGCGGCGAGATCATCCACTTCGGCAGGCCCCATGAGATCACCTCCAGAATAGGCGGCTGTGTCTGGGAGTGTTCTGTCCCCACAAGCCGGGTGGAGCAATATACCGTTTCTCTGAATATCAGCAATCTGCGCAATGAAGAGAACGGCAGAACGGTACTCCGGGTGATTGCAGACCAGCCTCCTGTGGCCGGTGCGGTCAAAGTACAGCCCAATTTAGAGGATTTGTT
>DKVC01000052.1:746-6572 GCA_002490995.1 Lachnospiraceae bacterium UBA7188
TTATACTACTTCAAGGGGGAGGATGGACAATGAAAAAGCTGATTCGACTTGAATTACGGAAGATTTTTTCCAAACGCCTTACACAGCTTGCTTTGGTTGTAGTGTTGCTTCTGTCGGCGTTCCTTGCCTTTTCGACCTATCAGAACAAGTATGCCTCTGATGGTGCGGGCAATGAGGGAACTGGCCGGACTGCCGTGGAAATTGATAAGGCGATTGCCGCAAGATATTCCGGGATTTTGACAGACGAGAAGGTACAGCAGATGATCTCAGAGATTGTCCCTAAATCGGGGGAAAATGGACTCAACGCAATCTATCTTTATCAGAACACCATACAATCCGCTGTGTCCGCCCGTTTTTCTGATATAAACGGTAATTGGAATGGCCTGCGGGTTTCGGACGTGTTCGGTGACGAAAGCATTAAAATTGGATATGTGGATGGCTGGCTGAGTACAAGCCAGAACATGACCAGAGTTTTGGTAATCTTCTCGTTCTTTATCATTATGATGATTGCCCCGGTTTTTTGCGGTGAATACAGCGGAGTTGATAATATCATCTTATCCAGCAAGTACGGAAGGACAAAATGTGCGGCGGCAAAGGTGGTTGCAAGTATTATGGCTGCCTTGATTACAACCGCCATAGTTTTAGCGGTTAATCTCCTGATGGCATTTGTCTTTTACGGAAGCGAGGGCCTGGATTGCAGTATTCTTTTTGCACAACTGACTTACATTGAGGGGAGCATCCCTTTCAACCTCACTTGCGGCACACTGCTGGTATATCAATCTGTACTGGCTATTACGGGCGCTATTGGGGTGACCGGCATTACATTACTTTTTTCTGCCGCCTGTAAGAATCAGATGATTACATTGGTGGCTTCTGTTGCCGTATACGCTCTGCCTCTTTTGCTCCCGGTAACGGAAACAAGCGCACTGTTTCGGCTGATCGTGCTTCTTCCTATCTACCATGCGCAGTTCATTTCCCTTATGTCTGTGGAGCAGATGAGCGGCATACTTCTGTATGCGATCTGGGCCGTCCCTGCGGCTTTGATCCTTATTGCGGCTGGGAGTATTTTCTCCCGCCGGGTTTTTGCAAGGCATCAGGTCTCATAGGCCTGATATACAATAATCTGGTTCCAGATATCTGAATAAAGGGGGAAGTATTGTATGCCTTATAAAATTCTGATTGTCGAAGACGATGAAAACATTGCAAAATATATCCACACCTGTTTGAGTGTGGGAGGCTATGAAAGCGAGATCTGCATGGATGGCCAGAGTGCCGTTGAACTGGCGGCCGACAGATGCTATGACCTCATCTTGCTGGATGTGATGCTTCCGGGGCTGGACGGTTTTGAAGTCATGGAGAAAATCAGGGGATATGGCATTCCTGTTATCTACCTGACTGCCATGCAGGATGTCACAAATAAGGTGCGCGGCCTGAAATCAGGTGCTGAGGACTATATTGTAAAGCCCTTTGAAACGCTGGAACTGCTGGCGAGGATTGAATTAGTGATGAAGCGGCATCGCAAGACAGATGCTGTGCTTCATTATGGAAGAATCCGATTGGATACGGAAAAGCATACGGTGCAAATGGATGACAGGCCTGTTTCGCTGACCCCAAAAGAATTCGATGTGCTGGCTTTTTTTATTCGGCATCGGGATGTTGTCATCTCAAGAGAACAGCTACTGGCTGCCATATGGGGCTACCAGTTTGAGGGTGAGACGAGGACAGTGGATACCCATGTTCAGCAAGTGAGAAAAAAGCTGGATCTGCAGGGCCTGTTGGTAACGGTGCCAAAGTATGGCTATAGGCTTCTGAAAACGGAGGGATGACATGCGGCTCTGGCAGAAAATCTTTTTGCTTACCCTTCTGCTCACCCTGTTGGCGGTCAACACCGCATCCTTTGTCCTTTTGACCCGAAACCAGGCGAACAGCCTTGTGCTGGCGAAGGAAAAGGCACAGACCATCTGCAGTTCTGTGGTATCTGAACTGGAGCGCGCCATCCAGAGGGAAAAGGAGCAGTCAGGACATTTCCTGCTGACAGATCAGGAGCTCAGCCAGCTGCTATGGGCGGAAATCGAGCTTTCCGCATGGGAACAGGAAATCACGGTGGCTCCTGTCCGATTTTCGGAAGATGCAAAGATTACCCAAACCAGGCTCATAAGCAGCGGCCAGAGAAATAATCTGATTCAGGTCAGTACAACAGCGTTTTGGGAAGGGCGTTTTTTCCGGGTGACCGTATCCTCTGATGTCTCGGAGCTGTTTGCTCAATTTGCCGAGGATATGGTATTCAGCCAATGGTTCGGCGGGGCCATAGCCCTGATTATAGCAGTGGCGCTGCTTGTGGCCAGTCTGGTTCTGACAAAGCCGCTGAAACGCCTGGAGGCTGCCACAAAACAGATTGCGGACGGCGCATATCAGGAGCGGATTCAGGTAAAAGGCTACGATGAAATCGCAGAACTGTCCAGACATATGAATGCCATGTCAGAGGAGATTGAGGAACATGTAAATCACATGGAACAGATTTTGAAAAGCAGGGAGATTTTTATTGCGAATATGACCCATGAGCTGAAAACGCCGTTGACTTCTATTCTGGGGTTTGCAGACATTCTGACGATTAAAAGCCATGTGTCGGAGGAGGAGCGCCGGGAGTATGCCGCAATCATTGCCACAGAGGCAAGACGCCTGCGGGTCCTGTCCTCAAAGCTTATGGAACTGATTTCCCTGCAGGAGACGGCATTGGATTTGCAGCAGGTGGATCTTCAGGAGTTGATTGGGCGTGCGGTGGAGACATTTCTGCCAGTTTATACAGAGCGCCAATGCCAGGTACAGACGGATGTGCCTGGGGTAAAAATTAGCGCAGACAGTGCACTGTTTACCTCTCTTGTCCTGAATCTGCTGGACAATGCTCTTAAAGCTTCCTCATCAGGGCAGACCGTTACAATCTGCGGAGAGGAGAAGGGTGGAAATGTCATCCTGCAAGTCCGTGACCATGGAATCGGGATACCTCAGGAACAGCTCGCTCATGTGACAGAGGCATTTTTTATGGTGGACAAGGCCCGATCCCGAAGTGCCGGGGGTGCCGGTATCGGACTTTCGCTGTGCAAGGCGATTGTGGAAGCGCATCATGGAACATTCGGGATTACCAGTAAGGAAAGCTGCGGCACCACGGTTTGGATTACAGTTCCGATAGCAAAGGGGGGAATCGTTGAATGAGAAGAAAATATAATGTGGCAGTTCTACTCCTTGCATCTGTGATCATCCTCCTTGGGATGGCAGAGCTCCCGTTACTGTATCCCTGCCTTTTTGAGGCTGCGGCGATTGTAGAGGAACAGGAAACGCTCATAGAACCCCTGGAAACTGCTCCCCACGATTTTATCAAGACACTACAGGAGCCTTTATGGAAGGAAAGGAGGCCGCTCTCCAGGGAAGCTGTGGAAGTTTTTTTGGCCGACAGCAGAGAGTATTTGGATAGTGGAGTTTATAAGCGTTTGTTTGAAATGGCCGGTATGGCATATGATGGAATGGGCTTTCCGCAATCAATGGTACAGGTGACTGCCTTATAGATGTAGAGCATGCACAGGGAGATGGCCGGATTTATGCTGCATTTCATATGTCCATGCCTGTTCTGCTTTATTACAGGAGTTCAGTGGCTCCCACCGCTCAGGACGTAGAAGATGCCGTCATGCGCCTGGAGGGGTATGCCGATAAAGGCGATGCTTCTTTGCAGGCTTATCTCCAAAAGGTTGACCAGATTTATGATGGTAATAAAGAATATCAGAATCAGCTTGTAAATCTGTACCTATCTGTATGTAAGAATGCGGCAGGCCAGGAAGTCACACAGATGCCTGCTTTACAGTCGTGCTGTTCCTGTGGAACATGGCAGGTGTATTCAGACGATACGGAGGCTGCGCTGGTCTGCCTGATGGGACGCAGCTGTCTGATTTTGTATTACGATCCGGCGGAACAGGATTTTTGTGGATTCCGCATGGAATTTCATTTCTGAATAAAGCAGTTTTCCGTTTGCTGGGGAGCCTGTCTGTGAAGACGGCTCCCTAATTTATACTCATGGCCGATAATATTTTACATTTCTTTTGTATTTTGTGGGAGATTCCCTGTAAGAGGAGGCGCTATAATGGCTTCATCAAAAGAAAGGAGCGATGCTCATATGAAAAAGAAAATAAAAAAGATGCGTTTATTTCCCCTGACGACTTTGTTTTTGGCGGCTGCCTTGACGGGATGTGGCTCTGCGGAACCCGCCGTCCCCGACAGCGGCCTGATTCAAAGCATCGGCACAGATGTCGAACCTTCCATGGCAACATCCTTGGACGATGCCAGCACTGCCAGCGATATCAGTAATGCCGGTGATGCCAATGATACCGGTGATACAGAGCCTTTGCCGGCAGTATATGCCAAAAATCTTCTCAGCCTGTCGGATACCGCCACCGGCAACGGTATCTCCTATTCCATTCTGGATGTCCAGCGCACAAAAGAGTTTGGTGACCGAGCTCTGGAAAACCTGATGGATCTTTCCCACGGCGGGACAGACGGGCAGGGGAATCTGCTGGGGGACGAAGAGTACCTGTTCCTCATGATTCAGTTCACGAATACTACGGATCAGGCAGTTGAAATCCTGCGGAATCAGGGAGGACTGCGTGAAATCGACTCCGAAGGACGGGTTCTGCATTGCAACAGCGAGGCCGTGTATTGTGACCGGAAGTGGGAAGATGGCACTCCCGGAGAGATATTCCATTGGGTGCTGGCTCCAAATGAATCCGTCACCAGCGAGATTGGATGGCTGGTACAGGGGCGGGATGAAGCCTCCCGGGAACTGCTGGGACTGGGAGACAGCCGGGATTGGTCTCTGTACTACGAGGTGGAGGCATCGGAGGACAGCTCCGAAAATTATTACATTGATTTGAAGCTGGAGGTAGAGTGAGGCATGAGACACTACCTTAGACTGGAAATGGATCGTGCTTTCCACAGCCGGTATATGGCAATCGCTCTGCTGGTGGGCTGCGGCCTGAGTCTTTGGCACTTTTACGACTACATCTGGCCGCTGCGCACCTGTATCCTCCAGGGGAGCTATCCCTTATCCTCCTTTGACCGCTGGATCGGTGGGGAAAACTATTCCCTTCAGGCTAAAATCTTTTTTTTGTTCCTCCCCATCTTATGTTCCCTTCCTCATGGAGCCAGCTGGTTTTTTGACGGCGCCTCCGGTTTTGGAAATCAGGCTATTGTGCGTTGGAGCCAGAGGGACTATGTGCGGGCAAAGTACCTTGTCACCTTTTTGAGCGGTGCTGCTGTGGCCGTCCTTCCGTTGCTGTTTGACTTTCTGGTCACAAATCTGGCGGTTCCGGCGGTATGCCCTCAGGCGGGGTATGGCCTTTCGCCCATCAATGCAACAAAGCTTTGGGGAGACTGTTATTTTTCACATCCTTTTTTATATCTGCTGGCATATTTGCTGATGGATGGTATTTTTTATGGACTGTTTACCACGCTGTCATTGGCGGGGACGATTTTTCTGAAGAACCGTTATCTGGTGCAGCTGCTGCCGTTCCTGGCCTATATGCTCCTCTACTGTGTGGGAGCGACAACGGGATATCTTTCCATGTGTCCTCCGGGATTCCTGCGGCCAAGCCAGCTTTTTATCGCCAAACTGCCCTGGGTGGCAGGGGAAGCGGCGCTCCTGCTGGCGGGTGGCATACTATTTATATGGCGTTCTGAAAGAAAGGAGATGGGACTGCTATGAAAAGGAACCGCTTTCGGGCACTACTGTGCTACGACCTGCGCTATGGGTTTCAAAGCAATCGGGGCAAATGGCTGTTTGCG
>DKVC01000052.1:6899-7092 GCA_002490995.1 Lachnospiraceae bacterium UBA7188
AATCGGGGCAAATGGCTGTTTGCGTTGCTGGTTCAGGTGTACTTCTGTACCCTGGCAGGGCGTCTCAGTCTGATTTCAAATACCCGTATCGGGTTTCTGGAGCGGCTGACTTTTCTGTTCCAGGGCCTTCCAGAATATCGTCTCTCCCAGGCAGGGACGTTTGAACTGCCCGTCCACTGGCTGATCTTCCACG
>DKVC01000056.1 GCA_002490995.1 Lachnospiraceae bacterium UBA7188
TGAATATGCCAGGGACGCTTTGAAATATGGAGCGGTGGAATACCTCCTGAAGCCAGTCATCCGGGAGGAGCTGATTGGCGCGCTGGAAAAGTGCTTTTCCCGGATGCGGCAGAACAGATACGAGAAAGCGGGCGGGGAGAAGGAAAAGGAGACGGATTTATCGGGGCTGCTGCAGACGGAAGACACTTGCTATATTCCAGTCCTGGTACAGGTCATCCATCGGGATGTCATGGAAGAGAAGATGCGGAAGCTGGCAGAATTCTCGGTTTCCAGTTTTCTGGAAAAGTATATAGAATCCCGCCATCTGGGGATTTCCTTTATAAAAAACGGCCATATAGTGGCTATCATGAAGGGAATGGGCAGAATGCAGTGCAGGGAGGTCCTGGAGCGTCTGGCGGAAAAAGCGGAAGAGGAGACCCTGCAGAAACTGTTCTTCGTGATGGGAGAGACGGTGGAGCAGATGAGCGATCTGGAGCAGGCTTTCCAGGAGTGTCTCGCAAGGAAAGGTTATCAGTTTTTTGCTGAGAGGCTGCCCTCCTGTATATTGGAATCCGGGACACAGGAATTCTGGAAAGAGATAGATCCGGGACGTTTTGAGAAGACAAAGGACTGTCTGGTGACGGCTGTAGCGAACAAGGACAACTCCGCCTTTGAGAATTATTACAGGCAGTTTGAGGGTATCGTATGCCGTATGGCCAACGGAAAGAGGGAGGACGCGGGTTTCTACTTCTGCTCCCTGCTGCGGCTCGTACAGGAGAAATGCTGGCAGCTGGGAATCCGGACGGCGTATAAGGATACGACAGCATTGCTGGAAATCGGGAGGAATACCCTGTCCTACGAACAGCTCACCAGGGAATACCGGGCCGAACTGCAGGGATACATGGACGATATCCGGAAGATGGCGGAGAACAGTGACAGCCGCACCTTTCTGAGGGCCAGGGAATACATTGAACAGCATTATGCGGAGAATCTGACGCTGAACATATTGGCAGAGGAGATCCATATGAATCCCTATTATTTCAGCGTGTTTTTCAAGAAGAACGCAGGAGAGAATTTCAAGACCTATGTGAACAGAGTCCGCCTGGAGCATGCCATGTCCCTGATGCTTTCAACGGACAAGAAAACCTTTGAAATAGCGGTGGAGACGGGATTTCGTGACGCAAGGGCATTTTCGGATGCCTTTCAGAAACAATACGGCGAGACGCCCAATTCGTTCCGGAAACGTCTGAAGGAAAAGTAGGAATCCAAAAGAAGAGCAAATAAGAATACCTAAAAAATACCTAAAAAAAGCGTACCTTTGTCTAAAAAAAGGTACGTTTTTTTGTGTGGGATATTGCTATACTTAACCCATGAACGAGAGAGAAGTGCAAACGGTCTTACAGGCGGGGAGGAGCGGTATGGGCATTGTCTATGAGGAGCGTCAGAAGATATTTCAACTGAATACACCGGGTTCTACCTATCTGATTGGATTGATCGATGAGGAAAGATTCATCGGCCATCTGTATTATGGCAGAAGAATCGATGACCTGAACATGGAATACCTGAAAAGAAGCAATGACGCCGTCCGTTTTCCCTCCCGGTGCAATGGGGAACGGCTGCGGTTTCAGGATGGGTTTCAGGCGGAATACTCCACGGCAGGGCAGGGGGATTACAGGGAGAGCTGTCTGGAGGTCAGGACCCGGAGCGGTCACAATGCCTGTATGCTGACTTATGTATCCCACAGCATTTATTCGGGCAAGCCCGCTCTGGAGGGCCTGCCTGCGACTTTCGGCACAGAGGAAGACTGCACGACGCTGGAGATTGTATGTGAGGACCGGGTGCTGCAGCTTCAGGTGCGGCTGCTCTATACCGTGTTCGAGAAGATAGATGCGATTGCCAGGAGCGTGCGCGTCATAAACCAGGCCAAAGAGCCGGTCTATCTGACCAGAGTGCTCTCGGCCTGTCTGGATATGGACAACGAGAATTATGACATGATTACATTGGACGGGGTGTGGGCAAAAGAGCGCATGATTACCCGCAGGCAGATAGCGAACGGGAAACAGAGGATATCTTCCAACCGAGGCGTATCTTCCCACCAGGCGAATCCTTTTATCGCCATTGCGGATTCCAATGCCGATCAGGATTTCGGCAGGGTCTATGGAATGAACTTTGTATATTCCGGCAACTTCATGGCGCAGGCGGAGCTGACCCAATTCGATATGCTGCGTGTGACCATGGGAATTCTGCCGGAGGGCTTTTGCTGGAAGCTGGAGAGCGGGGCATCCTTTACCGCGCCTGAGGCAGTCCTGGTATTTTCGGCAGAGGGAATCGGAGAGATGACGAGAAGCTATCACGATTTATACCGGAACCATCTGATCCGTGGGAAATACTGTCATGCGCAGAGGCCTGTCCTGATAAACAACTGGGAGGCGACTTATTTTCAGTTTGACACGGACAAGATTCTTTCCATCGCCAGGACAGCGGCGGCGCTGGGAATCGAGATGCTGGTACTGGACGACGGCTGGTTCGGCAGACGGGACAATGACGCATGCGCCCTGGGGGACTGGTATGTCAATGAAGAGAAGCTGAAGGGCGGATTGCCTTACCTGGTATCTGAAATCAACAGATTGGGGATGAAGTTCGGATTGTGGTTCGAGCCGGAGATGGTATCGCCGGATTCGGATTTGTACAGGCAGCACCCGGACTGGGCAATCCGGATTCCGGGCAGAGAGCCGGTACAGTGCAGGAATCAGCTGGTGCTGGATCTGACCCGGAGGGAAGTAAGGGACGCGGTATACGGGCAGATCAGGGCAGTGCTGCGCAGCGCGAACATCGAATATGTGAAGTGGGATATGAACCGTTATTTGTCGGATCTGGGGAGTCTGGGCCTGGAGGCGGACAGACAGGGGGAGCTGTCCCACAGGTATATGCTGGCAGTGTATGAGCTCCAGGAGCGGCTGATCACGGAATTCCCTGATATCCTCCTGGAAAACTGTTCCAGCGGTGGTGGGAGATACGATCCGGGAATGCTGTATTACAGCCCTCAGATCTGGTGCTCCGATGACACGGACGCCATTGAGCGGCTGCGCATACAGGAGGGAACGGCCATGGTATATCCCCTTGGCACCATGGGAGCCCATGTGTCGGATTGTCCCTGCCATTCCAACGGACGCATGACACCTTTTGACACAAGAGGGTACATAGCCCTGGCAGGGACCTTCGGGTACGAACTGGATGTCACGCGGATAGCGGAAGAGGAAAGGAATAAAATACCGGAGCAGATTCGGATATACCATAAATATAATGCCCTGATCAGGGAGGGGGATTACTACAGAATCACTTCCTGTCAGGAGAACCATGCAAACGACAGCTTTATGGTAGTGTCTAAGGATAAAGAAGAGGCACTGGCAGTCTATATACAAGTGGAGGCAAGGCCCAGGCTGCGCTCTGTCAGGATACGGCTGAAAGGCCTGGAAGACAGATGGCAGTATGCAGTAGGCGACGGCGGGAGAATCCTGTCAGGAGCTGCCCTGATGAACGCAGGAATCTTAATGGATGAATTATGGGGCGATTACCAGGGAAAATTGATTTACCTGAAGAAGGTTTAGCAACAGAATCGATTAATAAAAATCAGCCGGCAGATTTTATTAATACAGGATTGCAGGACGCGAAGCGGTTCCTGTAAGGTATCTAAAACACAGCAAACATAAAAAAGTTGGGAGGAAGAAAATGAAGAAAAAAGCATTATCAGCTGTCCTTGCGGCAGCACTTATGACAGGATTGTTATCCGGATGCGGGCAGCAGGAAGAAGGGGCATCCCAGAACGTATCGGCAGATGCAGAGAGCGGCAGCCAGTCCTCGGAAGCCTCTCAGGACAAGGAATCAGAAGAGACATCGGATGAATCTTCGCAAGAGCCCTCCGAAGAGACCTCGGGCGGTGAAGAGGCATCTCTTTATCCCCTGGATACGGATATATCCCTGAGATACTGGTCCACCTGCAACAAGCCTTACACCAGCTATTCCGATTATACGGAGTCGCCGTTCCATGTGAAGCTGTCCGAGAATACCGGCGTGGATATACAGTGGGAGTTCCCTACAGAGGGCGTGGACAATGAGACGGCGTACAACCTGATGATGACAGACCCGGATATGCCTGACATTATTTTCTACAGCTTCAGCAACGCCCAGGAACTGATCGATGACGGTGTTTTGGTGAATCTGGACGACTATATCGAATACGCACCGAACCTGGCAAAGTATCTGGAAGAGAATCCGGGCGTGGACAAGGCGGTGCGCACGGAGAACGGGGCGCTGTATATGTTCCCCTGGGTAAGAGGGGATTCCTGGCTGGCCACTTTCCGCGGCATGGCGGTGCGGGGAGACTGGCTGGAGGAACAGCAGATGGAAGCGCCTGAGACGCTGGCGGAGCTGGATGAGCTGGCACATGTTTTCAAGGATAAATACGGCGCATATTTCAGCACGGTGGACGGCTGGCTGTATGACGGCGGTATCAGCACGGCGTTCGATACCTGGGAGGGGTATTATATAGATGATGACAGGAAAGCCTGCTTCGGGCCTGCCAACGAGGGATGGAGGGAGTACCTTATCTTCATGAAGAGCTGGTATGATGACGGCATCATTGACCCGGATTTCGCAACCGTGGATTCCAATATCCTGAAGACAAAGGTATTGAACGATGAGGTGGGCATTGCATATACCAGCGGCGGCACGGTAAATACCTGGATGGGCGAAATCGCGGCTCTGGGCTCTGACGCTACCTGGACCCCTATCCTGAACCCGGTCAAGAATAAGGGCGATATCACGCCGCTTTCCCAGATGGATCCCCTGACCACAGGAGGAGGGGCAGCCGTCACCACAAACTGCAAGGATATTGAAGTGGCAATCAGGTTCCTGGACTATGCTTATAGCGAAGAAGGTGCCATGTACTACAATTTCGGCACGGAGGGCGAGACCTACACCATCGATGCGGAGGGCAATCTGACGTTCACGGATCTGATCATGAAGGATCCGGACGGCGTGAACGCGGCACTTGATAAATACTGCGGAACCCAGTGGGCCACGGCCAGCATTCAGGATAAGAGAATGTATGTGCAGAAGAATGTGCCTCTGGTAGTAGACTGCATCGATACCTAGACGACGAATACCGAGAATTATAAGCACAAATTCTACGGAGTGGTTCCTACGGCAGATGAGATAAACGAGCTTACGCCTCTGGATACTGCCATCAGGAGCTATGTGCAGGAGATGAAAATGAAAGCATTCCTGGGACAGGTAGACTTCGCGGACGACAATGTCTGGAATGATTATCTGAAGAGGCTGGATGAAAGCGGGCTGCCGAGAGTGCTGGAAATCAAACAGGCGCAGGTGGACAGGGCAGATGCCAAATAGAAGATAACAGCAGTGATGGCAATGGAGCTGCGCACACATGAGTTCGTGCGGCAGCCCCATTCCATTATCTGCCGGGCATTCCAAAGGAAGAGCAGCTCTAGGATTGATTCATCGGCATAGGCCCGCGGAGGGCGCAGGAGGTGTGGGATTGAGAAAGACGAGTAGCAGCTTGCCGGACAAAAAACCGTTCGGCACCAGATTAAAGGAAGACTGGATGCATAATAAGTGGAAATATATTATGTTAGTTCCGGCGGTGATCTATTTTATCATATTCAGTTATAAACCGATGTACGGGGTAATTATAGCGTTCAAGAATTATCGTCCGAACAAAGGGATTATGGGAAGCGAATGGGTGGGCTTCCTGCATTTCAAAAACTTTTTCCAAAGCCCTGATTTCGGCCGCATTCTGCGGAATACTTTTTCCATCAGCGGGCTGGGTATCCTGTTCGGTTTTCCGGCGCCTATATTGCTTGCGCTGCTGCTGAACGAAATCAGGAATGAACCTTTTAAAAGGGTAGTCCAGACCATTACCTATCTGCCTCATTTTGTGGCTATGGTCATCATATGCGGTCTGCTGAAGACTTTTTGCCTGTCGGATGGTGTATTTAATACGATCATTCAGGCCTTTGGCGGAACAGCAACTCCCCTGCTGCAGGATTCCAAATTCTTTTATCCCATTTTGATAGGCTCGGATATCTGGCAGGGCATCGGGTGGGGCTCCATCATCTATCTGGCGGCCATTGCCGGCGTGGACCAGGAGCAGTATGAAGCGGCCCGGATCGACGGGGCCGGGAGGCTTGCCCAGATGTGGTATATCACGCTTCCGGGCATCATGACCACCGTCATGGTGATGTTCGTCCTCCGGATGGGAGGCATCTTAAATGTCGGATATGAGAAGATACTGTTGTTGTATAATCCGGCTACCTATGAAGTGGCGGATGTCATTTCGACCTATACCTACAGGATGGGTCTCCAGGGCGCTCAATGGAGCTTTTCTACGGCAGTGGGGCTGTTTAACTCCGTTGTGAATATCGTCTTCCTGCTTGTGGCAAATAAGTTCAGCAAGAAAGTAAGCGGAAACGGATTATTCTGATAGAGTGAGGAGGAGAACAGCTATGAAAGCGAAGAGCAAAATCAAGAAATCAAAGGGCGACATGATATTTGATGTCATCAACACATGCATCATGATACTTATGGTCATCATGACGCTGTATCCTTTTTATTATGTGGTGATCGCGTCCGTAAGCGACAATACCAGGCTGCAGGCATACAAGGGCATCCTGATGCTGCCCCAGGGATTCAATCTGGGCGCTTATAAGCTGGCGTTTGAGCATCCGCTGATTCTATCCGGCTATAAGAATATCCTGATTGTCCTCGCAATCTATTTGCCGCTCAGTATCCTGATGACCGTGCTGTGCGCCAATTTCATGGCGGCAAAAAAAGTGATGTTCAAAAAGCCCCTTGTCCTGTTTATGATGTTCACCATGTATTTCAGCGGCGGGCTGATTCCTACCTTTTTGAATATAAGGGAATTGGGGATGTATAATTCCCTCAGCGCATTGATCATCCCCGGATGCCTGTCCTTATACAATGCGTTCATTGTCAGGACGGCAATTGAGGGGATTCCGGACAGCCTGTATGAGTCCGCCTATATGGACGGGGCAAGTGAACTGCAGATACTGTTCAAGATTACGCTGCCCCTGATTAAGCCCACCCTGGCGGTCATCCTGCTCTATTACGGCGTAGGGAAGTGGAATGAATGGTTCAGCGCGGCAATCTATATCAAGGACAATGCCAAGCTGCCGATCCAGAATATCCTCCGCTCGATTCTGATAGAGAATTCGGAGATACTCAACGCAAAGGAGTATGGGGATACAGTAGCCAATTCCTTTACGGAGACCATCAAATATGCGGCGATCGTCATATCCACAGTGCCAATCTTATGCATCTATCCCATGGTTCAGAAGCACTTTACCAAAGGAGTCATGATTGGGGCGGTAAAAGGGTAAGGAATAAACGGTTCCTAAGAGAAGTGGGAGGTTCTATGGAGATGGGGGATGCACCACACCGATGTTCCCTGCCGGGAAGGAAGTGCCCATGCTTCTATACATCCGGGCAGAGGCTGATGCCGGGCAGGGGGTGGAAGTAAGGATAAGGCCTTATATAATGACGGGATGAGGCATGGGCGAAACTGAAGGTAGTGGGAGATTACGACAAGTGATAATCAAAAGGGGATACGTTTCCAACTTAGGCGCGCATCCCTTTCCTTTTTACCAATATTGTTTTACGGTCTCAGTGGACTCGCTTTCGGATAAATGAAACCTCTCTGCGATACGTTTTATTGTGTCGGCCAATGAAACCTCTAAATCTTTGTATGTTTCCACTGCTCCTTTAATCTGACCGGCTAATTCACTTTCTTCACGCATCTGTTTAATTGCCAAACACATGTTCACATCTTCTTTCCCTTCCGGATATTTCAACTTGGATCCCGTAACGATATTGATTACATCCGCCGCCTGTCTTTCCACGCTTTGGAAGTTGGGGTTCTCCTCTATAATTTTATTCAGCTTTTTCTTATCTCTGGAATACTTGATATAAAGCATTACTTCCCGTAGGTTCGAGTGAAACTCATTAATATCTTCGTCTGACATCTCTCCAGGTGCAATCAAGTTCACATGATAATCCGGCGTATGTGCAAGGACTGCACTGTTGGTATTGGAATACATTTCTCTTAAGGAAAGCGGAGCGTCCCAGTCATCTGCTCCAAAATATATTACAAGGGTAACAACGGGGATAAGGCGGTCCGTTTTCCTGAAGCCACTCAGGAATTCACCATCAGTTGTTTTTTCTTTTCCTGGTTGTGCTGCCTCTTTTTCTTTCATGGCCCGCTTATGGGAGTTGGCGGCTTCGCTGACCTGATGGGACAGCTGGAGAAAGTCATAAACACCGTTCCTGACAGGGAGAGCATAATGGATATCGGCTTGATTTTCGATACCCATGACACAGTATGCCGCATCCTCATCCGTCATGGCATGTAGGAGTTTCAGCACATCCCTGTATTTCTGCTCAGGCACGCCGGCATTATCAGCTCCATATGGAACCACAATTCCCGTCGTGTCCAACTCTGTCAACTGGGCGGGGTCAATCCTCTGCTCCCCATGGTATAGGAATTGATTGAAGGCATCGGCAAAAATTACTGGATTCTCCATATATTAATTCAATCAAAAATTCTTGTAATATCACACAAGTGTTTTCAGTTCATCAAGATTAAGCCAGCCTTTGCCATCCTTTACTGCTTCTTCCGCTTCCTGCAGCTTCATCAGAAGCTTTCTCTCTGCACGGTCACGCTCGTAATCTTCGATATCCATGACTACAAAACGTCCTCTGCCATTCTTTGTCAGATATACAGGTTCTCCTTTCTGACAGTTTTTCAGGACTTCATTATAATTTCTCAAATCAGATACTGGTAAAATATTTGCCATACTCTTTCGGCTCCTTCCCTGGCTTTATATTCGTGAGCGCGTTCAACTGCCGCTTTTCTGCATTACAGAAGCGCTCGTTCGTTATGCATGCAGGTTGGCACAGTTGTTTCTGCTTCTTCTATTATACACAAAAAGCTGTAAAATTCAACGTAGACTTTTACAGCTTTTATATGTTCCGAAACCATTTTATACCCACAAACGCAAATAATTGCTGTCTGCACAGTAAGCGTAGAACGCATCGGCAATCCAGATCTGAAAGTGGCAATTATACTCGCGAGCGCATTCATTTTCCGGTTTTCTGTTTTACAATACAGAAGCGCATGCTCGTTATGCATTTACGTTGGCAAATTTTTTGAACGCGAGTAAAAATGCGTTCACGAGTATAATAATAAACCACTCCAAACAGTTCTCAAAAAAACACCGCAGAAGCCTTCTCCAGCAGTATCCGCCGTATCTTCCTGTACTGCTCTACATCTTTCTCATAATCATCATACCCACGGAACACCTGGCGGACTAACGCATCCACCCAGCCGGGCTCCCGTTCCTGCAGCCTTTGCAGCAAAACCAGGTCCTCAAAGCCCATCCGGTAGGCTTCCAGCCGGGTGCTGGAATACACCTGATGAAAACCGGGGTACATGATGGCGGCATCCCCGGCTGGCAGCACGCCGCTTCGGCTGCTCTCATAGTCCGTGATTTCCGGAAGCGGCGCTGCCAGATAATAGGGATCGAAGCCTTCCATGGACATGCCGCCCCAGTGCAGATAGCCCTCTATTTTCGGATACAGGGCGGGAGCCCAGCCGATCCAGACCTGGCGGAGCCGCTCCTGGTCCAGCATACGGTTACAGAAGCTGCCTGCCGGGTCTAAACATGTGTAAACAAAAATATGGTCTCCTTTTTCGTATCTGCCATCGAAAAATTCCTGATACTTTTCGTATTTATTGGCTGTAGGGCACCAGTAATCCAGGTTCCCGGCAATGGTTTCCCGGGCAATGGAGGCGTCCAGTAGGGGAATGCCCGGCATGGCGGATTTCAGGATTTCCAGGCTCCTCTTATAGGTGTCGGCCATGCAGTCCAACGGCTCGTCCATCAGGCTCTGTATCCAACGCTCCGTCAGCCCATGCTTTTGCAGGTAGGCGAAAATCTGCTGTCCCATGTCAGCCAGTTCTGCCTCCCCTTCACCGGGGATGGGCCTGTGGGTAAAAACGGTTTCCGCATGGGTGGCTTCCCATTCGCCGTCTTTCCGCCCGGTGAGATGGCCGCCCTCCAGCCAGTGGATTCCCACACGGTTATAGATTTCCATCAGGCGGTCCAGCTTCGATTCATTCAGCACAGGTCTGCCTTTTTCCAGGTCGAAGAACAGCTCTGCCCCAACCAGAGCCATGTTCTGTCTTCCGTATTTTCCGAGTTTCAGATATAATTCGTACATTTTATACCATTCATCGCTGAAAAGAGGAGCATTGTGGTAGTCGGCAATTCCTCTGTGGCTGAACCAGTTTACATACTTATGATCTGCGGCGCCTGCCTCCGGCACTTTCACGGGGAAGACTTCCACCAGGAAGTCCAGCTTCCGGGATATGCCGTCATGGGTGAGGAGAAGGCTCCATTTTTTCGTTTCCCGTCTGATGCTGTCCACCTTGCAGCGGAAAGCCAGAGCCATGACAGCGCCTCTGGCGGTGAGGACATTGGTGCAGGGCTTCAGGACATCGTAAACGGTAAAGGGAGCCCGGCGGATGACATCAAGGTTAGCCTGCCCGTCCATCCACTCGGTACGGGAGACCGCGCCGGTATTTGCTTCCACCGGAAGGGGCAGCAGCTCGAACAGCTTATACCGATGGTCCGGGACGGAATGCTCCGTGCGGTTGCCTTCCGTATCAGACGATACAGATGCTCTTTGGGGCGGAAGGATTTCCACGGACACACATTTTCCGGGAGTCAGTCCGGTGAGAAGAATGTGTACCCCGGCATAGGTACCGGAAGCTGCGGCAACAGTGTGCAGGGACCTTTGGTGCAGGGAACTTTGGCCCCAGGATTTTCCCTCCCGGGGATTTGTGTCGGGAAAAAGAGGTTCCAGTTCGTCAAAAAGAGAGGCCTCAAAAAGAGCCGTTTCAATAACAGGTGTATTCATAGCGATATGTTCCTTTCTGTGATTTTGTAAAAGATCCGGCTTGTCCGGGGCAGGCAGCATGGGTCGGACATTGGCTCCGCTCTGGTACTTTTCTTTGCCCTGGGATCTTTCCTTGAAAACATTGCTGTGATTTCGCTGTTTTCAGAATTATAGCACCGGGAAAAGAATGTGTCAATTTCCTGTCTGATGGGATCTGTATTGCGTGATATGTATTGCGGAGGGGATGTTGCATTGCCGCGTTGCTTTGGGCTCTTGACATTATCCGTGATTTTACTTATGATAAAAGAAATATTTGCGCAACCGGTTTCAAAAGTTAGCCCATAAAGTTAGTGCAGGCGTGCATCCGGTATTTGCGGGAGCATGTGGCAGTTCTTATGCGGGACTACCCGGGAGAACCGGGGATATGGCAGCCAATGGGACATGGCCCCAGGCAGATGCATCCGGAGGGGAAATTATCGGAGGGGCGGGAGGTATTGCGGGCTGCAGGAATTGGGCAGATGTGTTGAGAAAGAGAATGCGAGGAGAGGCAGTATGGACAGGAAGCAGATTGTATTGAGGGAAAACTGGAAATTTCATCTGGAGGAAGAGACTGACTTTGGAACAGGAGGATCAGGGCAGACAGGATATCGCCGAAGCGCCGCAGCGGGAGCATGGTACAGGGGCTTCGACGACAGCAGATGGCGCAGTGTCACGGTACCTCATGACTGGTCCGTGGAACTGCCATTTTCCGAAAGATATTCCAGCGGCACGGGTTACCTGGCGGGCGGAACCGGCTGGTACAGAGTGCGTTTCCGCCTGCCCGGGGAGTGTCGGGGGAAAAGCGTGAGGGTGGTGTTCGACGGCGTCTATAAGAACAGCCAGGTTTGGTGCAACAGTTATTATCTGGGGCAGAGACCTTACGGTTACAGCACCTTTTCCTACGACATTACCCATGCGGCGGCATTCGGCGATGAGGAAAATGTGCTCAGCGTGAAGGTGGTGCATACGGATCTGGCAGATTCCAGATGGTTTACAGGAAGCGGCATCACCAGGAAGGTGACGGTGGTTGTGGAGGAGCCTGTCCATCCCGGGGAATACGGCGTATTTTTTTGGACGGAGCAGGTGGAGGCGGATGAGGCGGATCCGGAACGCAGGATCGGCAGAGCCCGGATTGTGGTGCGACATCAGACGGCTGCGGCAGAGGGACTGCATGGGGATCAGGAAAGGAAAGCGGACGGAGAAGGGAGCGACAGGACAGGCCGGATGCAGCATGGAACGGATATGGCTGAAGCGGACGGCAGCGCTGACCATGGGGCGGAACAGCGGAAGAAGGTCTCATTAGCCGGGGGAGAAATCTCTCATACGGCACAGAATTTCGTCAGGATCCGCACGGATCTGCTGGATGCGCAGGGGGAGGCTGTCCTGACCCTGGAAGGTGAGACTGTTATCGGCGGGGAATGCACCCTGTCCAGCAATCTGGAACATGCCATGCTCTGGTCCCCAGAGCATCCCTATTTGTATACCCTGCGCACATGGTATGCCCTGTCTGATGGGGACTTTTATCTGGCAGACGAGACCCGGGCAGGTATCCGCCGCGCTGAGTTTTACCCGGACAGAGGATTTTTCCTGAATGGGGCGGAGACTAAGCTGAAGGGAGTCTGCGTCCACCATGACGGCGGCGTCCTGGGGGCGGCCATGGAGCCGGAGGTCTGGCAGAGACGGCTGGAGGCTCTGCGGGAGTGCGGCTGCAATGCCATCCGCTGCAGTCACAACCCCCACATGCCTGAGCTCTACAATCTGTGCGACAGCATGGGCTTCCTGGTGATGGACGAGGCTTTTGACGAGTGGGAGAATGCCAAGAACAAATGGTCCACGGGCCACAATGTCTATCCCCCTGTCCATGAGGGCTATTTTGAGGCCTTCCCGGCATGGCACGATGCAGATCTGCGGGCCATGGTGCGGCGGGACAGGAATCACCCCAGCGTTATACTCTGGAGTATCGGCAACGAAATAGACTATCCCAATGACCCCTACTGCCACCCTTCCTTCGCCTCCATGACAGGCAATAACGATGCCCATAAACCTGCGGCAGAGCGGCAGTATGACCCGGACAAGCCCAATGCCGTGCGGCTTGTGGCCATAGCGGAAGAACTGGAGAAAATCGTCCGTGAGGAGGACGATACCCGTCCCGTGACATTGGCAGCCGCATTTCCCGAGCTGTCCGCGGAGACCGGGCTGTTCAGGGGGCTCGATGTGGTGGGATATAATTATAAGGAACATCTGTATGCCAAAGATCATGGCAGATTTCCGGAGAAGCCCTTCCTGGGCAGCGAGAACGGCCACGGCTATAAGGCATGGCTGGCGGTGCGGGATCTCCCCTATATCAGCGGGCAGTTCCTGTGGACGGGGATCGACTATCTGGGCGAGGCCCATGGCTGGCCGGTTCATGGCTCTCCGGCAGGTATCCTGACCTGTGCCGGGGACAGAAAGCCGGAATTCTACCGCCGCAAATCCTTCTGGCAGGAAGAGCCGGTGCTGGCCATCGCTGCCAGGCGGGCTTCGGACGGGGAGGAGGACTGGCTGCCCATGGAGTGCCACTGGAACTATGAGCCAGGGGAGGAGATTCTGGTGAAGGTGTACTCCAACCTGCCGAAGGTCATGCTGTTGCTGGAAGGGATGGGGCCTGAAGCCGGAGTGCCGTGGAGGGAGGAGCCCCGGTGCCGGACCGGCATGGATGCCATTTCTCAGGAACCTGTGCCGGTGCAGAATACGGAAGCCCGGGACAGGCAGGAAATCGGCACACTGGAGGAGTACAATGGAGACGGTGCATATTGTTTCCGGGTATCTTACAGGCAGGGTACGCTGACGGCTTTCGGCTATGGAGCGCCGGCAGGAGCCAACGATCATGCATGTTTTTCCAAAAGTTCCGGATCATGCATGGAGCTGAGTCCCGGATCATGCATGGAACCGACCGGTTTATATCGGATTTCCGACGGGATTGCCGGTCAGGAAGCCTTCCCAACGACCGGAACCGGCGTAACGGCATCCTGCAGCCTGTCCACTACAGGGTGTGCGGCGAGGCTGGACTGCCGGGTATGGAGGCAGCCGGACGCGCTGACCGGGCGCAGCTGGGAAGAGGCCTCCGCAGAGCCCGGCTATCTGTACCAGCTGGAAATCAGCCTGCTGGACGAGGCAGGCAATTTCGTCAGATGGCAGGAGAGGCAGCTTGCCGTCACCACGGAGGGCGCCGGAGAACTGGCCGGGTTGGAGAACGGGAACCTGGCGGATGTGACATCCTACAGCGGGAACGTTCGCTCTACCTTCCGCGGCAGGCTCCTGGTTTTTGTACGGCGTATGTCTGCAGGGGAAATTCGGGTGGAGATTACAGAGAAAGAAGACAGGGAGACTTCTTTATCATGCAGGGTATCTCTCTGATTCCCGGTCTGGCGTTAAGTTGTCCCTCATGAAATTATCGGCGGCCATGATCATATTTTTATCGGCGCACTGACAGAGAATTTTGTAGCCAATACATTGGAGAAGAACGGATACAGGTTGTATTACTGGACTTCCGGCGGCACTGCCGAGGTGGATTTCCTGATTGAAAAGGAAGGTGTGGTCATTCCTGTCGAGGTGAAAGCCAGAGAGCACACAAAATCCCGCAGCCTCTCCGTCTTTTCGGAACGATATCATCCCCTGCACAGGATCCGGTTCTCGGAGAGGAACTTTGGCTGGGAGAACGGAATCGATGCCGTCCCTCTTTATGCGGCCTGGCTGGTGTAAAAAGTGTAAAAAGAATCTCTCTTGACATCCTGCCCGGAATCTCATATGATAAATATATAAGAAAGCGGTTTCGCGCAGAGTTTATGATAAAGAGGTATTGCATATGGACAGGGGAAAACTGTCAGGTGAGAAGACTATTACAATTTATGATATTGCGAAAGAGGCCGGTGTATCGCCGGCTACAGTCTCCAGGGTGCTGACCAGCAGCGCTAACGTGCGTCAGGACAAGAAGGAGAAGATCACCAGGCTCATCGAAAAATATAATTTTACGCCCAACGCCATGGCCAGGAGCCTGTCGGACACCAGGAGCAAGATCATCGGCATCATAGCGGCGGATGTGCGCAACCCGTTTTATTCCGAGGTTTTCGTGGCCTGTGAGGTGGCGGCCAGGAGACTGGGGTATACGGTGTTGCTGTGCAATTCCCTGGGAGAAACCCAGATTGAGAAGTCTCATCTGGCCAAGCTGCAGGAGCAGCGGGTGGACGCCCTGATCCAGCTGGGAGGCAGGGCCGACGATTTGGTATCCGATCTGGAATATGTGGAGCTGGTGAATTCCCTGCCAGGCAAGATGCCCATGGTGGTCACGGGTAAGCTGGACGGTACCCAATGCTATCAGGTGCAGATCGACGCCATGAAAAGCATGGATTTGCTGATGGACCATCTAATTGGGCTGGGACACCGGGAAATCGCCATAGTGGGAGGCTACATCAAAGTGTTGTCCACCTTTGAGAAGATACAGCGCTACAAGCAGATACTTCAGAGGAACCATATCCCTTTCCGTCCGGAGATGGTAGAGGAACATGGCTCTTATAATGCGGCCAGCGCCTATGTCAGGATGAACCGGATGCTGGAGGATGGGAACATCCCTACCGCAGTGATCGCCATCAATGATTTTTCCGCGGCGGGAATCGCCCAGAGCCTCACGGAGCACGGCTACCGGATACCCCAGGATATCTCCCTGGTCAGCTATGACAATACTTATATCGCTGATGTATTGATCCCGAAGCTCACCAGCATTGACTACAACTATGAGAATATGGGCCGGACATTGGTGGAGACAGTTACAGGCGCCCTGGAAGGCAGGCAGATGCCCCGGCTTCAGATGTTGGAGCCCACACTGGTGGTGCGGGACAGCAGCGGCCCGGTGCGGCAGGGTGAGAGGAGATAAAGATTCAGCTTTTGGCCCATTGCAGTTAAAGGTTATTTCTTCATAATTCCCGAGAGAGTGCCGGATTTCCGGGGGACGGCGCATTCCTGGAGCTGTCCGAGGATATGCTCAAGACTTACGCTCCTCAGACCTGGGCAAGTGTTCCTGCCGAGAACTGGGAAGTATGTAAGTACAACGGCGAGATCTACCTGATTCCCGAGGACAATTACGCACAGTGGACCAACCATGGATTTACCTATCGTCTGGACTGGGCGAAAGAAGCGGGTCTGGCAGACGGCGTGAAGAGCTGGGAGGATATGACCACCTACTTCCGTTGGGTGAAGGAGAACAAGCCTGATATTACTCCCTGGGATTCCGACGGCACCCAGTATGCTACCATGGTGGGCGGCTGGATTGCCTCACACTCCAACTATGTGGCTATCGACGGTATCAACGCCGGCGCTATGTGGGGCGGCACCAAGGACGACCTGTACACCATCTACTCACCTTTCATGACCGACACGGATTCCCTGGTGGAGTTCGCCAAGATGATGAAGGAATGGGATGAGATCGGCGTATGGAAGACCGATGTGCTGAACAATACCACATCCACTAACCGTGATGACTATCGTATCGGCAAGGTTGCTGCTGAGCAGCACCATACCCAGACCTGGACGGATCTGGTGAGCCATACTGTAGCCAATAAGATTTATGACGATGACCCTAACGCTGAGAGCGGATTCTTCTACTTCGGCGAGGAGACGGGGAACGTGGTGGCTCTTTCCATTACCCACGGTGCAATGGCTGTATCCGCAGGCAGCGCCAATCCTGAGAGAGCTCTGATGGTATACGACCTGATCAGGAACGATCCCGAGTGCTATGAGCTGTTCAACTACGGCATCAAGGGCGTTTCATGGGATACCGACGAGGAAGGTTTGAGAATACTTCCCGAAGGCTACAACAGCGATACAGACAATATCAACGGCATGACCAATTTCTGGTGGGGACGTAACGACGATCTGGAGATCAGAGACGCCAGCAGGGATTGGGACAAGATTGATGCCATGTATGCAGAGTACGATGCCATCAAGATTCCGTATCCGTATGGCCTGTTTGTAGCTGAGGTAGGCGACATTGAGGGACAGATTTCCAACATCAATGAGATCCACACCAATTACATGAAGCAGATCGCATTCGGCAAGTATTCCGGCACTGCCGAGGATATTGTAGCCGAGTATCAGGCGGCCCTGGAGGCAGCGGGTATCAACGAGGTTACCGCCGAGCTGCAGAGACAGATTCTGAAGTGTATAAGTAAGGAATATGTCGGAAACATATGGGGGACTCATTTGCCGTAAGTAGGAGCAGGCGGTAAATCGTATGTGTGAGGGAGTGCCGAAGCCGAAAGGGGGAGGGGCTCCCTCTTTGGAACTATTTTTCAACAATTCCTGAATGCTTTTGCGCCCTGGTGCAAATTGCAGGACTATAAGACATTACGGCAGAATGAGAGGATATTTTATGAAGAATTTTGAAATCAAAGACAATTTCTATCTGGACGGAGAACCGATCCGGATTATTTCAGGAGCAATCCACTATTTCCGCATCGTCCCGGAATATTGGCGGGATCGATTGGAGAAGCTGAAAAACATGGGCTGCAACACGGTGGAGACCTATATTCCCTGGAACATGCATGAACCACAGAAAGGGGAATTCCGCTTTCAGGGAATGCTGGACATCGAAGGCTTTATCCGGCTGGCACAGGAGTTGGGGCTGTACGTGATTCTGCGCCCCTCGCCCTATATCTGTGCGGAGTGGGAGTTCGGAGGACTGCCCGCATGGCTTCTGCGGGAGGACGGCATGCGCCTGAGGGTGAATTACGGCCCGTTCTTAAAGCATGTGGAGGAGTACTATAAGGTGCTGCTGCCGAAGATTACTCCCTGGCAGTGTACCCATGGCGGCCCTGTGATCCTGATGCAGGTGGAGAACGAGTACGGCTATTACGCCAACGACTGCACCTACCTGGAGGAGATCAGGCGTCTGATGCGTGAGGGCGGTGTGGATGTGCCTCTGGTCACGTCGGACGGCCCCTTCCCGGAGAGCCTGAACGCCGGTAAGCTTGAGGGAGCGCTGCCTACCGGGAACTTTGGCTCCCGTACCGAAGAGCGCTTCCGGGTGCTGGAGAAATACACCGATGGCGGTCCTCTGATGTGCACGGAGTTCTGGGTGGGATGGTTCGACCACTGGGGCAACGGCGGCCATATGAGGGGAAATCTGGAGGAGAGTGTGGAGGACCTGGACAAGATGCTGGAGCTGGGCCATGTGAACATCTATATGTTCGAGGGCGGCACGAATTTCGGCTTCATGAACGGATCCAATTACTATGACGAGCTGACTCCGGACGTGACTTCCTATGATTATGACGCTGTGCTCACGGAGGACGGACAGATCACGGAGAAGTACCGCCGTTACCGGGAAGTCATCGGAAAATACGCGCCGCTGCCGGAAATGGTATTTTCCACGGAAATACGGAGAATGTCATACGGTACGCTGGAGGCCTGTGGAAAGGTGAGCCTGACATCTACATTGGAAGCCATCAGCCAGGGGACGGAGAGCATCTGGCCTCAGTCCATGGAACGCCTGGGCCAGAACTATGGCTACATTCTCTACCGTACCAGGCTGCACACGGAAGAGAATCTGGAAAAGATAAGACTGTGGGGTGCGGGCGACAGGGCAGACATTCTGCTGGAGGATAAGCTGGTATTGACCTTGTACGACAGGGAGCTCCTTGAGGAGCGCGAACTGAACCTGCCTGCACAGCGCGATGCCAGGCTGGACATTCTCATGGAGAACATGGGCAGGGTGAACTTCGGACCCTACATGGAGAAGCAGCGAAAAGGAATAGACCAGTGTGTCCAGATCAACGGGCATATGCACAATCACTGGATGCAGTATCCTTTGCCGCTGGACAATGTGGAGAAGGTGGATTTCGGCGGGGAGTATCTGCCTGGGACACCGGCTTTCTATCGTTTCGTCTTTACGGCGAATGAGACCGGAGACACATTCCTGGACTTTGAGGGATGGGGGAAAGGCTGCGCCTTTGTGAACGGATTTAACATAGGAAGGTTCTGGGAGATTGGACCCCAGAAGAGGCTCTACATTCCCGGGCCGCTGCTTCGGCAGGGAGAGAACGAAATCATCCTCTTCGAGACAGAGGGGAAAGCACCCGGGGTTATCTCTTTGAAGGATGAACCGGATGTGGGATAGGATAGATATCAGTTGATATATCGTAATGAGAGAATTCCTTATTTGGTAAGAAGGCATTCTCTCATTTTTTATATGGTAATTGTCCTCGCTTTCTGCTAAGCATATCATGCACAATTTTCTCATACTGCAAATTATACTGCACTCCGGTTAAATTTGCAGTACAACCC
>DKVC01000309.1:0-999 GCA_002490995.1 Lachnospiraceae bacterium UBA7188
TGGTGAAAAAATGAGCATTGGAAAAAATATACAAAACATACGCAAAGAAAAAGGGATGACTTTACAACAGATCGCTAACATAATGGGTTGTTCGCCGCAACTGATTTCTCAATATGAAAACGGAAAACGCATACCCAAGCTAAAAACCATACGCAAGATAGCTACCGCTTTAGGCGTTTATATCAGTGATCTGGTGGATGATTGGAGTAAGTTTTCACAAGAAGAAATAATAGATGACTTTTCCGATAAAGTTACAGACGCATTAAAGAATGCTACTGTAAACACGTCCACATCATATGGAGACCCTGAAAAAAGTGAGCGAATGGACAGGCTTTTTAATATGCTAAATGATACCGGCCAGGATAAAGCCATAGAACATATAGAGCTGTTAACCAAGGTTCCAGAATACCGCAAAGAGGATAACGTAGCTCACATGATGCCATACAATGGCATGCCCTATGCCAATATGCTAGATGCTGGTAATGAAACCTATGCGTCAGAACAGGATATTCCTGAGTTTGAACCAAAGTCATACAATGAACAAAAGAAAGAGGGCAACTGGTTCAAGGAACCGCAAGAGTAGCCCCGGCCTTTACCACAAGCAGCCAAATCGTGCCCACTTGCGGGTATGGGATAACAAACCGTTACCGTGATTCACCGTAACGGCGGGGCGGGAAATTTCCCGAAGGGGTTGAGCGCGTGCTTTAGGGTACAGGGTTGCCAGATCGGCCACACCTGCACCGCCGAACCGGCAGATCAGGAGAAGGGAAAATTTCCTTTTCCTCCCAGGAGCCCGGGGAAAGATTGCGCTGGAGTAAATCCAATTTTGGACTGACCACTGTTTAGTAGCGAGCTCAATTGTGAGACCAAGCCAATTTTGGCTCCGTCAGGGACAGGCCGGCACGTCCCATCCTGAACCGGTGCAATCCTGCGCTGGTTACCATAAATGAAAAAGCCCCGGTGCTACCAACACCAGAGCCTTTCAGATAGATACCATAA
>DKVC01000309.1:1322-20594 GCA_002490995.1 Lachnospiraceae bacterium UBA7188
ATACCATAAAGGATTATGATATACCACCTTCACCCAAGGACAGTATATCATAACCCTTTATAAAATGCACCTATTTTTAGAAAGGATTGTGATTTTATGCCAGCTTACTACGATGAATCCACCAAGACATGGTTCTGCAAATTCTATTATACCGACTATACCGGGGCAAAGAAGCAGAAAAAGAAGCGCGGCTTCAAGCTTCAGCGGGAAGCAAAGGAATGGGAGCGTAACTTCCTGGAACGGCTGCAGGGCACCCCGGACATGACGTTCCAGGCGCTTTATGATATCTACATAGACGATATGAGACACAGGCTCCGCCCGGGAACCGTGAAAAAAGCTGAAAGCGTGTTCAGGAACCGCATACTTCCATATTTCAAGGACAAGCCCATAAGTTCCATAACCCCGGCAGATATCCGGGCATGGCAAAACACGCAGATAGATGCGGGCTATTCCAGCGGTTATCTGGAGCAGATACACATTATAATGAGCATCCTGTTTAACTATGCTGTCTCATACTATAACCTTCCATCGAATCCATGCAAAAAGGCCGGGGGCATGGGAAAGCAAACCAGATCGATGAACTTTTGGACTCTTGCCCAGTATACTGGCTTTATCCAGCACGTAACCGACATAGCCGCCCATGCTGCCCTGCAGCTCCTGTTTTATTCCGGGATGCGCTTTGGTGAAATGATGGCGCTCACACTGGCGGACTTTGACTTCCAGGCAAACACCATCAGCGTATCCAAAACGCTGCACCATGCATCCGGATGCGATACCGTGGGGCCGCCAAAAACAGCAAACGGGAACCGTGTTATCTCCATGCCAGCGGCCATCATGCAGGAGGTGCAGGCGTACGCCGCCAAGATTTATGGCATGGCACCAGAAGACAGGGTATTCACGTTTACCGATGCCCTGATACGTGGAAATATAAAACGGTACTCTGAAAAGGCCGGAATCCCCCGCATACGCATCCACGATATAAGGCATTCCCATGTCTCGCTCCTGATTGACATGGGCTTTACCCCACATCTGATAGCGGAGCGCATAGGGGACACGGTGCAGATGGTAAACAGCACATACGGTCACCTTTACCCGAGCAAACATGCAGAGGTTGCTGAGAAGCTGAACAGGATTATAGTACCAAATTAGTACCACTCACTGAAAAACAGGGCAGTTCCGACATTGGAAAGCCCTGTTTTATCGTATTTATGTCTTTTTCGGTTTATGTATGTTACATACCCGGATTTAATCCAGATAGGTATCTTCATTGTTGCACTGATAAGTTTGTGTTATGCAATCTTTACAAGCAGAAAATAGCCGCCACTACCACCAATAGTGACGGCTGATGCTGTAAAGCATTGAGTATTTGTCTATGTATGGGTAGAGCCGCTTCTATGGCTTTCCCTTTTTTATAATAGCATATTATCTCATAACTTGCAATAACTGAATTTCATATTTTTCATACAATGGTACCTCCCTGTTTCCAGCCCATCTCCTCCAATGACTCCATAACGCCCTCCGGTACATCGGACACGTCTCCCTTTTTCAAGCGGATACAGAAATACACATTCATCTGCGCAGGATAGCTCAGCATCATGGTGCCGTTGTGAACAATCAGAATTTTATCTCCTGTCTTCAATTTGGAGAGCATATTGTCTTTCCCTTCCGGACACAGCATAATGACAGGCTCACCGGAACCTCCATCAAACAAAATAAAGGGACTGCCAGCCGCAATAAAAATTCCGGTGTCTGTCCTGAATGGACTCAGCAGAATCACCCCCGCAAAGAGGAAAGAAAAAAACAGAATACCTGCCAATATGATAAAGTTTCTTTTTTTCCGCATATTTTTCCTCCCTGCCCTGAACATCCTGTTTGAAAAATTCCCTGCCCACATCACTACGGGCAGGGAATCTTCTGTTTCCTGTTCTTCTTCCTTCTCTTCTGCACCCGACTCATCCCTGCCCGGGCAGAAAATCCGTATTTCCAAATGCAGAAGCCCTTTTCTCTCCTTTACAGCACAGCCTTCAGATCCTCCGTCAGCTGTGTAAGTTTAGCCTGGGCATCCTCAAGGCTTGTGCCCTTTACGCCCATATAGAACTTGATCTTCGGCTCTGTTCCGGAGGGACGGGCACAGCACCATGCATCGTCCGGAAGTTCGAAATAAAGTACATTTGACTTCGGCAGGCCGGTTTTTCCTTCTTCTCCGGTAACCATGTCCAGAACACGGTCTGTCTCGTAATCCCTGAACTTCAGCACCTGGTGCTCACCGAATGCCTTAGGCGGATTCTGGCGGAGCTTATCCATGATCTCGGCAATCTGCCTGGATCCGTCGATGCCCTTCAGGGTAATGGTATACTGGGACTCCTTATAATATCCGTATTTCTCATAGGTATCCAGCATCATATCCCACAGAGTCTTGCCATGCTTCTTGCAGTAAGCCGCAACCTCGCACAGGCACATCACTGCCACAATGGCGTCCTTATCCCTTGCATGGGTTCCTGCCAGGCAGCCGTAGCTTTCCTCCAGACCGAATACATAATTGTTGCTTCCGCTGCGCTCGAAAAGCTTGATCTGCTCCCCGATAAACTTGAATCCCGTAAGAACCTCAATCAGCTTCACGCCGTAAGCCTGGGTAATGGCTTTGGTCATATTGGTAGTAACAATCGTAGTTACAAGTGCGGGATTCTCAGGCATGGTTCCCGTAGCGGTTCTCTCTCTCAAAATATACTCTGCGATCAGCATACCTGACATATTGCCGGTAAAGGACACATACTCGCCGGTTTTGGAATCCTTCGCATACACGCCCAGCCTGTCCGCATCCGGGTCGGTAGCCAGGACGATGTCCGCATCCTTCTCCTTCGCCAGGCGCAGCGCATAAGTAAATGCCTTGGGATCCTCGGGGTTGGGATACTCCAGGGTGGTAAAGTTGGGATCCGGATTCTCCTGCTCAGGAACCACATACACATGCTTGAAGCCAAGCTCTGACAGGATGCGCCTTGCGGGAACGTTTCCTGTACCGCAGAGCGGCGTGTACACAATCTTGATGTCGTCAGCCACTTCCGCGATCACCTCGGGATGGATGATCTGCTTCTTCAATTCTACCATATAGGCATCGTCAATTTCCTTACCGATGACCTGATACAATCCCTTTTCCACTGCCTCTTCCTTCGGCATGGTCTTTACGGTATGATAATCCTTGATAGCCTTTACTTCCTCGATGATCTGCTTATCATAAGGAGCGGTAACCTGAGCGCCGTCTTCCCAGTATACCTTATAACCGTTGTACTCCGGCGGATTGTGGCTTGCAGTCACCACGATACCTGCAGTACAGCCCAGGGTACGAAGCGCAAAGGAAAGCTCCGGAGTGGGACGAAGGGCGTCAAACACATATGCCTTGATACCGTTGGCAGCCAGGCACAGCGCCGCAACATCCGCGAATTCGGGAGACATCCGCCTGGAATCATAGGCGATGGCAACGCCTTTGGCCTGGGTTCCTGCCTTCAGGATAAAGTTGGCAAGGCCCTGGGTGGCTTTGCGGACCGTGTATATATTCATCCGATTGGTACCAGCGCCGATGACACCCCTCAGTCCTCCTGTGCCGAACTCCAGCTCTTTGTAGAATCTCTCTTCGATCTCTCCCGCATTGTCCCTGATGGCCAGAAGCTCATCCTTGGTAGCCTGGTCGAAATAATCGTCTTCCAGCCAGAAATTAAAATCCTCCATATAACTCATTTTGCCTCTCCTCTTTTCTGCGCGATATATCATGATAGAGCATTTTCCGCGTAAAGCCCCTCCGTCTCCGCATCTCGCGCTTTTACGGATACATCATTTCATTTATTCTATCATATTTTTGTAAATTTTGCCACCTAAAAAGACAAGTAAGCAAAAATAGGGAAAAATAGTATAAATCATCTTGATGCTCCCGGCTTCTCCCTCAGCCATCGGCTCATTACCGCAAGCAGCTGAGCGACATCCAGCGGTTTCGTCAGATGCTCATTCATGCCCGCCTCACGGCTGGCGGCAATATCCTCCGCAAAGGCATTTGCAGACAAAGCAACAATCGGAATCGTAAGCGCATCCTCCCTTGGGAGTTTACGGATGGCACGGGTAGCTTCATAGCCGTTCATCACAGGCATCTGGATATCCATAAATATCATATCAAAATATCCCTCCGCCATCTCTCCGAACCGCTGCAGGCCTTCCCGCCCGTCCGAGGCACATTCCACCGCGGCTCCGGCAGTGCCGATGATTTCCATGGCAATCTCCTGGTTAATCACATTATCCTCCACCAGAAGAATCCTGCTGCCCCGGAATAATTCCTCAGAAGCCTCACAGTTGCTGCATTCTGACTGACCTCCTTCCGTGATTTTGGCATCCTGCTTCAGAAACAGCGTCACTGTCACCCTGGTTCCCTGCCCAATGGCGCTCTCCACGCTGATGCTTCCTCCCATCATCCGCACGATGTTCTGGGCGATGGTCATCCCCAGCCCTGTTCCCTCCACGCGGCTGATGCGGGAATCCTCCTCCCTGCTGAACGGGTCGAAAATATGGGGCACAAACTCCTCCTTCATGCCGATGCCATTGTCCTGGAACACAAAGTCATAGGAACCGCAGCCGTATTTCCGGCCCTCCCGTTCCGTAACCCACATTTCTACCCTGCCGCCGGAAGGGGTAAATTTCACGGAATTGCCCAGAATATTTAAAAATACCTGGCGCAGGCGTCCCCAGTCCCCGATTACATCCGCATGCTGCACATCCATGGGATGAATCCTCAGCTCAAGCCCTTTCATCTGCGCTTCCGGCATTATGGTATCCGTCACACTCTGCACCATGTCAGGCAGACGGAATGCATCCGCAGATAAATCCACATTCCCTGCTTCTATCTCATTCATATCCAAAATTTCATTCACCAGGGAAAGCAGGTTTGTGCTGGAAGTCATGATTTTTCCGAGACAATCCTCCACCCGCTCCCTGTCACCCATATGCTCCGATGCAATCTGGGTCATGCCGATGATACCGTTCATGGGCGTCCTGATATCATGGCTCATGCGGGAAAGGAACTCGCTCTTGGATGCGTTGGCCTGATTTGCCGCCTCACAGGCCGCCTTAAGCGCACGCTGCTCGCGCATTTCCCTGCGCTTGCTCTCCGTCACATCCTGCGCCACATAGACGATATCCTTTGCCTTTCCCTCTGCATCCGACTGGGCCATTACCGCCGTAGCGCGAATCCAGCCGTAATCCTCCTGTTCCAGCAGTGTACGCTCGGACTGCTTCCGGTACGCAAAGGTGACAAACGGCTGCTCAGGCCCCAAAAGTTTTCTCAGATTCCGGGTACTCATGGTATAGAGGTAATCCGCCCGATCCTCCGGGTGGACAAAATTTTCGGCATAAGTGCGCAGCGCCGTCATGTAATCATGCTGCTCCCCCAACAACTTTTCCACATCCCCCAGCTGGGTCACACTGCGCAGCAGCTGATTCTCCAAATCCACATAGTATGTGGCAAAAAACATACTGCTCAGGCTGCTGATAATACTTGCCTGTTCCTGGTCCTTCCTGCGTGTCTCCTCCTCCAGAAGCTTTTCCCTGGTGATGTCCCTGCCTAAAATATTGACCAGAACCTGTCCGTTCCTTCGAATATAAGTCACATGCTGCTCCAGCCACTGCACCGAGGGCTGTCTTAAGCGATACTGACAGATTTCCTCAAAGTAATCCTGCATCTTCCGAGCCTGTTCCCACATATGCTCCGGTGACATGACTTTCCGAAAACCATCCATATCTTCGCAAAATACTGATGATTCCAGTGCTCTCCGGTAATAATGTGTATAACTCCCTGTGCCGATGCTCTGGGTTTCCGCATTCTCATTGAGCCAGAACCGTTCACACTGGTCGCTTTCCAGCTGGATTGTGGTCATAACGCTGAAACGTGATTTTAAAATGGCAGCCATCTGCATATCTCTCTGAGAAAGCGCCTGCTCCTGGCGTACACGTTTATCCACATCCTGGAGCGCCAGAACTGCATGGTCCTTTGCCTGGTTTCTGCCGAAATATGCGATTACAGCCACATACCGATATCCTTTTCCGTTTCTCCACTGACAAAGCATATCTGTCTTCTGCACCCCTGTATCCCTGGCCTGGCGCAGACCCTCCAGAGAAAATTTCTGAACAAATTTCTCCTGGTTATCCTGATGAATCTGCCGGAGAAGCCTGGAATGCATCACCACATCCCACATCAGAGCCTGGGAAATCCACCCGTCCTGGCTGTACCCTTCCTCCCGTATCAGATTCACTTTCCCGTCGCTTAAATCTATGGCATAGACACCGAAATTCTGCTCTCCCAACGTACGGGTAACTTCCTGAAGGCGGACGCTGGCTTCATCCAGCTCCAGGCTCTCCTTCAGCATGTCCTGCACATCCTTCATATACAAAAGAACTACCTGCTCCTCCTCCGTATATCCGGAATCCGGCACAATCTCCATCAGGTTCCAGCGAAATCCGTTGGGAGAACGCCGCCTGTAGCTGCAGAACAGCATCTTGCGCCCGGTTCGCAGTGCGCCCTTCAGATAATCCAGATGAGTGAAGCTTTGAAAACGGTCCATGTCGTCCGGATGTATGATCCCTTCGTCAGTAAACTGCTCCAGCCATGCGGAAAAAGTCTCGGCATCCCTGTCTACTGACCAGTCTTCCGCGGAAGGTTTTACGATACTGTAGCTGTTCTTCGTAAGGTTCACCCTCAGAATCTTCCTGTGGACCGGGCTGGTTTCATCCCTGTGAGGCGTCACCGTAATAACAAATGCCGGTACCGACTCCCCCCAGCTAATCCGCTTCGCGACAATATCCACAGCCCTGCCCGTGGGCACATCACAGCTCACCGACCGGCTCTCCTCCTTATCCCCGATTGTCCGGAGCGGGCAGTCTTCGCAGAAACTGCCCCGCAGCTTATCACAGGATGCGCCTTTTCTCATCAGGGGCACTATCTCCTGTGCCCTTTTATTAAAATACAATACTTCGTGAGTATCCTCCCGAACCACATGTATGCCGGCTTCCGGTATGGAATCCAAAATTTTCTCGTAATCTCTGATATCCATGCTGCTCTCCCCGATTCAGATACTGAAACAATCTGTTTTTATTTTATCATGGAACAAGGCAATAATCAAGGTTAGGGATGCTTTCCTCAAGGTTGTCTGGATACTATATTTTCAGTGAAAAATCACTTCTGTCCAAAGAAAAGTTGGGATTGAAGTAAGGATCCCCCGCTTCCAGCGCTGTCTTCCATTTCTCCCGGAACGCTTCGGACTCCCGGTTATAACGTTGCGCGCGCTCCCCGTCCGTATCCAGCCCTCTGGAAGCAGACTCGTAATGATACAGCTCCGCAAATGGCGTAAAGACATTCAGCAGCCCCGTTTCCCGCAGCTTCAGACAGAAATCAACATCATTCAGAGAAACGGCAAATCCCTCGTCCAGCCCTCCCACAGCTTCATACAGCCGCTTCTTCACCATGAGACATGCCCCTGTGACCGCGCTCATATCCTGGGCATAGCAAAGACGCCCCATATAGCCCAGGTTCTGACGATGCTGCTTATAGTGGACATGGCCTGCGGTTCTGTGCGCTCCCAGACCGATGACCACTCCGGCATGCTGGATGGTTTTATCTGCATAGTACAGCTTCGCTCCCACCGCACCCACATCCTCCCGCTGCGCATACATCAGAAGCTCTTCCATCCAGTTCACGGTGATGACTTCCGTGTCATTGTTCAGGAGCAGAATATATTGGCCGGAAGCGTGTTTTGCGCCCAGGTTATTGATGGCGGAATAATTAAAGCTTCCACGGTAAGTTACAATTGCAATCTTACCGTCCTCACTGCGGAGTATCCCGTTTTCCGGCGTCTGTACCGCTGTGCGTGCCGTGGCAGAAATCCCGCTTTCCTTTCCTGCCGACTGCACGGAACCCGGCGTTGATGCCTCAATGCCCTTCCCGGCCGCAGGCACGAATCCCGGCGCCAATGCCTCAATGCCCTTCCCGGCCGCAGGCACGAATCCCGGTGCCAATGCCCCAATGCCCTTCCCTGCCGCAGGCACGAATCCCGGTGCTGATGCCTTCGCTGCCTGGCCATACTCATACCCAAGAAGCCGGCTGTAATATTCCGCAGTCTCCTCTGAGGTACTGTTATTCTCCACTATGATAATCTCGTAATTATCATAAGTTGACTTGTTCAATATGGAAGTCACGCAGCGCCGCAAATCCTCCACATGATCCTTATTGGCGATTACAATGGATATCTTCGGTGTACCGATAATCTGATAACGTATCCGGAAAATAGTCTCAAAGGCCCTGGTGCTCTCAATTTTAAAATGCTCATATCCATGCTTCCTCAGATGCTCCGCCACAGCGCCTTTCGCCGCCTCGATGGCATAGGGTTTCGCCTCAATATTGGATGCCGTAGAGCCCGGATGGCTTCTCCAGTAATACATCAGCCTCGGTATATGGACAATTTTCTCCGCATTATCCGTGAGCCGTAATATCATGTCATGATCCTGGCTGCCATCGAATTTCTTCCGGAACAGTTCATTGCCGTCCAGCAGCTTCCTGGAAAAAACGCTGAAATGACAGATGTAGTTATTGGCCCGCAAATTATCCGGAGCGTAGTCCGGCTTAAAATGCATGGTCAGCATATGATTGATATCGCCGCTTCTAAAGGTAGTCTCATCGCAATACAGATAATCCGCATTCTGTTCATTGATTGCCTTTACATATTCGTAGAGCACGCTGGGATGAAGCAGGTCATCCTGGTCCAGCAGCCCGATGTACTCCCCTGTAGCCATCTGCAGGCAGGCATTGGTATTTCCCGCTATACCGTCATTTTTTTCCAGATGCCTGTAGACAATCCTGCCTTCGGATTTCTCCGCGTATGCTCTGCAGATGTCCCCCAGGTAACTGTGGGCTTCATCGGAACCGTCGGCAAGGCACAGTTCCCAGCCTCTGTAAGTCTGGTTCATGACGGAATCGAGCATTTCAATCTGAAATTCTCTTTGGTTATTCCACAGCGGAACCAGGATACTGATCTTCACCATCCTGGGAAATATGGCACTGCTCTCCGCCGCAGCCTGTTCCGGTGTGGGAAAGCTCTCTGTGCCGAACTGTTTCATGGCTTCCCGCTCCCGCTTTTTATATGCCACCTTGGAAAGCACGCCCCTGGGGCCTCCGCAGTTACGCAGCCTGTCTCTCTGGCGGATTGTCCAGTGGAGCACATCCCTGGCTGGTTTACTGGCCTTCCAGAGGGGATTCCCCTTGATACGGTTCAGTTTCCACTCCAATTCCTCATTTTTTGCCTCCAGATCGGCTATCCGCCCCGCCAGGTCGGCACATTTCAAATGCTCCTGTTCATAGGCTTCCCTGTAATCCGTCTCTCCCATACGCTTCCTCTTTTCAAAACCTGCGTTTACTTCTCTCTTCCATATCCTTCGCAATCGGCATCGGCAGGCGCACGATCTCCAACCGGGCCCGCAGTACATTCTCTTCTTTCCGCTCCAGCCGCTCCAGATTTACATTAATGTTCGGGTCCTCCGTGGCAAACACAATACTGGGGCAGTCCTTCTCCCCTTCCCTGTCCGCCGGGGACACGATACTTCCGTTTGCATAAAGGAGCTTCCTCTTATGCAGCGGCACCGTGGCTCCGTTGAATGTCATCTCCCGGATTTTCACCGCACAGGGATACATTCCCGGGTCAATGCGCAGCATCTTCACGTCTCCGCTTACCTTCAGTTCCAGCTCAATCAGCCAGTCCCCCTGATAAGCCTCCCTCACAAAATAGGAATCTTCCTCATGATATCCCTGTCCTTTGTCTTCATATATCTGAACCCGGTTCACATCCTGGGAATCCTGGTATTTCTCAAGCCAGTCCTGGGGTCTCATGACGCGGCAGCCGATTCTTTCCCGCATTTCGGCCATGGAAGAACGGTTTCCCGTCACAAACCGCTGGAAATCCCCCTCTTCCTCCCAGAACTCCTTCACTTCCCGCTCGGTTACGGAGAGCTCCTCCCGAATCCAGTCCAGGCTCAGCTTCTTCCGCTTCTCATCCTCCAGCAGATACCAGTATGCTGCCCGGAAAGCAAGACGTTTCATGTCCATGGGCTTTCCGAAGGTCCATTCGTAGTCAATCAGGGTCCATTTCCCGTTCAGAAGCTCCGCCTCCGTACATTCCCCGAAATCCTCCACTCCCTGCTCCTGTGCCGGAAAATCCCGGGGCTGTGGGGCATCCCACTGTGTTCCGCGCTTTCGTGGACCGTCCTGCCGGGAATCCCTCCATTGTCTGCTTCCCCGCTGCATATTCTGTTCCGGCATCCCCTCCTGCCCCGCCAGCTCCTCTCGCCTGGGGCTGATCAGGACATTTCCGAACACCAGGTCAAAATCGGCAGCCGGATAACTGCTGTTATAGCCGACCCGCTCCACAAACTGCCTGAAATATCTGCGAAACGCTTCCAGGTCATTTTGCTCCAGGCACCTGTCCATCAGTTCCAGCAGCGGGATTCCCCTTACAAATTCAAACTGCGCGCACAGCTGCCCGTCCACTTCCACCAGTTCACACTCATTGATCTCCAGCTTTCCTCCCTGATACCGCTCCTTCAGGCTCTCACAGGCCGCCGCCATTCCCCGCACATGATCCTCGGCAGCTTCCCCCATGGGATACTTTCTGACAAGGTATGCTTCCATCAGATTTCCCTGGCGGCTTCCGAACCAGCTTTTCAGGATTTCTGTCCTGACAGCATATTCCGGCGCCCGGTCATTGGAATATTTCACGAATTTCACGTCAAAGCCGCGCCCTATGACCGCCACAAAGGAATTAGAAAACAGCGGGAACAGCCCGTCCTCCGTCACGCCGTCAAAGGCATTTTTCTCATTAAAAAGCAGCATTCTGTCTCTGTCGAAATTCCGTAGATTATTAAACAATTCTCCCCTTCCCGGCAGGTATTCGTCGCTGTACAATGCAGTCATGAATTTATAATCCGGATAAGGATAGTAAAAATAATATTCACCCGCCCCGCAGTTTAAGAAGATGCGCTCCAGCCCGTTTCTGCTGAAGGTACGCGCTTCCCCGCCGGATACATAATTTTCTATCCCTGAAAAATAAGTGCCCAGATGATCCTCCCGGCACCCCGCAAAATACTTTAAACCGTATTTATTCTCTATGGCAATCACAATCCGCCCGCCAGGAGCCAGGTGCGTGAAAAGCTTTGCCAGAAATGTCTCATAAGGGCTGTCGCCTCCGATGTAGCTCTTCCCGTATTCAAAGACACCGATTAGGCAGATATAATCAAAATCCTTTGGCAGCTCTGGTTCTATATCCTGAAAGTTCCCCACATGAATGGTGATATTGTCACATTCCCGGTGCCGGTAGGCATTGATCAGGCTGCGCTTTTTCGACAGCTCCACGCATTCCACCCTGCCCGCTTTCCGGGAGAGCGCCCCTGTAACGGCCCCGCAGCCGCTGCCCACCTCCAGCACCTTACATTCCCTGTGCATGGGAATCCAGTCCACTATATTTTCACGCAGCGGGGACAGATGATACAGAAACGGCCAGGACTTCCGCTCCTCTATGACAGCGTCATACTCCGCGGAAGATTTGCTCTTTACAATGTCCAGCAGCGCATCCTCCACAGCCCCTTCGCTGTAATAATCTCTTCCTGAATAATGGCTGTAATCCAGCCTGACTTTGCCGATTTCTTCCATATTGATATTTGCAGCCTTTCATTCTGCTTTCCAAACCAGGCGCCAAATGCTGTTGAGCGCGGGCATAACCCCGTCAGCTTCTCTCCTTACATGACTGTAAGGAAGTGTCTACAAATATTTCCCTACCGCCGACCGTCAGCTGGAAAAGACTGCCCTGCATCCGCCGCCTCACGCTTCCGTACGAGGCGCATCCGCCACCGTAACCTCAGACTCCATGTCATAATATCCCACGGTATCCTTATCCGACACTACTGTCACATCCATTACATCATACAATCTGTGATACACCTCAAATGAATCCCCGTTGTATCCCGTCACCCCCAGGGACAGCAGATATTCCCCGCCCTGCAGGGTCATCTTCTGGGTAAAGGTGATATCCTTCACCTGCCCCGGCTCCCCGCTTTCCAGGTACGCCTTCTCTATCATGGTATTGGTGCCCGTAATCTCGATTCCCAGCACATTTTTAATCGACAATGCAAAAATCGGCGCCGGTACATGATCGTGGAACCTGACGCGCATATGCAGGGTAAACCTTGTGCCCTTCAGAATGGCCATGGCACGCACTCCGCGCTCGTCCGTCACATAGTAATCCACGATTTCCGCCTGCTTTGTACCGTATTCCTGGGCATCCGGATTCACGCCCGCATTCCGGACGCCGTCTGTTCCTGTCGCCTGCCCGTCCGTACCGTCCTTATTATCCGTCTCCATACTGTCAGCCAGGCTGCCATGCGCGCCTGCTCCAGGTACTTCATATTGTCCCACCAACACCCGCTTATAGGCATCTATCATCTCCTTGGGAGAGCCTTCCCCCAGAAGATTCCCCTTATTCAGCAGAAAAACCCTGTCACAGTACTTGCTGATGATACTCAGATCATGGCTGACAAACACAATTGTCTTGCCCATCTTCTTGAATTCTTCGAATTTATGGTAACATTTCGCCTGAAAAAATACATCCCCCACGGAAAGGGCCTCGTCCACTATCAGAATCTCAGGCTCAATATTGATCGCCACCGCAAAAGCCAGCCGTACAAACATACCACTGGAATAGGTTTTCACCGGCTGGTTCACATAGTCCCCGATATCGGCAAATTCCAGGATTTCCGGCAGCTTTGCTTCGATTTCCCTGTCCGTGAATCCCATCATGGTGCCGTTCAGGTACACATTCTCGATGCCGTTGTATTCCATGTTGAAACCGGCTCCCAGCTCCAGCAGCGCGGAAATCCGCCCCGCCACATGAACCTCCCCCGCGGTAGGGTTGAGCACCCCTGTGATAATCTTCAATATAGTGGACTTGCCCGAGCCGTTGGTGCCGATGATGCCCACGGTCTCACCCCGGTAGATATTCATGCTGACGCCGTTTAAGGCATAGTGCAGCTTATGGGACTGCTTTCTGCCCAGGCCCAGCGATTCCTTCACCCTGTCCCTGGCCCTGTCATACAGCTTATATACCTTTACCACATCCTTGATTTCGATTGCAGGGATATCCACCTCCTGCACCTGTATCTTCGTCTCTCTGTCTTTCATGATACCCCTATACCGTATTTTTCATGCTGCGGACTGCATGGCGTATAGAAATTGCTTTTCTCCTGCTCCCGGACAAACCATCATTTCACCAACACACTCCAGAACAAAGTACCCCTTTCGGTACCACATCTCCCGGGCAGACCATTCTCCTGGCACTGCACACTTCAGAACATACCATGCCACCTGGCACTGCACACTTCAGAGCATGACATGCCACCTGGCACTGCACACTTCAGGGCATACCATGCCACCTGGCACTGCACACTTCAGGACATACCATACCCCTCCCTGGCAGATAGCCATGCCCGTCACAGCACATCCGCGAAATGCACCTTCAGCCGCCGGAATACAGCCGCACCAAGCCCAAACAGAACCACTGTCACAATCCAGAAGTACATAGTGGAAAAAAAGTCCTGGAAAAACCATTGCCTTCCATATATGGCGCTGCGGTATCCCTCCACCACATACACCAGCGGATTCAGCTTCAGCACGAATACCCAGCCCGCCGGTGCGGATTCAATATTCCAGAGAATCGGCGTGGCCCAGATGCCGATCTGCAGCGCAATGTTGATAATCTGGGTCAGGTCCTTAAAAAAGACCACCACGGAACAGGTCGCATAACAGAGCGCCAGCACGAAAATGAACAGGCAGAAACTGTAATACACAACCTGAATCGTATATACGGTGGGATAATATCCGTAAAGCGCCGCCACCAGCAGCAGTACTCCCACGAAAAACACATGAATAAAAGTAGCCGCGATAATCTTGATTATGGGCAGGATGCTGATTTTAAACACGACCTTCTTCACCAGGTAATCATATTCCCGCAGGGCATTGGTCCCGTTATTCAGGGCTTCGTTAAAGTAGAACCAGGGCACCAGCCCGGCCGTCAGGAACAGCACAAAGGGCACTCCCTCCGCCCCCCGGCCCGTGTTCCCCATCAGCTTGTCAAACACAATGTAATACATTCCCACAGTCACCACAGGCTGCGCCAGCGCCCAGAGCGCCCCCATGTAGGAGCCTGCGTAACGCTTCCTGAAATCATTTTTCGCCAGCTTCCAGATCAGATGCCGGCTCTGGTACAGTTCCACCGGAATCGTGGTAAATTTCTCATACCATTTCGCAAATACGATACACGCAGCAAGAATCATGGTACAGGAGAGAATCTTCTTCAGCAGCTCCTCCTGAGGATTTGCGCTTGGACCGGGATTCTGGTGCAGGACGATAATCAGCCCCATCAGGATTCCTATGGATGAAAATATGGCAATTCCGCCTCTTTTGCTTATCTTCATTTTATTTCGCTCCCGCTTTTCTCCCCCGTTTCGGTACATTCCCATACATCAGAACCGGAAATCACATCGTTCTGCGCTTAACTCTGCCTTACATAGGAATTGCCGGAAAATAACTGCTGCAATTGCTTCAGGCAAAAGCCCGGAAATACAATAAAAATTGCCATAAACTTGCAGCAGTTATTTGTAGGCACTTCCATACTCGCCGATACCGCCCCAGTTTCTGTCACGCTCCACCATCACCAGCTCCATATCTTCTGTAATCGGCCACTCCACGCCGATAGCAGGGTCATTGTACAACAGCCCTCCCTCATCGCCGGGATGATAAAACTCCGTACACTTGTAGCAAAATTCCGCATAATCCGACAATACCAGATAACCGTGGGCAAAATTCCTGGGAATGAAAAACTGCTTCTTGTTCTCCTCGGAGAGCACCACGCCGTACCACTTGCCGAAGGTGGGAGAACCCTTCCTCAAATCCACCGCAACGTCAAAAACCTCGCCGCGGATTGCCCGCACCAGCTTGTCCTGCGGAAACTGCTTCTGGAAATGAAGCCCCCGCAGCACGCCCCTCCTTCCGGAAGACTGATTGTCCTGTACAAATACCTGGGGAATCCCCGCCGCCTTATAATCCTCATACTGATAGGACTCGAAAAAATATCCTCTCTCATCCCCGAAAACCTTCGGCGTAATAACCTTCAATCCTTCTATTTCGCATGTCTCCACAATGATTTTTCCCATTTTAATCGCTCCTCGCTTCCGGTCCCATCGCGGCTTGTATCTCCCTTAAGCCCAATGAACACCGCTTTTGTAATTTATACTGCGCGCCGGTTCCATTTGCAGTACCTGGTTCCTGATCAATCGGTCAAATAACTGACATTCATGTCAACATTTCCCTCGATGCCGTCCACGCTGCCCCGGGAAGTGTACTGCCACATCTGGTAATATCCCTGATAAAGCGGCGCACTCCTGTATTCCGCCAGCCAGATACAATAATTTTCCAGCTGTGCCGTATGCAGGTAATGATTGTACCAGTTCCGGCTGGCATAGATCCCTGCCGTATAGCCGGCATTGGCAATGGTCCGGCAGAATGCCTCGCAGACTCTTGTCCTGATGTCCGCATCCAGATTGTCCGCCCTTCCGCTTCCGCCCGCACCCTCTGTATCGATAAATACCGGGTAATCCAGTTTATACTCCCGGATCAGCTGCAGTACTGTGGATGCTTCCTCCACAGCCTCCACCTCATTCACCGCCTGGGTAAAGAAATATACTCCCACCGGAAGCCCACTGGAAGCGGCACCTCTCATATTTGCCCTGAAATAAGGGTCCTCCACCAGACTGCCCGTCACGGAGCCGCGGTAACCGGCACGGATAATGGCGAATTCCACTCCCGCGTTCTGTACCCTGTCCCAGTCAATCTCGCCGTTCCATTTGGATACGTCGATGCCCACTCTGGAATTTGCCGTAGACTTCTGGAACTTTACGATTTCCGTTTTATCCGCATCCTCCAGGGCATCCGCCACGGCGGTATCCTCGGCCTCGGCATCTATCTCTTCCTCGGTTTTAATCAGAAGTGAGATGTCGTCAATGGCCACATATTCCACCTTGTCCTTCACGCGTACCCTGGTCTCATTGGGCGGCACCTGATAGCCCTCCACAGGCATCAGTTCCACATAATACTCACCCGCAGGCAGCCCGCCGATATAGATAATGCCGTCCTTGTCCAGGTCCTTATACTCTCCCCTGCCTTCCAGCTTCACGAAAAAGCTTTCCCCCGTCACCGGATTCCCCTTTGTATCCACAATCTGGATACGGAGATCCTTCTCCACGGAAGTCACCACCAGAGACAGTCTGGACGCATTTTCCTTCGCAGCCTCCAGAATGGGATTCACCTCCTGGTCAAAGAAGGTATTGTCCTTGAGAAATGCCGACAAATCATCCCCCAGCTGCCCCGGTTTCGGCGTTTCCTCCGGAGCCTCCTCCTGCCCCTCGGCGGAAGGCGTCTGCGTGGTCTGAGGCGTCCTTCCGCCTCCTCCCTGCCCCGAAGGCTTATTGATATACAATACCAGCAGGGATACCAGGAGAATCACAGCCATGGAAGACAGAATGGCCATCCGCCGCAACTTAGAGTCCATTTGCTACCTCTACCAGATACTTCCCGTAATTCGTCTTCATCAGAGGCTCAGCCAGCTTCAGCAGCTGCTCCTTGTCAATAAAGCCCCTCTTATAGGCAATCTCTTCTATGCAGGAGATATAGAGTCCCTGCCTTTTCTGGAAAGCCGCCACAAAATCCGCCGCATCCAGCAGTGCGTCGTGGTTTCCCGTATCCAGCCAGGCAAAACCACGTCCCAATGTCTCCACATGCAAAGTGCCGCGCTCCAGATAAGCATTGTTCACACTTGTAATCTCCAGCTCTCCCCTGGCAGAGGGCTTCACATTCCTGGCAATATCCACTACATCGTTGTCATAAAAATACAGGCCCGGCACTGCGTAATTGCTCCTGGGATTCTCCGGCTTCTCCTCAATGGAAAGGGCTTTCCCGTTCTCGTCAAACTCCACCACACCGTACTCCCTGGGATCCCGGACATAATAGCCGAAAATCGTAGCTCCCTTCTCCCTGGCTGCCACATTCTTCAGAACCCTGGAAAAGCTCTGTCCATAGAAGATATTGTCCCCCAGCACCAGAGCCACCCTGTCGTCTCCGATAAAGTCGGCTCCGATCAGGAATGCCTCTGCCAGTCCGTTGGGCTGCGCCTGCTCGGCGTAGGACAGCTCCATTCCCAGCTGATGCCCGTCCCTTAAAAGCGCCTGAAATACAGGCAGATCCCTGGGTGTGGAGATAATCAGGATTTCCCGGATCCCCGCCAGCATCAGCGTCGAAAGGGGGTAGTAGATCATCGGCTTGTCATACACAGGCATGATCTGCTTGGAAATCGCCTCTGTCAGAGGGTACAGCCTGGTGCCGGAGCCCCCCGCCAATATAATTCCCTTCATCAAACTTCCTCCGTTTCCTGTTGTTCCTTGTTTCTCTTGTGTTTTATCATCTATACTCAAGGCTGCCAGAATCCATACTGCATACCGCTAAACTCTACAGTAAAACCCCATGCAACCGGCTGCCCCACCTTACACGAAAGTAAGGAAGTGTCTAAGGTGCTGCGCTTTCGCAGAAAAACAGATACAGGATGTGGCATTTTTCACCCTGGGAAAACGCCATATCCTGTACGCAGGTTACTTTCTGCCGGCATCCCGTCCGCAGGCCTGCCGTTCTCAGCGGCTCCTTACTTTCCTTACTTTCCGTACATCTCCGTATAATACTTCTGGTAATCGCCGCTGGTGACGTTTTTCATCCAGTCCTCATGTTCAAAAAACCATTCAATCGTCTTCCGGATTCCGTCTTTGAACATAGTCTCCGGATACCAGCCGATCTCAGCCTTGATCTTGTCAGGAGCAATGGCATACCTGCGGTCATGTCCCTTGCGGTCCTCCACGTACTCGATGAGATCAGTGCTCACATGCGCTTTCCTTGGATCCGAATCCGGCAGCTTTTCCTGAAGCACTTCTATAATGGTGTGGATGATCTCCAGATTCTGCTTCTCGTTGTGCCCGCCGATATTGTAGGTTTCAAACAGCCGTCCCTGTTCCTGGACCATATCTATCGCCTTGGCATGGTCCTCCACATACAGCCAGTCCCGTACATTCTTACCGTCCCCGTACACCGGAAGCTTCCTGCCCTGAAGCGCATTGTTGATCATCAGCGGTATCAGCTTCTCAGGGAACTGGTAAGGGCCGTAATTATTGGAACAGTTGGTAATATTTGCCGGAAAACCATACGTATCCATATAGGACTTCACCAGCATGTCCGATGAAGCCTTGCTGGCGGAATAGGGGCTGTGGGGGGCATAGGGCGTCGTCTCGTAAAAGAAAGCATTCTCATCCTCAGGCAGGGAACCGTATACCTCATCCGTGGATACATGCAGGAACTTCTTACCCTCCTTAAAGCTGCCGTCCGGAAGCTCCCATGCCGCCCTGGCGCAGTTCAGCATCACGGCCGTTCCCAGTACATTGGTCTGCACAAAGACCTCCGGATCACGGATGCTTCTGTCCACATGGCTCTCCGCCGCAAAATGCACCACCCTGTCGATGTCATTTTCCTCAAAAATCCGGGCAATGGCTTCCTTGTCACAGATATCCGCCTTAATAAAAGTATAATTGGGCCTGTCCTCAATATCCTTCAGATTCTCCAGATTCCCCGCATAGGTCAGCAGGTCCACGTTGATGATACGTATCTCATCACCGTCTTTTTGAAACATATAGTGAATATAATTGGAGCCGATAAAACCGGCGCCTCCTGTCACGAGATAAGTTCGCATTTTTTCCACTCCTTTTCATAATATGAAGCGCGTCCTATGCGCCTCAACTATAGGAAGCTGCACTTGCTTCCTATAGTCTGACTTGTCGTAAGCAATCTCTTCTTAGTATAACTGAAAAGCAAAGTTCCATTCCTTCCCTTACATATGCCTTCTGAAACACCGACATACAAAACAATTAACTAAACCCATTATACGGACTCTTCCATATTATGTCAATTGTAAAGTGGGCGATTCCTTTTTCCACGCCTCAATGACGCAGCTGTGTTTTTTCCGTTTTTTGTCATACTCAATGCCCACCAGCAGGATATCCCCCGTATAATCCTGAATCCATCCCGTATAGTTCCTGTCCTTAATCTGCCGGATT
>DKVC01000065.1 GCA_002490995.1 Lachnospiraceae bacterium UBA7188
GTATCACCTTACTTACCTGAGAAAATACGGTGGGCGGGGCAGGATCGGCAGAAAGGCGGCAGAAAAGAATACGGGGAAAGGAGACGGTGGCGTATGATCAGGATTGTGTGTGACAGGTGTGGGAAGGAGATTCCGGCATCAGGCAGGGCCTGTTTCCTGGCGTGGAATTTCAGGAATGGTTACGGGTGTGGCCCGGCGCAGGGAAATATTCCGGAAAGCATGGATTACTGCGAAACCTGTATGGAAACAATATTTGATTTTATTAACAGGGGATACGCTGGTACGGATGTCGGTGAAGGAAGCGGCGGAGCAGAAGGAACGGAACCTGCAGGGACAGCGATCCCATGGGAGAAGACAGGAGACGGTGGTAAACCTGTCGGCAGCAGCCTTCCGGCAAAGGAAACGGATGTATGCCGGGAGAAAGCCCGCAGGCCCAGACGGAACAGTATCGACATGGGGAAGGTCATGGCGCTGCGGGATGCAGGATGGAGTTACGGGAAGATTGCCGATGAGATGGGGATGTCGAAACAGTCTGTATGCAATGCCATATCCAGATGGAAGAAAGCACATGGGACGGGGGGTGACGTGGATACCGGGACAGAAGAACGGATGAAGGGGTGATGGCATTGAATTATCTGGCAGAGATATTAGCCTTTGAGCAATGGCTCGAAACTCACTACCTGCCGATCCTGCCACAGCTGCTCTGGTACAAAATGCTGTACCTGTGCAACAGATCCGGGTGGAGCGAGTGGGTGACAGTAGATAACCTGCGCTTGATGGCAGCCACGCAGATGAGCCGTGAAGCCACCCTGATAAAGGCGAGGGACGAACTCATTAAAGCGGGGTTGATTGAATACCAGAAGGGAAAGAAAGGAAGCCCGAACCGTTACCGGATGATATCCATTGCGGGAAAAAACACTTTCAAAAGCGTAGTACAAAACGAAGTAGAAAGCGAAGTAAAAGGAGCAGTAAAACCGGAAGTAAAAAGAGCAGCAGAAAGCGCAGACATATATAAACAAAAACAAAATAAAAAAGAGAGATCCCCTGCGGCCCCCATTAGGCTGTTTGAGAAATTCTGTGAGGCATACCCGAAAAAGGCTTTTGGCCGTCCAGGGGCAGAATATGCCTACTGCAGGGTGCTCAGGGAGGACAGCCATATCACGGAGGAAGACCTGGTGGCAGCAGCCGCCAACTATGCGGAGGAAGCCAGGATCCTTGGCAGGACGGAACAATACATCCGCACCCCGGAGTCATTCCTGTCGGACAGCTTTTTTGCCGGCTACCTGCCGGGGCAGTACGTGCGGCCGAAAGCGGATGCAAAGAAAGGGAAGAAAAAGAACAGCTTTAACCAGTTTGAACAGAACAGCTATGATTTTGCTGCCCTGGAGGATGAGCTTGTGAGTAACTGAAAGGTGATGGCGCGGTGGAGGTTGCACCGGTGCAACCAGCAGAAAGGAAAGAATATGGAAAACTTTGAACAGAAAATTATAAATGCAGTAAACGGGAAACTGAATGACGGGACAGTGGAGAAGCTTGTGAGCCAGTACATAGAGAAAGGGGTATCAGATGCGCTTATCAATGTATTTTCCTATGGAGGAGAGGGAAAGAAGCTAATTGAGAAAAAGTTAAACGAAACCATGGTCCCGGCAATTGAAAACCATGATTTCAACCAGTATCTCACAAAGCTGGATACGGTGCTGACGGAAATTGTAAATTCTACGAGCCTTGCGGACAATAAAGAGATACTGAAAAATTTTAAAGAGCTGATGAAAGAGCCGAAAACAAAAGAGATTAAACTGTCAGAGATATTTAAGCAGTATTGCAAATACGTAGCGGAGAATGTCAATACGGACGACCTGGAGGCCTGCTGTGATGATGGGGAGCCTTATTATGAGCATGTTGCCGCGCAGATGGAAGTGGAGCATGAGGAAAAAGGATGGCTCAGATCCGATTATGATGACTGCGTTGTCAGGTTTACCTGCGACGAGGACATGGAACTGAACTGCCAGGTCAAACTGTTCAAGCGTAAAAATAAAGACAGGTGGAGGATGCTGAATTATGACGATTCAGTTGACATTTCTTCCCTGTGTGGCCTTAGCAGTTTTAAAGTATTCCTTATGACATTGCACAGAGCGTTTACGGATATAGTCCTGGATGTGGAAAGCGACTGCGATGATGATATCGAGCCGGAAGAGAAGCCGGAATGGTCTCTGAGTTAATCCGGAACAGAAAGTGGAAGGGCGTAAGGAAAATGAAGCTGATTGATGCAGATGAGTTATGCAGAAAGTTCAATAGTGGAGGCGGGGAATCCGAAAAAATTCAGATTAGACCTGATATGCCGGTTAAAGCGATTATTAATATGACACTTGCAGCATATCGTAAATGCCTGTTTGCGGAGATAGGGAAAATGCCTGCAGCATATGACGTGGATAAGGTTGTGGAGCAATTGGAAGAAATGAGAGATATTTCTACTCAAAATATCGCTTTAAATTCGCAGGAGAATGATATTGATGCAGAAATTTTAAGAGAAACAAGCCATTATCTAAGTATTATTGAAATTGTAAAATCCGGCGGCATTGAATGAAACCGGCGGGCATATAGGCGTTGGAATATATGCCGGTGGCGGAACAGGTAGACGCGCAGGAAGTAAGAGGGGCGCACACAATGGATTGCAGTTGATGGGCAATGCCAACATGACAGCGGAGTGTGCAATGTGTGGTGACAAATCCACACCCGGCATTAACGAGGTAAAGGAAAATGAAATTGTGAAGGCAGGTGGTGTAAATGGGCAGGGTATTACCGATTCTTTTTAACGGTGACATGGTACGGGCGATACTGGACGGCAGGAAGACGGTGACAAGGCGTGCGGTAAAATATAAGTACAGCAATACGGAAATGAAGATGCGCACAGATAAGTACGGGACCTGTCTGATAGAGATTCAGAAAGATATTGAGGGTGAGACGAATGGGAAATATCCGGACGGGCGCACTTGGCACAGACTCCTTCCATACATAGAGAAAGAAGCGCCATACAAAAAAGGGGATATTCTGTACGTCCGGGAAACATGGCATAAATATACAAAACGGGTTGGCCATGGAGAAAATTGCCGCCTACAGGAATTTTATGGTTACAGGGCTAGTGTCGTGAACTCCGAAGACGCAGGTGAAAAATGGCATCCGTCCATCCACATGCCGAAGCTGGCTGCCCGTATCTGGCTTAAAGTTACGGATGTGAGGGTGGAGAGATTACAGGAATCTACCAGTCCTATAAAATATCCGCACGGAAAAGACAATACAATTATCCGGGAAGGATTTAAGCGAACATACGACTTTATTGATTTCTGGAATTCAACCATTAAGAAGTCAGACATTGGCAGATATGGCTGGGATGCAAATCCCTGGGTATGGGTGATAGAGTTTGAGCGGTGCGGGAAGCCAGAGGTGAAAGATGCTTGAAGTGGAGAATTGTATAACTTTGATTTGCTTTACAGTATTGGCGGTGTTATTTGAACACTGGTGGATTGTACTCTTTGCAGGGCTGTTTTTGATACATTCCAGGAGAGAGGGCTAGAATAAGTTGCACCGGTGCAACCAGAAAAAGATTTATATGGCAGCAGGCACAGGGAGGAGGAAAAGCAGTGACAAG
>DKVC01000058.1 GCA_002490995.1 Lachnospiraceae bacterium UBA7188
CAGCTCCTCAGAGCGGTTCAGCGCCTGATATACCCCGTCCCATCCGCCGGTTTTTATTGCACGCAGATATTCCTGCTCTATCTCCATATTCGGGATAAAAGCCTCTCCCTCCACCACGTCATATGCCAGATATCCCAAGTGAATCAGCAGGGCCAGCACATCATCCCTTGTAACAAAAGTAGTCATGTCATTCTGGGATGTGGTGGGGTCCACCTTGCAGCGTCCGTTTCCCAGCATTTCTATCACGGCTTCCCTGAGCCCGTCAAAATTCCTGTCAATATATACCTTCAGCGCCTCATAAGTCTCCGTACCTGTCCAGTAGCTTTTGCACTGCTTCCACATCAGCGCGTCAACAACGGATTTGGGGTTATAAATATCGCACTGCCCAATCAGGTATCCGTCATACCAGCGTTCCAGCTCCGAATATGGCATGCCGTGCCTTTCACACAGCTGCCGCACCTCTTCCCCTGTGAAACCGAAATATTCCCCCAGGTTCTTCGGGTCAATCATGGAATACTCGTCAAAAATATTGATAGCGGAATGCTCCCCATATTTTTTGATAGGCAGAATCCCTGTCATATACACCAGTTCCACATAGACCGCGCCCTTAAACAGCCCTCTCAGGAAATCCAGATACCGTTTCTGCACATCCTTCTGTTCTTTCGCCATTCGGAATACGCAGTCCCATTCATCTATAATGAAAATAAACCCCTTCCCTGTCCTGTAAAAAATCTGCTCCAGTGCGTCAGCCAGCCTGCTGCCTGTATCGAACCCGTCACAATCCGGAAATTCTTTGAGCAGTTCCGCAATGACCCTTCTCTCAATTTCGGGAATAAAACCGGAAAGTTCGTCCTCTGACCTGAGGAAACGCTGCACATCCAGGCGGAGCACATTATGCCGGTTCAGGTGCAGCCCAAAGGAAGCATCCGCCTCTGCCTTCTTCCCGCTGAACAAAGCCTTCGAATCACAGCCTCTGCTGTAATATGCCGCCAGCATGTCAGCAGCCATGGATTTCCCGAAACGGCGCGGACGGCTGATGCACAAATTCTTCCGCATGGTGTTCATGCATGCGTTCGTGTATGAAATCAGCGCGCTTTTGTCCACATATATCCCGGAATTCACGGCCTCTGTGTAAAAAATATTTCCCGGATTCACATAGATTCCCATAGCCTTCTCCTTTCTTAAAAACAGCTTCGGCAATCCTCCTGCCGAAGCTGTCCTTCCTTAGGAATTGTCGAAAAATAAACACTGCAGCTTATTCAGGCAAAACCCTTTATAAAACTCGCTATAAACCTGCGCACTCTCTTCTGCGCAGGTTATTTGGAGGCATTTCCCAAAGAATTGGCGCAGCCACTTCCCAAGGAATTGCCGTAGCCACTTCCCAAGGAATTGGCGCAGCCACTTCCCAAGGAATTGGCGCAGCCACTTCCTTAATATCCGAGATAGCTGATATTGAAGTCCACATTCCCGCTGATACCGCTGACACTGCCTGTGGACCTGTACTGCCACAGGTCGTACCTGCCCCTGTAGGTGGGGCTTGCCGCATACTGAGCCAGCCAGATCTTATAGGCGCTCAGGCTTCCGGTGTCAATCCTGCTCTCCAGCCACGTCTTATTTGCATAGATACCTGCCGTATACCCTCCGTTCTGAATGGTTTGGCAGAAAGCCTTGCACACTGCAGTTCTGGCAGCCTTATCGATCTTATCCGCCCGTCCGCCGCTGGCTTCCACATCCAGAAACACGGGATAGGAAATTTTGTAATTCTTAATCTGGTCCAGAACCATGGAAGCCTCTTCCACCGCTTCCATCTCGTCCACTGCCTGCGTAAAGAAGTAGACTCCTACTTTCAAACCGGCAGCTATGGCGCCCTGGATATTGGTTTCAAACCTGGGATCCTCAATCAGGCTTCCCTGGGCGGAGCCTCTGTATCCACAGCGGATGATCACATAGGAGACACCTGAATTCTTCACTGCGTTCCAGTCTATCTTTCCGTTCCACTTGGACACATCGATGCCCATGGTACCATTGCTCCCCGTCACCAGGGAACCGTCGCTGGCGAAATTGTACTTTGCACCCTGAATTACCTGCTCACCGGTAACCTTGCTGCCGTCCGCATTGAAATAGTACACCCTGCCCTCAAGGGTCTGCCATCCGCTGTATCTGGCCTCGCCCTTTATAAAGAATTTATCCGCCGTATAATAGTCGGCTCTGACAGCTTCCCTGTAAGCAGTTCCTTCCAGCACATACAGCTGCTGTCCGTCTGCATCCTTCAGCAGAGTCACATTGTCCTCCCTGGGATGCTTCTTCACCGTGACAGAGCATACTGCGCTGAGTTCCTGGCTGCCGCTGTTATACTTTACGGTAATGTTGGCAGTACCCTCCGCAACACCGGTAATCGTTATGGCGGTTCTGTCCACACTCACCGCGGCAATCCCAGTGTCAGACGATTCTACCGTCAGTATGGGAGATACTGTAGCCCCATTGGTAACCTTCGCATTGATCACCGCGGGAACTTCCGCATATACGGTAAGATTGGCTTTATCCAGGGTAAGCGTGGTGCTTCCTGCTACATTTATGCTGATCATCGCCAAAGCCTGTGTATCGGCTGTGCCATTCTCATAATTTGCCGTCACTGTAAGCGTTGCCGTTCCGGCTGCAAGGGCACTGATATTAATATCACCATTCTCTCTGTTAATTGTTGCTGACGCTACTGCAGCATTACTGGAGCTGACAGCATATACAATTTTATAGCCGCCTGTAAATCCACCTGCCGTTGCCTTTGCCGCCAGAGTGGTACCCAGAGCCGCATTCAATGTTGCAGGCGTTACAGACACACTTCCCTTTGTCAGTGCTGTACCGGGATCCTGCGGCGACGATGTACCCGGGTCCTGTCCAGGGGACTGTGTCTGAGACGGTACATCCGGCGTAGCCGTCACAGAAGGATCCTCCGGAACCGGTTCCTGCGTAGGCGCTGCTGAGGAATCCGGAGGTGTCGTCGGCTCTCCTGTCACTGGCGGCGTTGTGGGAGGCTCTTCTGTTGCTGGAGGCGGTGTGGCCGGCTCTCCCGTCACCGGTGGCGTTGTGGGAGGTTCTTCCGTTGCCGGAGGCGGTGTGGCCGGTTCCTCTGTCGCCGGCGGAGCTACAGTCTCCTCCACTGCAGGCGGTTCCGTCTGCGCAGTCGTATCATCCGGTATAACAGGCTCTGTTGGCGTATCGGGTAACGTTCCCCCTTCCTCAGTCACAGGCATGGTTCCCGCTTCTTCCACACTCAGATACAATGCCCGCTGTATCGCCGCCAGCGTCACAGGATCCGGGATTGTACTCTTTGCCACCTCATTATATGTAGCGGAAATCACCTTGCTCTCCACCCACGCTACTGTATCTTTCAGTGTAGATTCTACTACGGTCTCGTTCTTCCTGGTATCTTCCTGAGCGACATTGACTTCGCTTTCTTTCTTTACCTCATTAGCCACATTTACCTTTTCATAGGCAATCTCTTTTTTTACTTCCACGGACTGGCTGTCAGTAAAAACAGTATAACCGGAATATTTTTCATCCGTCAGCGGCTCCATCGCCACCTGGTATATACCCGGTGTTATGTCTTTTTTATGGATAATGCCATCCATATCATCATCAGACCAGATTGCACTTTTCCCGTCCGGATCTGTAACCGTCACGGAAAATGGAACATTCCCCACCAGTTTATCCGTATTCCGATTAATAAATTTTATCTTCAAATCCTTCTGAATAGAGGTAAAGTTCGGTTCTACAGAAACATCTCTGGCATAACCCGTCTCATCATATCCACCGGAAGCTTCGTCACCGTCCGGTACTGCCCCTGACGCTTTAGCCAATCGTACATTTGCCACTGCCAACAGCCCGTTCTCCCCGATCAGGTTGATTCCTTCCAGCTGTCTGCCCACCTCGGCAAATCCGGAAATCTGCCTTTTCGTTGTATTGATACGAATAAACACAGCCCCGGTCACAATCGCCATCAACAACACAGCCACGCCGGTTACGACCATAATTCGGTCCATGGTCTCCATGCTGCGAACAGTGCTCCCGATTTTCTCCAAAAGGCTCTCCTGCCTGCGGGGCGCCGGTTTCCGCTTCGCTGCCGACTTCTCCGCACGGGATGCCGATTTTCCTGTCAGCCTGCGGTAACTATCATCCGGCCCGTTCAAATCGTCAGGCCATGCTGCCTCATTATAATCCGAATCGTCATTATAAGTTTCCTGTTGCCTGTACCCTTCCTCCGCTTCATATTCAGTTTCATCTTCATAATAATCATTATTTATATCTGATTCTGTCTCTGATTCATCATATTCATCAGCAGGACTCTCAAAATCAGAATATTCACCCGCATCCTCCTGTACGATTTCGCTGTCTTCATCCTCAGAAAGCGTGTAAAAAACATTCCTGCCATCCTCTGCATCATAGCTGCCGTTTTGCTTCTCTTCTTCCAAAGAGTCAGCATTCTCTTCCTGCTCATAAAAGCCGGAATCCGACTCAGAATCGTAGCCTCCGTTTCCTTCTTCCTGCTCATAAGCATCAGATTCCAACCGCCAGGCCTCCGCCTGAACTACCATGTCTTCCTGCTCTTTGTAAGTATTTATCTTCTCCTCCGGCTCGAAGACACCATCCGCTCCCTCTTCCAGGGCTTCATACTCAACCCCCGAAGAATCAGGCGACTCATAATCATCCTCATCTTCAATCTCTTCTACAGACTCTTCTTCCTCCTCAGCACTGTCCCAGTCATATTCCTGATCATCTTCTTCATCCCAATAGGTATCTCTCTGTAAGAAGGAATCCCTTCTGGGAACATCAGCCTTTCCCGTACGCCGAAATAATTTTTTCATATTCACTCCCACCTGCCTGCTCACAATCCCAGTCAAAGCATAACCCGCCCCTGGACTGTAATAATTCTGTAACATTATATCAT
>DKVC01000203.1:0-165 GCA_002490995.1 Lachnospiraceae bacterium UBA7188
GGTGGCATAGGCATGGACAAGCTCGTCCAGCTCCGTGGAATCATACACGATTTTCCGGTTATCAAAATTTACTGCCAGCGTCCGCTCCGTCAGATCCACCGAATCAATGATCCCGATATCTCCGTTGAAGACTTCCTTGTCGTAATTGTTCTTGATCTGCATGAC
>DKVC01000203.1:478-626 GCA_002490995.1 Lachnospiraceae bacterium UBA7188
GTTCTTGATCTGCATGACCTTGTCGCCGGCACGGAACACAAAGCCGCTGCGCCGCAGTCCCTCCCCCTGGGGATTGACCGCTTCCTGCAGTACCAGGTTCAGATTAGTAGCGCCCACCACCCCCCGCTGCATAGGTGTCAGCACCTGT
>DKVC01000203.1:920-8863 GCA_002490995.1 Lachnospiraceae bacterium UBA7188
TGCATAGGTGTCAGCACCTGTATCATGGATGGCGGTGTCCGGTAATAACGGGGCAGCTTTTCTTTCACCAGCTTTACGATTTCGGCCACAGCCTCCTCCGGCTCTTCCCGCTGGAGAAAGAAAAAATCAGTCTCTTTCCCGTTAGAGATGTCCGGCATCTGTCCCGCGTTGATCCGGTGGGCATTCCGGATAATCCGGCTTGTAAGCGCCTGACGGAAAATCCTGGTCAGGCGAATCACCGGAAAACATTTTGAATCAATAATATCCCGCAGCACATTTCCAGCCCCTACAGAGGGCAGCTGGTCGATATCTCCCACCAGGATCAGGCGCATATTCACGGGAATGGCTTTCAGCAGGGAATTCATCATGACGATGTCGATCATGGAGCATTCGTCTACAATCAGAACATCCCCTTCCAGGGGATTCTCTTCGTTCTTCCCGTAGCCCTCCGGCGGTTTGCATTCCAGAAGCCTGTGAATGGTCTTCGCCTCCAGCCCGGTAGCTTCCGTCATCCGTTTAGCCGCTCTTCCCGTCGGTGCGGCAAGGAGGATTTTCAGGCCATAAGCCCTGTAAGCCGCAATGATTCCCTGGGTGGTGGTAGTCTTGCCCGTACCCGGACCCCCGGTCAGCACCATCACCTTTGCCATGGCAGCCTGTCTTATGGCATCAGCCTGGATTTCGTCATACTTCATGTCCACCGTCTGTTCTATTCTGCCCACATCCACGGAAAGCCTGTCGTTTCCGGTCTCCCGCCTTGCCTTTGACAGCTGTGCCCACAGCCTGTCTCCTGCGGGCTGCGCTGCCAGCTTTTTCAGTTTTCCTGCTGTCCCCACTTCCGCGAAGTAAAAGGGCGGAAGGTATATGGCGTCCTCTTCCCGGATCAGGTCTTTATCCTTCAGCATCTGATCGATGGTCATAACGATACGGCTTTCTTCTGCCTCCAGCAATCCGGCCGCTTTCTGCGTGAGCTGCTCCCGCTGCGCATAAACATGTCCCTCATCTGCCAGCTCGCTTAAAGTATACATGATGCCGCTTCGGAGCCGGACATAAGTCTCTCTGCCGAAGCCGAGCTTCTGTGCAATGCTGTCTGCAGTCTTAAAGCCAATCCCCCAGATATCATCCGCCAGGCGGAACGGATTTTCTTTCATGACCGCAATGCTTTCATTCCCGTACTGTCTGTAGATTTTGGCGGCAAAGGCAGTACTCACCCCATGCTCCTGGAGAAAGAGCATGATATTCTTCACTTCCTTCTGCCTCTCCCAGCTCTCCGCTATCATCCGGATACGCTTGTTCCCGATCCCCGGTATTTCAATCAGAAGCTCTATGTTGTCCTCGATGACGGCAAAGGTATCCACGCCGTATTTCTGAACGATCTTTCTGGCGTATTTAGGACCAACCCCTTTAATCAGGCCGCTGCCGAGGTATTTTTCCATCCCGTATACCGTGGCCGGAAGCGTCTCCTCCCATTTCTGTGCCATAAACTGACGGCCATATTTCGGATCCACCTTCCATTCCCCGTCCACCAGAAGCACGGAACCCACATTGGCATCCAGAAGATTCCCCACCACGGTGACCAGGTCGTCATAGCCTTTCACATGAACCTTCAAAACTGAATATCCGTTCTCAGGATTCTGGTATGTAATTCTCTCCACAACACACCGGATCTTCGTCATTTGTCCCGCCCCTCATTTCAGCCGGCTTTCCTCCGCTTCAGCATATACCCCTTTGCCTGCCCGAATGTATCATGAGTGGGCACTCCCGCAATGCGAGGCAAAAAGCGGCCAGGGAATGCAGCTATGAATATTATATACGGAAAAAAGGGAGAATTCAATGCAGAAATAAAAAGGAACAAAAAATTTGTAAAAACAGAAAATTTTTCTTGCATTTCCCACAAAACTATCTTATAATAGGGATATTCTGAAATGGCAATCAGAATATTCTAAAAATCTCAAATTCTTAAGTCTAAAGTCTTAAGTTCAAAGAAAGGAAGGTAACATGTCTAAAGAAAAATTTGCTCAGGAACTGCTGGCAGGGCTGGCAGAAAAGAAAGAATGGGGAATTGACCCCGGGAACGTAATGTACTACAGGGATGGCTTCACATCCAAAGGAAATTCGCAGCTTCTCGATTTCATTCACAACACCAATCTTCATTACCACAAATCAGAATCAGATGTCTTAATCGGCAGCTTCCTCGTAATTAAAAAGAAATGCAGCAACGATATCTGGAGCATGTGCAGGTTTGATATGGATTATCTGTACCGGGAATTCGAAGATTGCGGCTGGGATGCGGTGTGGAAGCAGATACAGCCTCAGCTGGAATCCGGAACCAGGCTCACGGAAAACGGAATTTTCTCTTTCTTAAACAATTATGAAGCGGTCAAAGAACATCTGATCATCCGGCCTCTCAATTACACAGACCATCAAATGGAACTGAAAAACTGTATCTACAGGCAAAACGGCGATATCGCGCTGGTGCTCTATGTCGTTTTTTCCAATGACAGGCAGGGACTCAACACATCCAAAGTCCAGAGAACCACCTTCCAGGAATGGAACATGGATGAGGATGCGGTGTGGGAAAATGCCCTGATGAATACCTGTGCCATGGCGCCTCCCAGGCTGTATGCCAATCCCCTGGATGCGGATAACGCGCCCTATGCCAGAGGCGCATTTATGACGGCGGGGCATCCCATGAAAGTCCACCCCCTGCAGGTTCCCATGGTCACTACCACACAGCAGGTCAACGGCGCCATTGCCCTGTTCTACCCCGGCGTCAGGGAACGGATTGCGGAGATTATGGGAGGAAGCTACTATGTGGCGTTCATCAGCATCCACGAATGCATGATTCACCGCAGCGGCACCGTATCACCCCGACAGATACGCCGTCATCTGGCCGATGTAAACAACGCCTTCAGCCCTGAAGAAAACCTGTCCAGAAAAATATTCTATTACGATGCTGTCAGTAAAGTCTTTTCTCCGTTAGATTAACCTTACGGTTGTCCCAAACGTTCAGACCGGAAGCTGTCTTTTTCGGAATATTGTACTCAGCCCATGCAGTTATTTTCCGACAGTTCCTATATAAAAAGGACTGTGTGATATCCCGCACGCCGGTATACCGCACAGTCCTTAAAAAAGTCCATTACAGCTCATTCAGATAATTCTGCACCCGGTTCTGTATCTTCTGTACAGTTTCCTCCAAATCGGCATCCCCGGCGAAATACATCTCAGCCTCCTCGGAAACAATTTTCCCGATCGGGTCATCAGCCCTGCCATAATCATTCAGCTTCGCGGACTCCAGCATCTCATCCATCTTCCGGATATCCTTTTCCGTAAGCGCTTCGCTCCACCACCCATCCTCTATATCATTTTTGGTATAAGCCTCATAGCTGTCCTTCCTGACAGGACACTGAGCTAACATATCCTGCACCATAGCCTGAAAGTCCTCGGACAGCATATATTCCAGGAAATCCCATGCCCCGTCCTTGTGCTGGGAGGCGCTGTTGACAGCCAGTATGCTGTATGCCGCGATCCGGTACTCCCCGCCCTCCCAGCCCGGGTATCCTACCAGAGTGGATGCATAATCCTCGCCCTCATATTCATAAGCATCCGGATCCCCTGACGGCTCCCTGGTGACGAGGTTAGTGGGTTTACAGATCGTACATGTGTCAAAAAGCCAGTCGCCTTTTTTGGTAGTCTGCTCTATCAGGTATCCCTCAGCGCTGTACTCCTTATACTCCGGCCATTTTGCGCAGGCCTCCAGCATCCGGCGAAATTCCTCCCCGTCAAAGCTGCAGGTCATGTCCTCATAGTTTATAAAATGTTCCCCGAAGCTTGTCCCCATACAGATATTCAGGGCTTTCATCGGATCCTGTGTGCACATCATCCTGTTCTCCCGTCCCATCTCCAGGAACTTCCACACCGTCCATTCGTCAGAGGTGACAAAATCCCCTCTGGCCCGCATGGTATCGATTTCAAACGCCGGAATAACGGTTACATTTTTCCCGCCGATGGTGCAGGCCTCCCTGATCGGATCCAGGATATCCTCCTCCCGCACCACTGTACTATTCTCATAATAGGGTGACAGGTCTTCAAATGCCCCCTGCCTTGCCAGGTCTCCCTTATAAATCCGCCCCACTTCCATCAGGTCCGCGCCTTCCCCCCGCAGAAGCTGCATCTGCAGAGCATTACTGTCCTTCGTGGGAACAATCTCCACCCGGTACTCCCTGCTGTGCCTGTTATACCTTTGCACCAGCATCTTCGTGGTGTTGGCTTCTATATCTGTAGCCAGGGTAACATGCTGCTTGCCCGGGTACTCCCCGCTGTCCTCAAACGTAACGCGGGCAACCTCCGCATACAGCTCCTTATCATATCCGGGATATATGTCCGTCCCGCACAACAGGGTAAATACCCCGTCTTCCTGGAAGACACTGTATACTCTATTGGTGTTCAGCTGGATATAATCATCCGCCCATCCCCAGAGCTGCACGGTTTCCCCGCTCTCCGGCACATAGGTAAACATCCCTTCCCCAGTCCTCAGGCATATGCCCTCCTCATATCCGTCATACACCGCAAGGGGACGCACAGGACACACATAAGGCTCCCCGCTTCCCAGCTCCACGAATACCGGCTCCTTCCCTGTGACGCAGTACCCGTACAGTCTGTCGTCCTTCCCGGCCGCGATTCCTTCCAGGGATTCCAGCCCGGGTTCATAGATTTCCTCCTGGCTCCCGTCCGTCCCATAGCAGAAGGCCAGGCCGCCTTTCCCATAGCTGTAGAGGATGACCCTGCCGTCCCTGGTCACCATTCCCTGGTCCAGCCGCTCCCCCATCCCTTCCAGCTCTTCATCGGACAGCTCCCGCCGCCACAAAAGGTTTCCCTCCGTCCCATATTTGTCCAGGCTGTAAACAGTGGCTTCCTCCTGCATGGAACGCCAGAAGATATAGCAGTTCCCCTCCCTGTCCGCCAGCAGGAGAGGCTTGTTGTCATACATGTCCATACCGGTATCTGCATAGTTTCTTTCCAAATATCCGTCTTCCAGCCGCTGCCGGGTTATGCCAAAATTGCAAAATAAGCTTTCCTCCTGGCTCTTCTCCTCATCGACGATACCCATGTGGTCGGTCACATACATCCATTCCCCGTTTATGGCATAAGATTGGGAATCATCCCCCGGACAGAGCCGCATCCACCAGTCGTCCATCTCAATATAATCAGCCACCGCCACTTTCCCGCTGCCACCATCCCTATGGGCTTCTGCCACACTGCTGTCCTCCTGAGGACTGGAAGAGACAGTATCCCCTTTTTCAACGCCACTGACGGAGTCCGGGATATCCCGGGCTCCGCAGGAGGCAGACAGCAAAGGCAGGAGTAAAGCCATGACACATATTTTGTTATTAAATTTCGCAGCTAACTTCATATGACAGGATTCCTCCACAAAAATATATTCCAACATTCTATAATATGACCAGCAAAAGGCCGTCACTCATCCAGATAAAGCTGGATCCGGTTCTGGATTACCCCTGCTACTTCCTCTGCGGATTTACTGCCGTCGAACAGGCTGGCCGTCTCTTCATACATGATATTGAGGATTGTCTCCTCCATGCTTTTCTCCGGGCCGGCACAGTCTATCAGGGAGCGGAGCAGTTCGATTTCTTCCGGACTGGTATTGCGGTACTTCACGTATGACCCTGAGATAGTAGTCCCTCCCAGGTTTCCCGCCCCAGTTCCTGACTGTCCTGCCGCTTCTTCCATCTCCCGCTCAAAGACATCCTTCCTGGTGGGGAAACCACTCCTGGTCATCATCTCCAGTTCACTCTCTTCCCCCTGTGTGGAATGGCTCCATTCCACGAATTTCCATGCCTTATCCTTATCGGTACAGGAAGAGGTAATAGCATATGCCTCCCTAGCCTGGATGATACAATCGGGAGACTTATCGGGGGAAGGATAACCGATGCAGGTATAGCTCCCCCCAAAGTTCGCTTCCAGCACCTGGAAATCGGTAAGGCGCCCGATATCCCGCACGGAAAACAGAGCCCTTCCGTCCCGCAGCCATTCCCCGGTATATTCCCTGCTTTTATTGTCGTCATAATTATCGGGCAGGCTCTTCAGGAAATCCAGGAATTCAATGTACTCCGGGGAGTCAAAGCCGGCTTCCTTTTTCTCGAAATCCACAAATTCCCCCATCATATTGCGGAGGCACATATCGATCATATAGGAACTGCCGGTTTCGGCGAAAACCAGCGCGTCAGGATGCGACTGGACGGCAGCCTTTACATCCTCCAAATCCCACCCGGCAGCTTCCCCCACGGTATCAGGACTGGCCGCAATAGTACGCAGGCTGAAATATTTCGGAATCGCCATCAGCTGGCCTTCATAAGAATAGATGTCCAGCGCCTGGCTGATGAAATCCTCCTTCCGATAAGCCCCGCTCCCGTCCAGATAACCGGACAGGTCTGCAAAGCACCCTTTCGCCAGAAGGTCTCCCGTCCCGTCAAGCCAGTCAATCTCACAGATATCAGGCCCCCTCCCCACGGAAATATCCAGCTTCAGCGCCGCCCTGGCTTCACTGTAATTTCTTCCCCCGAGGGAATAATTCAGGATACTTACATTGAAGTCTTCATTCTGCCGGTTAAACTCCACCACGCTGTTTAACAGGCTTGTACCGGGGCTTACGGTTCCTATTGTCACCACTTCCCGCACAGGGCATTCGTCAAGGGGTGTAGGCGTCAGAACTGCCACTTCCATATCGTCGTTTCCCACTTCCCGGCTCCTGCTGAATATGAAGACACGCCCATCTTCCATTTCCCCTATCGTCTCGATATTGAGCGCATTGGAAATCTGGCTGTCCTGCAGGTCAAACAGTGGAACCAGGTTCCCGTCCCCGCAACTGTACCGATAGACTGTAGTATCGTCACAGACCAGGAAATCCGCTTCTCTGCCTGCCGCAATTGCCCGCAGAGTCATCATAGCCGGTATCTGGTAAGCGGATGCCCCCAGGGTGGCTGTCTCAAAATCAACCGGAATCAGCTGGCTTACATAATAATCGTACAGGTACACCTCTCCGCTGCCATCGCTGACGATCTGTAATATCAGTTTTCCGCTCAAATCTATCTTTCCCATGGCGTTTCCCTGCCCGTCAAACAGCAGGACACTGTTATCGGTCAACAGACAGGCCCTGTCCTGGGAATCAGCCACCATCCGGGCATTCAGCTTCCACTCGTACAGCGCCTGGTCTGTATATTCCCTGGAAAATATTTCCGCCCCCTCAGAATCCACTTTGGAGAGCCGATAATCGGTGTCGCTGACTGCGGACAGCAGGATTGCGGACCCGTCTTTCAGCGGTGCGGCCGCTATCATCCCCTCACTTTCCGACACGACCTTCTCTTCCCCTGTACCAGGATCGTAGGCAATCAGCTGGCCCATGCTGCCTTCGCTGTCCTCCCCCCGCTTCACCAGATAGAAGGTATCATTCACAAAGCCTGCGCCTGCTGCCAACTGTGCTCCATATTTTTCTGACATATCCGTAAATTCCGGGAGATAGCGCATGTCCTTATAAGACATCATTTCCCCGATCTCGGATGCTTCCCCCTCCTGGACCCCCTGACTGCCTGGACCTGGGTTTCCTTGGTTATTCAGTGCCTGCGCGCCACTGCCTCCACCGTCCGCTTTCCCGCACCCACCAAGCAGCAGCACCCCACAGAGGAGAAACGCCCACAACCTGTTATACTTTTGCAAAATTTTTCTATTCATAATTCCTCCGTACCACAGCACTACAGGTGCCAAAGTTTCCCTTGCCACCTATTGTAGCTGAAACCGGACAGGGAACACTTACTCCCTGCCCGATCCCCCAAAGCCCCCTTCGGTGATAAACTGTTCCACATTGCATTCCTAAAAGCTATTGATTCTCCTGAGAAAAAATTTACAATTCATTCAGATAATTCTGCACCCGG
>DKVC01000203.1:9145-16825 GCA_002490995.1 Lachnospiraceae bacterium UBA7188
ATCGGCATCCCCGGCGAAATACATTGCTGCTTCGTCGCTCACAATCTCCCACAGCGGATCCTGCCTGGATGCCCAGGTATCGTACACGGCAGACTCTGCCATCCGGCGCACCATGGAGATATCCTCCTCCGTAGGGAACTGCAGCTCTGGCTTCTCCCCGCCAATAAATGAGGTATTCACCAGACGGGAAGCAGGATCCACATAAATATCACTGAGACGGGCATTAAAACAGTCTTTCCTCGACGGCAGCGCGTTACTCAGGGTCTTCTGCAAATCCTCCGACAACAGATACTCCAGAAAATCCCACGCCCCTTCCCTGTGCTCCGAAGAACTGGTCATTGCGATCCGTTCCACTCCGACAAGCTGATATTCCCCGCCGTCCCATCCCGGGAATCCAACCAGCGTGGACACGTAATCGTCCCCTTCATACTCATACCTGCCCGTGTCAAAGATACTTTTCTGGGGAACGATATCCCACGGGCTGGCAATAGAGACACTGTCAAACAGCCAGTCTCCCTTTGCGCTGCTGTAATCTGTCTGATACCCCTCAACCCGTTCCGTATACGTTTCCCAATTGCGGCAGCTTTCTAAGATACGCCGGAATTCTTCCGTGTCAAAATAGCATTCCTTCTTCTCATAATCCACAAAATGCGCCCCATACTGGAGCCCCATGCAAAGCCCAAGCGCCATATCGGGAGTCTGAGAGGAAAACATCCTGTCCTGCTCCCCCATCTCCAGGAATTTCCACACCGTCCACTCCTCGCCCGCCATGAAATCCCCCCTGGCGCGGAGCGTGTTGATCTGGAACCCCGGGATCACGGATACATTCTTCCCGCTTATGGAGCAGGCATTCCAAACGGATTCCAGGATATCCTCCCTGGATACTGCCGCGCTGCCCTCATAGCAGGCATCCAGTTCCTCAAATGCGCCCATCCTGGCCAGGTCGTCGGCGTACAGCATGCGCAAATCCACCAGGTCTCCCCCTTCCCCTCGAAGGAGCTTCTGCACCAGGACATCTTCGTCCTGTTCGAATTGAACTTCCACTCTGTATTGTCTGCTCTGCCTGTTATACCGCTGTATCAAAAATGACAGGGTTGAATTCAGAAAATCTTCTGACCTGGCCTGGGTAGTCAGGAGCAGCTTCCGGCGTTCCGGATAGTCCGCCGCATCCTCCATATGGATGGAAGCGAATGTCACAATCTGCCTCTCATAGCTGGATCCGCTGTTTTCCATATACAATACGGTCAATACGCCCTCTGCCGCATACGACTTCTCCATCCGGTTGCCGTCCGCCTGTATGTACTCATCCCCCCAGCCCCACAGACGCTCCGTCCCCCCGGTTTCCGGGTCATAGGAAAACATCCCTTCCCCTGTCCGCAGACAGAGTCCCATATCAAATCCGTCATACACTGCCATGGGCTTTGTCGGGCATACCCGCTGTTCCCCGTTGCCCCCCAGCTCCAGAAACAGCGGCTCCTCCCCGGTAATATAGTACGCGTATACCCTGCCGTCCTTTCCGGCTGCAACCCCCTCCAGGAAATCCAGCTCCGGCGTATATCTCTGCTCCAGGCTGCCGTCAGCCCCAAAGGAGAAGACACTGCTGCCCGCACCCTGCTGGTACAAAAATACCCTGCCATCCGCCGTCACAGTCCCCCGATCCAGCATCTGCTCCACACCGTCCAGCTCTCCTGATGTATAATCCACGCTCCAGAGCTGTGCCCCGTCCGTCCCGTACTTTTCCAGGGTATGTATGCGTTCCTCCGCAGGCGCATATGAGCACCAGTACAGATAGCAGTTTCCTGCCCCGTCCGTGAGCAGCAGGGGCTTCCCTTTCCACTTTTTGAACCCGGTCAGCGCGTAATTCTGCTCCGTGTATCCGTCCGAAATGCGCCTTCTGGTTATCCCGACGGAATACTCATCCGCCTCGCCGTCCACAATATCTGTCAGGTACAGCCACTCGCCATCCATGCAAAAGGATTCGTAAATATTTCCGTTCAATGCGGAATCCAGCGCCATATAGTAAAAATCCGACACTGCCACAGTGCTGTTATCCGCTCCTTCCGCCCGCCCTGACGTCTCCTTGTCCTGCCCTGGCTGGTTCTCTTCCTGATTTTCTTTTTCGTCTCCTGATACGCCTGAACTTCCCGACACGCCCGAAGCGGAGTCCGGGATATCCCGGGCTCCACAGGAAGCAGCTGCCAAAAGTAGCATGAGTAATGCCGGTGCGCTTAATAAAAATTTCATCAGTTTCGTTTTCTGTTTCATGAAACCTCCTTATTAGCTACTTCCGCAGCCTTTTATAACACTGTAGAAATATTTACTCTACTGATACATGACGTGATCTTGTATATGTATTACCTACATTCTGCTCCAACGTAATGTTACATGACGGGCATGTCACCATATAATGATCCACGCAAGTTTCCGTAACGACACGACAGGAAGGAACATGACCCGAGACCGTACACGGGCTCTCATAACTGTTTTTTACTTCTGTCCATGACGAAACAACCACCTGTGTCCCACAATTTGAATGAACCCAACTTCTTGCCGCCGCACTCACCGGCATCACGCCCTGCACGCTGATTACCAATCCGAGAGCCGCCGCCAAAGCCATCCTCTTCAAATTCTTCATTACCATTGTAATTCCTCCTCTTAATAATTTGTGTTAATGAACTTCTCATGAAAAGTTTGTACCAAAAGGATACCATTTTCCTTCTGCCTTTGCAAGTGCCAGAGTTGTTAAAAAAGCAGTCTAAAAATTCAACAACTCTGGCACTTGTCAAAGAAAACTGCTCATTTTACAATAAAACGTGATAATAGAATTCACGAAAGAATTCTATTATCGAAGCATCCGGCAAGATATGGAGGCGGCACTCCAATCTATCGGAAATAATTACCTCGGAGGAATGTTAAATGAGAAAAAAATGTTTTAAGTACTTTATTACCACAATGTCACTGTCTGCCGCAGTTCTGGTATCAACACCCGCAGCTGGAACCGTTAACCCTGACGTGGACAAATATCCACCCAAAATTGTAATCGAAAAGCCAGATGGAGGAACGCAGGACGAGGAAGCGGGAATCTCCCCACAAGACGATAGGGTTCCTGTCATTGCACACAATAAATAGCCTCATTTAACCACCCCATTTTTCCTTCAGCTTTTTTTGGTAAAACTGTTCCGAATGTTTTTGTTTATCCATCCTGCTAAATAAAAGACAACGTTCCAGTTCCATTTTCTCGTCCAATAAATTGCTGCAGAGTATGCCTTTCTGTCTCCGTTCACCGTAATTCCAACAGCGGCCATATAAAGCCCTTTCAATTGCATTCATCCTGCGGGTACGGAGACATACCTCGGCAATAATCCTATTATATTTATCTGACCTGTCATACTCTCCCATGTTCCCCCATTCGCTTCCTACATTTCTCATAACATATTCATACATAATGTTGACGGTCTCTACCAGCTTCTTTTCCTCGAAGGGACGATACATTTCCTCAAAGCGTTCCATGGAGGTCAGGAATTCTTCCCCATCTTTCTCCATCCCCATCATCATAGTCTGGATGCATGATTGCTCTTCATAAGTAAGATATTTCTCTCCCTCCTTTAAGAAAGACTCATAAGGCATTGTAATCTCCAGGATATCGCGTACTGTCTCATAGCATTCCCTTCCTTCCAGCTTTCTCCCTATCTGCCGCAGGTTCGCCTCCTTATGCAGCAGAACCTGCTGGTTTGTCTTAAGCTCCGCCGGCACCAACTCCCTGACCTGTGCGTACAACCTTGCCGCATCCTCTTCCCTGTAGTCATTGATGCAGTCCCGCAGCCGTTCCATCAACTGCCTGGCTTCCGGGCTCTCCGTCACCAGCTCTGTCCGCGTCATCTCCGTAGAAAGGCCCAGCCGCTCAAAAAATGCTTCCACGATAGCCCTCTGGGATGTGCTCTGTCTGTTTTCAAGCCTTCTAAGGGTTCTCTCCGTGCAGATTCCGCTGCTTAGCTCCGCCACGCTTAGACCCAGCATTTTCCGGCGGATGCGGACCACATCGCTGATGCAGAATACGCCCTTCTCCACATAGAGGTAGCAGTATTCGAAGGTCTCCCTGGGCACGCCAAATTCTGCATAAGCCGATTCCAGCGCCCATATCCAGTCTCCGCTCTCCCGGTACATGGGCTGCAGTGCGTCGGCCTTTCTCCCCTCCCCCTGTTCCAGGAGAACTTCCATCTGCTGTTCCAGGAGCATCCGGCGCATTCCTAAAAGCTCCCACAGATAATACATCCTGGAAGCGTTCCGCAGAATCTCTATGGCGCGGTTACAGGATACCAGCAGCCCGGAGGCCTGCAGACCAGATACCCGTAGCCCGGATACACATGACCCGGAGGCTTCTCCCTCCTGATCCTGTGCCCTGCCCATTGGCCGCGTCCCGCGCCCACATAGAAAATTCCATAGAAACCACACCGCTTTCGGGTAGATTTTTGCCATGCCGATCCCGTCCAGGCCGGATGACTCGATATACGCCAGGATCTCCCGGTAATGTCCTTCTTCCCCGCCATCCTCCCGGCAATGCTCCGCTTCCAGTATCAGGTTCAGCTCCTTAATGGAAAGCACCATATCCCCCAGGGGCTCCCGCCAGAGCGTGGGGACGGTCAAACGTATCGCTTCTTCCAGAATCCCATACAGTTCTTCCCTTTTTGCCCCTTCACGTCCCCGAATCAGAGCCAGCATGGCAAGGTAGAACTGTCTCTCCAGCCGCTCGGTCACTTTGGAGCAGTCCCCGGAGCACCCGGGGTATTTGGCACGGTACGCCTCCAGAAGCCCTGCCGCCCTGCCCGGTTCGTCCCAGGTAATGAAGTGCAGGATACCCTGCCTGGCCTCCCAATGTTCATATTCCGGATAATCCAGGTAGTGCTCGTAATCCTCCGCCCCTACGCCCAGCCTTTCCTGGAGCGCATCCTGGAGAAGGTTGGGCGCCGTCCGTTCCCCTTTCTCAAAATAGGAAAGCTCCTGTGCCGTGCACAAACCCGCACTTACCTGTTCCTGTGAAAATCCCTTTTTCCTGCGCAATCCCCTGATAGATGCACCGAACCGTTTCCTGCTCTCGCGTTCCCCCATGTCATTCCTCCCTACCGCATTGCTTCTTTATGGTGCCGTTCTATGGCACAGGTATGTTTTTTGCTGCTCTTATCGTAATTCACAGCTACCAGGAGAATGTCCCCTGTATATTCCAGAATCCAGTCCGCGTAATCCTTCTCTTTGATCTGCTTTAACGCGCCTTCTGCAGATTTATTCCACTTCAGCTCTACTACCAACGCAGGTTTGTCAATCCCCCGCCTGGGCAGATACACCACATCCGCAAAGCCTTTTCCGGAAGGCATTTCCATGATCGGGTTCATATAATATGCTTTTGCACTGAAATATGCCATCAAAACCGTGCATGTCAGGGAATTCTCATTATTGTATTTCAGCAGCGAGGCGGTCTCACTGTGAATTGCCTCCATTCCGTCCGCTACTGCAGCTTCATCTAATGCCCAGGTATGCTTCAAAAGAGCTTCAGAGCGGTTCAATGCACTGATAAGCCCACCCCAGTCTGCCTCATCCACAACATTCAAAAATTCCTGCGTAATTTCCTGATTCGGAATCAATACCTCATTGGTAGCCTCGTCATATGTTAAATACCCCAGGTACACCAGAAGGACAAGCACATCATCCTTTGTCACAAAAGTTTCCATATCATTCTGAAACTTTCTCGGATTTACCCTGCAGCGCCCGCCTCCCAGCATTTCAACGACAGCTTCCTTTAAACCGTCAAAATTCATTTCAATATAAACTTTCAGCGCCTCATAAGTCTCCGACCCGGCCCAATAGCTTTTAAATTTCTTCCACATCAGGGCATCGGCAACAGATTTCGGATTATAAATATGCTGCTTCCCTATCAGGTAACCGTCATACCATTTCTCCATCTCCGCATAGTCCACATTCTGCTCCTTACATTGCTGCCGCACTTCATCCCCCGTAAACCCAAAAAGCCCGGCCGATGCCCTCGGATCGATCATGGAATATTCATCAAAAATGTTGATGGCGGAATGCTCCCCATATTTCTTGATCGGAAGAATTCCCGTCATATAAGCCAGTTCCACATACTCCTGTCCCTTGAAAAGCCCGCGCAGGAAGTCCAGGTACTCCTTCTGGGCATCCTCACGGTTTTTTGCCAATCGGAATACGCAGTCCCATTCATCCATGACAAAAACAAATCCCTCACCCTTTCGGGCAAATATCTGGTTCAGCACATTTTTCAAGCGTTCATCCCCGAAGCTTCCACAATCCGGAAACTCTTTCCCCAGTTCCCTCACTACCGCCCGTTCCATGTCAGTGAAAAAAAAGTCCGCATCGTTTTTGGATTCCAGAAATTGCTGCACATCCAGCCGGATTACATTATGCCGGTTTAAGTGCTCCTGAAAAGATATATCATTCTCCACCTTCCTGCCGGAAAAAAGGGCGGCGGAATTACACCCTCTGCTGTAATATGCCACCAGCATATCCGCAGCCGTGGATTTTCCGAAACGTCTCGGACGGCTGATACACAGATTTTTCTGTCTTGTATTCAAACATGTGTTTGTATAGGAAATCCATTCGCTTTTATCCACATAGATTCTTGAGTTCACGGCCTCCTTATACAGGGTATTGCCCGGATTTACGTAAATTCCCATATTCCTGCACTTCCTTTCGCACTTACATCGATATAAACAATCATTTCATCCGACCATATTTCCAATCGTTTCTTCTACGGCAGCATTCAAACTCTTTCCATAGAGGTCTATACAAACCAGAAAGCAGCCTCAGGAAACGAGGCTGCCGATTATGACCCGTAGGCATATTTGCCACGTATTCACAGCTCGCCTGAACGGAGAATGGCAGCTGTATTTTATACTTGCGTTCAAAAACATTTGCCAATCTACATGTATAACGAGCGAGCGCGTCTATATTGTAGAACAGAAAAACGGTAAATAAATGCGCTCGCGAGTTTAACGTCAATGTCAGCCGGGAAAGTCCTGGTTACCGGCTTTCGAAAACTGTCTTTTATATTGCTCCAGTTCTGCACGAAGTTTCTGTACTTCTTTCTCTGCCTGTTCTGCCCGCTGCCGTTCCTGCTCCTTCGCCTTCCGTTCCTCTTCCGCCCGCTGCCGTTCCTCTTCCGCTCGCAGCCGTTCGCGTTCCGTGTTGACACGCTCCTCTTCCCGGGCCTCTTCCCGTTCAAGCTCTATACGCCTGTCAATTGTGTAATCCAGCTGTGTCACCTTTGTCACCTCCCCGCGGCGCCGTATCAGGAATTCCCGCAGTACATTTTCCCTGATACAGCGGTCTATGGCTTTGTTGATTGCTTTACTCAAATCCTTCTCCGGATACTTCCCCATGTACTCCCGCACATAACCTGCAAAAATCATATACTGCTGTAAAACCGGGCATTTCGACAGCAGCTTCCGGTTCTTCCCCGGGTTGATGTTGTAGACAGTGCAGGTCAGCTCCAGCTCCGGCTTCTCCACAGGGTTTGCATACGCGTCCGACAGCTTCAGCTGGTACCGCCCCGGCTGCTTCTCCGTTCCATTGTAAAACACCGCAAACCGGGGCGTCGGGATCTTCACCAGCTTCCTGCCGTAAATATTCTGCTTTTTAACCCACTGTTCCAGA
>DKVC01000147.1:0-22333 GCA_002490995.1 Lachnospiraceae bacterium UBA7188
AGTGATATGCTCATGGCTGAGCAGGAGGCTGTAAATTTTTCTGTGTCTATGGAGGAAAAATCCTTCCGATAAGATTCAGATATGTACAGTATTCTGTCGAATTATTAGATTGAATTTGTTGTCGATTTATCTTTCTGATTATAGTATTGCCAATCTCTATGGTTTTATACAGAAATGTCTAATGTACGAACAGACCGATATCGTTCACGTTGTCATTGGTAGCCAGGAAATACCAGAAGCCCTTCCAGAAAAACAAAACCGGGTCTGCATAACCCACCGCCAGAGGAAAGCCCGTATCCACCGGCTCCATATATCCGGTGATCCGATACCTGCCGCCTCCCAGAGCCGCCAGGCTCTCCCTGTCCCAGCGCACCGGCTTCTCATCCGTCGAGCCGTCGGAATAGGTCACCCTGGCCCGAACCTGCGCCAGCTCCTCCAGGCTCTTCACACTTACTTCCGCCGACACACTGTGCAGCGGTATCCAGCGTTCCAGAATCCCGGGAAGCAGCCTGTCCGGAATCTCCAGAAGCTCTGTTGGCCTTTCTCCGTCACTGCCGCCGGATCCGTCGTTTGCCCCGGGCCGGCTTTCGGGTATGGATTCCACCCGCTCCTGCTCGCCAAAGCGGACAAAGTCCTTTGTTTTCCAGACCAGATAACCGCCCTGTTCCATAGGATTCCAATGCTCGTCCAGAGGCTCCGCGTAAATCAGATATTCCTCTCCCGCCCTGAGCAGGCGGGGATTTTGAAGTCCCCTCACCGCGATCGTATTGTCCTCCCGAATCGCCGCCCGGGCAAAGAGGATCCCGTAGCCCTGATTCAGAGCCTGAAAGGACTCTCCGTCCCGGCTGAGCGCAAAATGCACGCTGCAGGCCAGCGCCTCCGGATATTACTTTTCCACAACTTCTCCTGTATATACCCTGATAAATGCCATATTGATACCTCCCCGTATCGCAGGCCTTGCCTCGATACTGCGTCTGCAACGGTATTCGCCAACTGTCCGTGCAAGCAGCGGCGCCAGGTCAGCCGTGCTGACCTGGCTCATTGCTCGCGGGAATAAATAGATTCCCCTTCCTCTTTACACGAAAACTTCCGCCACCGGACTGCCCTCTTTCACAAAGGCCACGAATTTTTCCAGAGGCGCCTGACAAGTCAGCCATTTCCCGCCTTCCTGGACCTCCTTGCTGTTCACATCCTGCCAGCGTCCCTCCGGCAGATAGACTCTGCGCTCTCTACAGCCCCGCTCCGTAATGGGAGCAAAAAGAATATCCTCGCCGAAGAAATACTGATCCTCCAGCTCGTAGCAGACCGGATCCTCCGGGTATTCGAAGAACATGGGACGCATCAGCGGCTTGCCCTCCCGGGAGGCAATCTCCATATGACGGCAGATATAGGGCTTCAGCCGCTCCCGCAGCTCGACCAGCTCCTTCAGCACCCGGTAAGCCGGATCTCCGAAACTCCAGATCTCGTTCTCACCGCCGCTTCTCTCCCTGATGCCGGGATGCCGCTCCGCCTGTCCCGGCGTCCGCATTCTGGCGCCGTGGAGCCGCATGACAGGGCAGAACAGGCCGAACTGGGTCCAGCGGACGATCAGCTCCCGGAAATATTCGCTCTGCGTATCTCCGGAATGAAACCCGCCTATATCGCTGTTCCACCAGGGAATCCCGCACATCGCCATGGAAAGCCCCGTCTTCACGCTCATGCGCAGCGCCTCAAAGGTAGAGCCGATATCTCCGTTCCAGACCAGGGAGCCGAATCTCTGGCTGCCGGGATAAGCGGCCCGGATCAGCAGGATGATCTCTTCTTCCCCGGCCTCTCTCAGCCCCTCGTAGAACATTTTGCTGTAATAATAGGGATAAAGCATAGCGGTCTGAGCGCCGTTTCCCGCGTAAAACTTCAGGTTGGAATACTGCTGGGGATGCACCTCCGGCTCCGCCTCGTCCAGCCAGAAATTGTGAATTCCCTTATCGTAATAATTCTTCTTTACTTTATCCCAGACAAAGGGACCGGTGGCGGGATTGGTCACGTCGATAAAGGTCTGCTGCCCGTAAAAATCAAAGATCCCGTACTGGCCGTTCTCCGTCCGCACCAGCAGATTGGCGTCGTCCATGACCCGATAATTCTCGCTGGCCGGGTTCGAGGTGGGCCAGATGGAAACCACCGGCTGCACGCCCATCTCCTTCAGTTCCCGGCACATCCCCTCCGGATCCGGCCAGTACTTCGGGTCAAATTTCCACTCTCCCTGCTCTGTCCAATGAAAAAAGTCGATGACAATGGCCGCCAGAGGAATCCCCCGCTTCTGATATTCTCTGGCAATCTCCAATACCTCCTCCTGGCTTTCGTAGCGCAGTCTGCTCTGCCAGAAGCCCGCCGCCCACTCGGGAAAGGCCGGCGCATAACCGGTGAGATCGCAATATTTCTTCAGTACCTCCGCCGGCGTCTTCCCGCCGTAGATCAGATAGTCCGCCTGATACGCGCTGTCCGCCACCCACATGGTATGATTCTTCGTGGTTTCGCAGCGCCCCGGCGCGGGATTGTTCCAGAAAAATCCATAGCCCAGAGAGGAGTACAGCACCGGCACCGCCGATTTGGTATTATAATGCTGCAGATTACAGGTGCCGCCCTTCCGGTCAAAAATGTCCTCCTGCTCCTGCCCCAGCCCGTAGAAATGCTCCCCCGGGTTGGCGTCGAAAATCACCTTAATCTGGTAATGGTCTCCCTCCGTATGTACGTTTCGACCGGTATAATCCCCCTCGAATTTCGTGTGCAGGATCTGTTTTCCCTCCCGGTACCAGGTCAATACCCCGCCGTACCAGAAATTGCCCGCTTCCACCTTCACGGATATCATGCCGTTGGTCAGCGTGGCGCAACGTTCGTCCCCGGCCACCACAGCCTCCGACTCCTCCGCCGGCGGCAGCAGCGTCCAGTTCTCCTCGCTCAGCTTTCCGTTCTTCGTAGAACGACACCGGATACAGTCCTTTCCGTAGGCTTCCACCACGGTCAGCTCGTCCCGCCTCTGAAACACAATTTTTTCCTTTTCCAATGTCAGAATTCCCATCATCCCATCATCCCATCCTTTCTGCCTTTTGCTGGCTTTCGCTTTCCACCGGCTTTCTGCCTTCCACCGGCTCTCTGCCTTTCCATCGGCTCTCTGCTTTCCACCGGCTCTCTGCTTTCCACAGGCTCTCTGCCCTTCGCTGGCTTCCTGCCTTCTGTTTCACCGCAGGCGCAATCGGGTCCTGCAATCTATATTATATTGCTTTCTTTCATAAAATTCTTGCATTATCATGGCTGGTACTTGCACAATTTTGTTTTTTTGCTTATGATAGACACAGGGAAGCGTCAGATCCGCTTCCCGGGAGGTTTATCCCATGACGGAAAAAAAGCTTGCGCAAAATACCCTGCCCCTGGAGTCCGTGGTACACCGCACCTCTTCCCGGCCCTTTTCCCTTTACCGCACCATGGTAAACCCGGGAGAGACCTGCGCCCTCTATCTGCATTGTCATCCCGAGGCAGAGCTCTTCTACCTGGAGCAGGGAACGGTGGACTTCCAGGTGGAAAGCCATTCCTTCTCTCTGCGGGCCGGAGAAGGAATCTTTGTTCCCCCGGGGCTGATCCACAGCGCCGCAAATCCAACCGGCTCCCCCTGCTGCCACCGGGCGGTGGTGTTCGATCTGAACCTGCTGGAGCAGAGCCTTTCTCCCTACTGTCAGCCCTATTTTGCGCCGCTGCAGCTTCGGCGAATCGACTGCGTCTATCCTGTCACCCGGGACAAGGCGGAAAACGCCCGGCTTCTTGCGCTGCTGCCCCATATCTTTTCCCTGCAGGCTCCCCAGCTGGCCCGCTATGAACTCTCCCTCATCGGCAGCCTGCTTCTGTGCTGGCAGGAGCTTTATAACCTCTGTTTTTCCGGACTGAGCCTTGATCCCTCCGAGCATTCCCTTTACCAGGAGATTCAGAAAAGTCTGAACTTCCTGCAGGAGCATTTTTCGGAGCCCCTGACTCTGAAGGAGCTGTCCGAAAAAGCCGGCTTCAGCGAAAGCTACTTCTGTCATCGCTTTCGGGACTACACCGGCTACACTCCTTTTTCTTATCTGAACCGGCTTCGCATTGTAAAAAGCTGCGAGCTGCTGACCGGGACGGACAAAAAAATAACCGAGATTGCCACCCTCTGCGGGTTTAACAATATCAGCTATTTTAATCGCACCTTTCAGAAGCTGGCGGGAGCCTCTCCCTCCGACTACCGCCGGAGATTGAGCCGCTCCGGACAAATGTCCCCGTCGCCCTTCTGAAAAAACTTGTTACCATGCCGGGGAGCCCCGGCACAAACGATAATGAAAGCCTTTTAAAACTGGCTTCTTTTTAAGTTTCCTTTTTCCCCCATCTGTTGTATCCTATATCTGACAGTACCGGCACACTACAGAGCACGTTGTAACATCTGGAGATCCAGAAGCCGAAAACTTATAAGTTGCCGCCATCCTTTATGCACAAACGACTGGGGTCTTGAAACCCGTGTACTTATGAATAAGCCCATTCTTCCTTTTAAGGGTTCCCGCAGGGATGGCAGTCAAGGCCGGTTCCTGTCTTTTCAGCCCTGCCATTTACGAAAGGAGGATACCCCATGGCAGCTTCTAATAAAAAGACCTCACGGAAACATATCCATTCTGAAGGCACTTATTCCTCAGGGGAACTGGGAAACCTCACCCTTGATGACGGAACCCGTGTCGTCACTTCACCTACTACCGACATCAGGCGCCCGGTCTGCGCGGGCATTGATGTCCATAAAGAGATCCTCATGGCCGCCGTCTGCGTGACGGACCCGGCAACCCTCAGCGCACTTTTTTATGTCCGGCAGTTCACCTCATCCAACAGCGATGTCCGCAGGATGGCCGAATGGCTCAAAAGCTACGGCGTGGAGGATGTCTGCATGGAATCCACCGGGAAATACTGGATCCCGGTCTATGACATCCTGGAGCATAACGGGCTCAAGCCTGTCCTGACCCACCCCAAATATGTGAAGCAGGCAAAAGGCCGCAAGACCGACTTCCGGGATGCCATCCATATAGCGAACCTCTTCCGGATGGACCTGGTCGTCGCTTCCTTCATCCCGCCGGCAGACATCAGGGACCTGCACGAACTGTGCCGCTACCGCCTTAAGCTTACTTATATGCGGACTTCCGAAAAGAACCGTTACCAGAACTCCATGACTGTCTCCAAAATACGGCTGGACTCTGTGTTCAGTGACCCCTTTGGAAAATCGGCTTCGGCCATCATGTCTTACCTTGTGGGTTCAGACTCGGAAGATGTCCGCGATGAGGACATCCTGAAGCTGGTGGACCGTCGCGTCAAGGCGCCGCGGGAGGATATCCTTGACAGCATCCACGGATACGAGTTCATCGGCGTCCAGCGCGACAAACTGAGGATCATCCAGCTGCACCTGGATGATATCAATAAATGCATCTCCCTGATTGATGAGAAGCTGGAGTATTACCGCCACAAGTACGCTGCCATCATTAAGCACCTGACCACCATGATTGGGATCACGGAAGCTTCCGCCTTATATATTCTCGGCGAAATCGGCGCCAACATGTCCGTCTGGCGGGACAGCGCATCCCTTGCCTCCTGGGCGGGCCTCTCCCCCGCAAACAACGAGAGCGCGAACAAAAAGAAGTCCACAAGGATCGGGAATGGCGGGCATTACCTCAAGCCCCTGCTCGTGCAGTGCGCCCTTGCCGCTGTCAAGAGCACAAAGAAGGATCCCTACTTTTATCACAAATACCAGACGCTGAAAAAGCGCCGCGGCCACAAGAAGGCGATCATTGCCATTGCAAGGAAGATGCTTGTGGCCATCTATCACATGGTCAGGGACGATGCAGACTTCCTTCCCATTGACCATGCAAAGACTGTAACCTGCTGTGACCATGAAAATAAAGGGCTGAACCTGGACAACATCCTTGCATTCCTCGGCAGGCATGGGGCTGATGAGGAGACCCTCCGGTTGGTAAGACTGCAATACAAGGATACAGAAGCAAATGGCAATCCTGAAAGCAGCGCAGAGAAGCCTCCCCAAAATAAAAAGCAACCCAATTCATCTGCCAACGCCGCTGTTGTCCCAAAACAGGATGACGGAAGAAAACGGAGCACGTCTCCCAAGACCAGTCTCCCTGATGCTTCTCCATCAAAAGCTACAGCATAGAAAAGGATTGCTATAGCTTATTCTACCATACTTCTCTCATTTTTGAAACCTGCTAAATTAGGAGGTTTTGGAGTTGCACGCTTTTTTATTGTCATGGTTCCAAATTGCTTTCGTACTTATTCTGATGATTGTGATTAACCATGAAGGATTTAGAGTTAAAGTAGGAAATGTAGTTGGATATGATTTAGATGGATATGGGTTGATATATGATAATTGTAGCCTAAACTTAACAGAATCAAAAAAATATACTCTTTTCTAAATGACATTGGATCCTGCACCGGGGGGTGGTCATACTGGCGACAGGTTTTTATGAATGGAACCGGGATAAGCAGAAATATTTTTTTTACAGGGAAGGGTATCCGGCTCTGTTTATGGCTGGATGTTACAGGAAGTATGAGGACGGGAACCGTTTTGTGGTTCTGACTACTCAGGCAAATGCTTCCATGGAGCCTGTGCATGACCGTATGCCACTAATATTGGATCCTGGGGAAGCCGTGGATTGGCTCCTGGAGGATGGAATTTGCAGGGAAATCCTGCGCAAGTCGCCACCTTTGCTGGAGCGGAGGACGGACTATGAGCAGCTGAGCCTGTTTGGCTGTTAAGTCCATGTGTCATATTTATCAACCTATGGCATGGGCGAGGTAAGCGAATATTCAATTTTTTATGGATTCCAATAAATACCTATTGAAATTAGAACATGTGTTTGCTATAATTGGTGTTATCCGAGGAGGTGAACATGCGTTTGAAGAACATTATTTTCCATATTGACGTGAATTCAGCCTTTCTTTCATGGGAGGCTGTTTACCGTTTATACCACAAAGGAGGAAACCTGGATCTCAAGGAGGTGCCGTCTGCCGTGGGAGGGGACATAAGCCTGCGCCATGGTATCATCCTGGCGAAGTCAATTCCGGCGAAGGACTGCGGTATCAAGACCGGCGAGACAATCCTGGAGGCAAAGAGGAAGTGCCCGAACCTGGTGTTGGTTCCGCCGAACTATAGTTTGTATGAACAATGCTCTGCAGCGTTCATGGATATCCTGAGGGAGTTCTCAGATGTGGTAGAGCAGTATAGCATCGATGAAAGTTTTGTAGACATGACCACGGCCTGTCACTTGTTCGGTACTCCCGAGGAAGCTGCGGAACAGATGAAGAACCGGATCCGGGATGAACTGGGATTTACGGTGAACGTAGGGGTGTCCTCCAACAAGCTGCTGGCGAAGATGGCTTCGGATTTCCGCAAGCCTGACAGGGTGCATACACTGTACCCGGAGGAGATTCGGCAGAAGATGTGGCCCCTGCCGGTGTCCGAGCTGTTCTTTGTGGGCAGGGCAACCACAAAGAAGCTGTTCTCCATGGGAATCAAGACTATAGGGGAGCTGGCGGCGGCAGACCCGGCATGGCTGAAAAGCGTCCTGAAGAAGCATGGGGAAGTGATATGGGGATTTGCCAACGGGGTGGATCTGTCCCCGGTGCTGGATGCGCCTGCACCCAACAAGGGGTACGGCAACAGTACGACTTTGCCCAGGGACGTGACAAGCAGGGAGGAGGCAGACAGGGCGCTGCTGGCGCTCTCGGAGACTGTGGCCACCAGGCTGTGTGCAGACCAGGTGCAGGCAAGGGTGGTGTCCGTTGGGATCAGGTACAGTGACCTGTCATATGTTTCCCACCAGAAAGTGCTGGATATACCGACAAACATAACGGTGGAGATCTGCCGTGCCGCCCGGGAGCTGTTCGGAGAGCTGTGGAACGGCAGGCTGGTGAGGCTCCTGGGGGTGTATACCAGCCGGGTACAGGAGAACAGCCTTGCGAGGCAGTTAAGCCTCTTTGACGAGGTGGATTATGGGAAGCTGGCAGAGGTGGACGGAACTGTGGATGCCATAAGGGAGCGTTTTGGCATGGATGCCGTTATGTGGGCGGCTTTTCTGAACCAGCCAATTGACCACATGAGTGGAGGAATATCGAGGGAGAAAAGGGAAGTTGATTACGAAAAAGTTAATGTCCTGTAAGGAGGCGAAGGTTTATGGCATTTGGGATAGGGACAAATACCCAGGCTGCAGATGCAGGGGTTGTCAGGGGGCGGCAGAAGGATATCGCATGCCAATGCTGGTTCACCAGCACCGGGGAGATCATGCCCCTGATGCTGAAGGTGAAGGACGAGGATGGGGAAATCCGGGCGATAAAGGAGATTACGGTGCATTCCAAAGAGCTGAAGAGGTATGCCGGGAACCCTTCCATTGAGTTTGACTGTACCCTGTGGATCGGGGAGCAGCGGATGAGGGCGAGGCTCATCTACTACCTGACGCAGAGCCGGTGGGTCTTGAATTTCAGGTGATTATGCTATGCCGTTTGCTTTATAAGGGTCTTTTGCTCCCAGGAGGCAGGCGGCATTTTTATATTATGTGGTTGGTTGATTACAGTGGCAGAAAAGGGTATTTTTCTGACTCTGCCATATATAGCAGTGTCAGAAAGGTGGTGTAGGTGATGTCCTGCGTTATCAGAAGACAGATTGAGTAGGTGAAGGATTGGGACTTGCTTAATCCAGGATTGAATTGTACCAGTCCATCAGGAAACGGAGATAATCTTCGCCGGGTCTTTTGGCAACCTGTTCAATCTTTACGTTGCGTATGTTCGCCAGGTTTGGGACTTTACCGAGAATCTGATCCCATTCTGTCTGGCGGAACTGGATAAGCAGGCTTGAAGCGGATCCTTTTTCTGTATAGGTGGCGACTTCTGTAGCGTCATTGCAGCCTGTTTCATGTCGCTCCCTGCCAAGCTGCGAGGCAAAATGCTTCTGTGCGCATGTATACAAGTCCCTTGCAGATTCTCCATCCATTTCGTTTTCGGTGGAAGGATTCCCTTGGCTGAGAATGCATCCCAGATGTACAGAGATAAAATTATCTGGTGTGGATTTGAAATAGAAGAGGAGCATCAGGGCGGTATGGTATTCATCATCAGTGAGGGTATAACCAGTGAGACTGTCAACACGCTCAAGGAATGATTTTTGTGCAGATTCTTCTCTGTTAGCCTGTTGGTTCTTTTTGGCTTCTGCCTCGGTGGAAATCCGGACGGCAGAAATCTTAAATTTTCTGTTGGTACTGTTGTAGGCAATGACCGAAGCTGCATTGCAGGCAGGGCAGGAAGAAGGTATATCGTCGGATTGGAATATGTAATGACATGCGTCACAAGTAAAATGTTTCATGGTATAGTCTCCTGAGGATTTTGGTTTACTGATTTGATTATAGCATCGACTGCTTGTTGTTTCAAGGTTATCACCATGCCAGTCAAGCCTGGCACAGAAGGTAGTGAAAGTCATTTAGTTTGCATTAGCTATAACAAAATTACAGCATGATTGATAATATGCCGAATAAATGCACAGAAGGAAGAAAGTAAAAGGAGTAGGAGCATCATGCAGCAAGGGCTTCTTTAAAAGTACGTCTTGCAGAGAAAAAGGCACTTATTTCCGGTCAGGGAAAAGGCTATGAAACACCGAATAATACATAAATCAATCAGATGTAAATTATTTCCGCATATTTGCAGGAAGAGCAGGAGCGAGGTCATAGAGGATATAGGAAGAGCTTTGCCGTACCTTAATAATCAGGATATGATGGAATTGTCCAATAAGATACTCGGAAAGCTAGCATTGCAGGGATTTATAAAATATTATGGCCTCTCTTGGATATGAGGAAAAGCCAGTTTGGAAAGGGACGGAGTGGACTTCGATTCCTTTCCGCCTTTCTACTGGGATTCCTGCATAGATATTTCCACAAACGCCCTGTATTCTTTTATTGTCATATGATAATAAGCTTTGAATGCCTGTAAAAAACTGCTGAGACTGGAATACCCCACGGACTCTGCTATTTCGTCCACGCTTAAATCGCTGTAAAGCAGAAAAGCAGTTGCCGCAGCCATACGGGAAGCCGTTCTTTTTTTCTGAAACCCATATCCGTAATAGTTCTCTAACAGCCGTTGGGTCTGGCGGCGGCACATGCCTGTAATATCACAGATGTCATCCAAAGTGATATCTCTGTACTGATAGAGAAATGCATCTTCGATTTTCAATTGTACAGGTCCGATTTCCATTTTATCTTGTGGAATAATGGTTGCCATATTTCTTGCCAGCTGGACGAGGTAACGCTGGAAACATGCATTTAGAGAAATCACTTGGCCAATCTTATGTGCATTCAATTCCTCGTGAATCAAATGAATCGTTTGGACAATATTCTGGGTGTCCCGGCCATACCAAAATGGGTGGGTGCGTAGGATGTTGATTATGTGGGCGCTTTTGGGGATAGGATTTGGGGAGTCCATGTAAAAATACAGGCAATCTTCCTGCATGGGATCTGCCATATCTGGATTCTGCTCATGATCAATTTCAGGACCTGTGACAAATAGAGTGCCAGGGAACAGGGCATAGGTTTTTTCCTGGGCAACCAGAGTCCCTTTTCCCCCAAAGATATAATGCACCTCATAACTGTTTTTGCTGTGCCTGTGTTTTGGTATGGGATTTGTGATTGTTCCGTGAGTGATCATTAAAATATTTATTTTCTGGTTTTCCAGCATGAAAGAATAATTTACTTTGTGTTCCATGATAATTATCTCCTCATTATTGATATTATATAATCTTTTTACTTTAATTGCAAGATGCTTTAGAAAATATGACATAAATTGTGAAAGCTTGTCACTGTAGAAACTGTTATATTTTTGAGGGATGTTTTATCATAAATGTAAATAAAAAGCACATTCAACAAGAGCATGAGGAGACAGATATATGGAACACATCTTGGAAATGCAGTATCCATCATCATGGTGGCATGATTTATGGCGGGAGGGGCTTGCAACGGGAAATGGTATAACCGGGGCAAATTTGTATGGCGGAGCAAAGCGGGAGATTTTGCAGCTGGGACGACATGACTTATGGTATAACGGTTCACAGGATGAAGTCCCGGATGTTCATGAAGCATTCATCAGGCAGCGGCAGATGATGGATGAAGGGAATTTTCGTGAGGCAAGCTGGGAGATAGTAAATGCATTAAATGAGGCGGGATATGGTTCGCGCCTGGAAGCTCAGCTGCCAGTAGCAAATTTGATTGTAGAGCAGACACCAGTCAAAGGTTTTCGTTCTTTTAAGAGACTGCTCGATATGGAACATGCCGTAGCCGTGCAGCAATGGAATGATGCTCATATGACTATGCGCCGTGAAGTTTTCGTATCCAGAGCAGAAGATATGGTTGTCTACCGACTTTCTGCGGAGAATGCCGAAGAGTCAAAGGAATTGTTGGAATACCAGCTGAAACTGGAGGCATTCCACAATGAAGGGGAGCCAGTAAACGATGCAATACAGGCTGTGTGGAGAGATGCACAGATAAGGGCAGTTTGCGAGAATAAGCAAACGGGATATTTATACTTCAATTCCAAAAGGAACCAAAAGGGTGTCCGGTATACCGACTTTGGCGCAGTAGCCAGAATTTCTGTTACCGATGGCAGTTTAGAATGCCTTGAAGATAAGATAAAAGTGAAGGCTTCTAATGAGGTTCTGATTACAATTTGTCCGTATGTAAACGAAGAAAAAGAGAGAGCATGGCAGCAGCTGCATGATAGATTGGAATCCCGGACCAGAGGTTTTGAGGAACTGCTTGCTGACAGTTCGGAACTTCATAAAGCACTATATCATAGCGCAAAACTGTATCTGGGAGACATTGACGGTCAGGTTACATGGAACAGGACAAATGAGGAACTGGTGGCGGAGGCTTTTGCGGATAAGCAGTCTCCGGAACTGATTGACAAATTGTGGCATTATGGTAGATATCTGTTTATCTGCGGTAGCAACCCAACAGCCAATCCATTCCCGCTTTATGGGTTATGGGGAGGCGGATACCAGTTGCAGTGGTGTCACAATATGGCAAATGAAAATCTTCAGATGATTTACTGGCATAGCCTTTGCGGTAATCTGATAGAGTACAATCGTGCTATTTTTAAATATATGAACGACAGGATTCCAGCGTTTAAGGAGAATGCGCGGAAGCTGTTCGGAATTGACGGCATTTACATGACGGCAGGCACCACTCCGGGAGTATCTGCGCCTACACAGGTTGTTCCCGTAATCATTAACTGGGTAGGAGCTGCCGGATGGATTGCCCAGCATTATTACCAATATTTGCTTTATACAAGAGACATGGAATTTGCCCGGGATGTAATGCTGCCGTATATGGACGGGGTGGCGGCATTTTACGAAGAATTTGTCCGGTTTACAGTGGACGAAACAGGTCATGAGAGAATCAGATTTTATCCCAGTGTATCCCCGGAAAATACACCGGTGAACTTTATGCCTCACGAAAGTATACAGATGGATCATCCCATGCCTACAACCATTAACTCCACTATAGATCTTTCGATAATTAAGGAATTTTTCACCAATCTTCTTGCGGTCACGAAAATGTGTGAAGATTTGCCGTTCGCACAGGAGCGCATTGACAAATGGAGGCGGATTCTACAGTCTATACCGGAATTTAAAAAGAATGAAAAGGGTGCAGTCAAGGAGTGGCAGGAAGATATTTTTGAAGACAGATATGATCACAGGCACCTGTCCCATATTTACCCGGTATTTCCGGGGTATGAGCTGTATCCTGAAAAGAATCCAGAGAAAATCGAGGAATACGAGAAAGCTGTCAGCCTGCGCAAGATAGATGCCCAAACCGGCTGGTCTATGGCGCACATGGCATCCGTCTATGCACGTTTCCGCAATGGGGAAGCAGCCATGGAATGCCTTGATAACATGGCGAGAAGTTCGCTGTTGAACAATTTCTTTACATTACATAATGACTGGAGGGGGATGAACATTTCCTTGACGGTGGATCCGGCAGTCGTGCAGCTGGATGCAGTTCTGGGATATGTGAACGCAATCCAGGAGATGCTTTTGTATTCGTCACCGGGGTATATTGCACTTCTCCCTGCACTGGAGGACAGGATTTCCGCAGGAGAGGCGGAGAATTTTCGCTATTGTGATGGTTTCCTGCACATGAAGTGGAACAGGAAGAAGAAGTATTTAGAATGCGATATTACTCCGTTAAGAGATCATAAGGTGCAGATTGTTTTACCGGATTTTGTAGAGGCTGCAGAGTGGAATCAGACCGGTACAGCACAGATTACAAAGGTACGGAACAATGTATGGGAAGTGGAATTTCGGGCACCGGAACTAAAGCCAGTGCATCTCCTGTCCATGGACATCTCAGATAATGGGGATGCAGGGATAGTGAAACCTTGACAAGATTGGCAGGTGCCGGCAGAAAGGAGAGATAGGAATGGATAGAAAAAAACGACAGGATACATTGGGTAAAGGGAAAGGGAACAGGGCACTGTATTTCAGGAAAAGCTGGCAGTTATACGCATTGTTGATTTTGCCATTGATATTTACAATCGTGTTTAAGTATGGTGCTTACAGAGGGCTGACGATTGCTTTTCAGGACTATAAAGTGTCCAAAGGTTATTCAGGGAGTGAATGGGTAGGATTCGATGTCTTTAAGAAGATATTTGCCCACAGGGATTTCGGAAAGTCAGTGAGAAATACGCTGCTTCTGAACATCCTTGACCTGATATTTGGATTTCCGATGCCGATTATCCTTGCACTGATTCTGAACGAAATCAGAGGAAAATGGTTCAAGAAAGTTACGCAGACGCTGCTTTATCTGCCTCATTTCCTTTCCTGGGTAATAATTGGGGCATTAGCCTATCAGTTGTTTTCTGTGGATACCGGTGTGATAAATACAATGCTTTCCAATGTGGGGGGAAGCCCGGTTCCGTTTTTGCAGGATGATACATGGTGGCTGATTACTTATGTATTTATTGGCGTGTGGCAGACGATGGGGTGGGGAACGATCGTATATCTGGCGGCCATTACCGGAGTTAATACGGAGTTGTACGAGGCGGCGAGAGTGGACGGTGCCGGGCGCTGGAAGCAATGTCTCCATGTAACGATCCCATGTATCCGCAGCACTATCGTAACGATGCTGATTATGAATCTGGGAAGAGTTATGCAGGGCTCCTTTGAAAGAATCTATGCGCTGACAAATGCAAAGGTAACAGAATATATCACCACAATTCCGGTATTGATATATCGCTGGGGTATTACAGGCGGAAAATTCAGTGAAGCCACTGCGCTGGGATTGTTTCAGTCAATTATTGGGCTGTTGTTGGTATTATTATCGGATTATGTTGCAAAACGCCTCGGTGAGGACGGCTTGTTATAGGAGGGGAAGCGATGAAAGAAATCAAAAAAACATTAACAGTATCCCAAAAGAAGGATTTAGCGGTGGACATTTTTTTCCGCGTATTGCTGATTTTGATATCGGTTATCTGCCTGTTCCCGTTTATACATGTATTCTCGAAATCTATCAGCGAAGAGTCCTTTGTCATAGCAAATAAGGTAGTTCTTTTGCCGAAAGGGTTTTCCCTGAATGCCTACAGCAAGATATTTGCAGATTCTTCTATCCTGCGCTCCATGGTTGTGACTATAGTGGTCACGGTCAGTTTTACTTTGATAGGCATGTTCCTTACAGTGTGTTCCGCGTATGCATTGAGCCGCAGGGAGTTGAAGGGAAGAAAGATAATTACTTTTCTTATCCTGGCAACCATGTATTTTACGGCCGGAACGATACCTGATTATTTGCTGATGAGCAACTTGAAAATGCTTGATACATTGTGGTGCCTGATATTGCCTCTGTGTTTCGCACCATATAACTTATTGATAATGAAGAATAGTTTTTCATCGAATATTCCGGACAGCCTGGTGGAATCGGCGCTTATCGACGGTGCCGGACATTTCAGAATCCTCTGGAGCATAGTAGTACCGCTATCCAAGCCAATCATGGCCACTATTGCATTGTTTTATGCGGTAGGACGCTGGAATACATATTCGGATGCATTATATTACATCAAGCAGCGCACGGATTTAAGGCCATTGCAGCTAAAGCTTTACTATCTGGTGGTGGCGGCATCGGAATCCTTTCAGGCAGAGGGCGGCAGCGTGGGAGTCCTGACAAATCCTGAAGTGATGAAAGCGGCATGTGTCATGTTTGCAACAATTCCGATTATCTGTGTATATCCGTTTATACAGAAATATTTCGTACAGGGCACAATGATTGGTGCCGTAAAAGGATAGGTGTGCATGGGATTTATCTTATTTCTAATTTGTGGTTTAGGCAAAACGTGAAAACGTTGAAGCCAAAATATAAACAATATGAATAACAGGAGGGTTTTTTATGAGAAACAAACGTTACATGAAAAAAGGTACAGCAGCATTACTTGCTACCGCTATCATGGCTGGCATGGTGACTGGGTGCGGTTCTGACAGCGGGACAGATTCGAAATCAGATGCTCCATCACAGCAGGAAGAGGGCAGCGCAGCACAGAATGGCAGTGCCGCAAATGACGGCAGTGCAGCACAGGATAGTGGCGAGGGGAATTCCAGTGGTGCCTATGCCGACTATTCCAATGGTTTTCCGGACACGGTAACCATTCAGATACCGGTGTATGACCGGGCATTTGAGGGATGGAATGTAACCGATAATTATTATACGCGATGGATACAGTCCGAATTTGGCGACAAATACAATATAAAAGTGGAATATGTCGCGATAGGAAGAAGTACGGAAGTGCAGGACTATATGCAGCTGATTGCCGCTAAGAATGCTCCGGATATCATTATGCATTATGATATGCCGCAGGCTGTAAGCTATTATGGCGAGGGTGCTATGCAGACGCTTGATTTGGATGAGATTGCATACTATGCCCCGACTTATTATGGAAAGTTAAAGGATACAATAGAAAAATACGGCACTTTGAATGGAGAGAATATTTTCTTTTTTGCCGAGCGCGATGCCATATATTATAATGACGTAACCCTGATACGGCAGGATTGGCTGGATGCGGTAGGGGCAGACATGCCGACGAACCGTCAGGAGTTGGAGGATGTGGCAAGAAAATGGAAAGAGGCAGGGCTTGGCACCATAGGTGAGACCTTGAAAGTGAAAAGCTTTACCTATGAGTATCCGTTTTTTGATGACAGCATCAGCGAGGAAGAGTATGCACAGTATCTCGACTTGAATGTGGCACCCTTTACATGGAAGCCTACGGAAGATTATCTTAGGACTTTGAATACGGAATATAACGAAGGCATCCTTGACCCTGAATTCTATTTGAGGACAGATGACGCGGCATGGAAAGCGGCTTTCGTGTCGGGGAATGTAGGGACTATGACGTTCTTTATCAGCAGCTCCACAGATGCTATTTCCTCGCTTATCGCCAATAATTCGGAGGCTAAAGTTGCTGCCATGGATCCGGGAGCAAAAGGCACCACAGGCAATGGTTATTACTATGAATATCCGTCTTATGGCATGATTATGGGAATTAATACAGAGACAACGGATGAGGAAAGAGCGGCAGTATGGATGTTCCTTGACTGGATGATTCAGCCTGAGAACCTGTTCTACCTGCAGAATGGAGTGGAGGGAGAAACCTATACGCTGGATGCGGATGGACTCGCGATTTTGGATTCTGAATACAGTGGCGAGGCTAAGCTGTCACAGAACAACAACAAAGATTACTGGTGCATCGTTCAGGAAATTGCACATTATGATGACGAGGAGCAGGATTACAAATATCAGTTAAGCACTTTGGCACCGGCAGGGTATGAGTATTTAATTGAGCAGTCATATGGCTATGCCGAGGAAAATGAGCAATTTGGCATAATCACTCCCATTTTTACGAAGCAGGTGGAATCCAGCGGCGAATATGCTACAGACCTGAATGCATTATGGCAGGAGGCATCGACAGCTTGTATCACATGTGCGCCTGAAGAATTTGATGAAATTTATCAGAAATATTGTACAGAGTATTTGGAGGCGGGTTATCAGGCGATTTTAGATGAAAAAGCAGGATATTATTCGGAAGGCAGCTATATTTCTGATTAAACTGACAGCATATTTTTCGTTTATGTCTATAAGTAATCGGAATAAGCCTGGAAGGGCTGCTGCACTTTAAAGTTGCAGCAGCCTTTTTCAAACCGGCAATATTCAGGCAGTTTCAGGAAGATTGAAGAGGTGTTTGGATGAGAAAAACAAAGCAGATATTTGCAGGAATTCTTACAGTATTGATAATAGTTTCTACACCGGGGGGAAATCTTCAGTTACATGCGAGTGAGCTGACTTCACAGGCAGCGGCTGTTTCGGGAGAGAAGGATGGTATAGAGACATTGGAACCTGAGCAGGAAGAGAACGGAGCTGATGTGGCAGAAGCTGTAGAGGAAGAGATTGGGGCTGATGGGGTGGAACCCGGGCAGGAGAAAAGCGAAGCCGATGGGACAGAAGCAGCAGAGAAAGAAGTAGGGGCTGATGGGACGGAATCTGGACAGGTGGAAAGTGGAGCCGGTGAAACAGAAGAAACCGCCCAGGAAGAAAACGGGGCTGATAAAACAGAAACCACCCAGGAAGAAAGCAGAGACGATGGGGCAGAAGCAGTCCAGGAAGAAAGCGTAATTGATGAGGAATTGACGGAAAATGCACAAGATTCCACATTTGTGGAGCAGGATTCAGAAGACGTTGAAATGTATGCTGCTCTGAACGCCGACGGAGATTTGCCTGATGGCTGGACTACTGCACAAAATTCGCCTGTCACACAGTTTGTGAGAGATGGTAACGGTGGGTATTACTACAAAATATCGAATGAGTCCACCAGTGGGAATTCCTATATAGGGAAAATATTTGATGCCCAAGGTGATTTGAAGGAGCAAAACTTAACGTTTTTTTTTGATTTTATGTATGAGAATATAGGTGATGGCGCGAAAACACAGTTTTTTATGGACAGTAGCAATATAAAACCAGGAACATGGGCTACGCGCGTAGAAATCGATGCCAACGGATACTTATACGTAAATGGTGTAAATAAACCTGTGGAAGTGGGTGGTTCGAGGGTTGCTACAAATAAGAATCAATGGTACACATTGCTGTATAAGATTGATAATAAGGACAAAAAGTACACAGTACAATTGCTGGATGCTGACAAGAGTACATTATATTCCAGTGGAGAGCTGGTATTTAATAATAAAACGACATCGGAGGATGTACTGGCGACAGTCAGAGTAGGGTCTTTTTCAGTGAGCCCATCAATATCTAAGGCGGATACGAATACCAGAACGGATCTCTTTATAGATAATATCTGCCTGATGTCAGAGGATGGGACAAATGAATTTTGGAGTGAGAATTTCGGGGAAAGTGAAATGAGCGGAGAAGAGCCTGCAACTCCAAATGAAGCCGATTGGGACTACATACAAAGCTTTATGCTTCCGGATAAAGTAAACGAAGAATTCATACCAGATGGTTGGGAAACTATTAATCCAGATAACTTATCAGCAGTAATTGAAAAAGGAACGGAGAATTATTTTTACAAAATAACGAGAACCGGAGCGGCCAGTACTTATATCGGCAAAAAATTTGATGTAACAGATCAATATACTCTTTCTTTTGACATGAAAAGCGATGCGGCAGGGTCGGTTAACCTCAGTATGTATGCAGGAGCATTAAATGCAAAGGATCTGGCAGTCCGCGCAGGCATTTCTAATGACACATTGAAGGTATATAATGCCGGAGTTGAAGAAAATTTACTCGAAGAGGTATCAAGATATGGATGGATCAATCTGTCCTATGTAGTCGATAATACAAAACAGACATTTGATGTCATCGTAAAAGATATCAGTGGAAAGAGCATAAGTAGCCGGACTGGAATGGCATTTCACAAGGAAACGGATAAGTCAGGCACATTTTCCATAAGCTTTGGCAGCGTCAATTCTTGTATTTGCATCGATAATGTCTGCTTTAAGGACAGGACACAAAAGGATGAACGGCCAGTGCTGGAAGCGGATGTGGAAGGGCTGACTGTATTTTACGAAGAAACTTTTAATAATCCGGATTGTTTGGACGATAAGGGTCTGCCAGAGGGTTGGACATCAGCCGGAGTTCTGCCGTCAGGCATGGAGATTTCCCAGGCAGAGGGAGAAAACTATTATTATGCGGTGTCGAGAAGTGCCACATATGAGACAGGTACCAGTTCTTACATTGGCAAAAAATTTGTAACCATACTGCCGGATAAGTTTACGCTTTCTTTTGATTTCAAGTATGAGGGCGGGCAAGTTGATATGCCGATGTATGAAAGCTCGCTGAATAGTGGGAACTTAGCTGTCCGTATGGGAATTAAGAGTGGGAGATTGTATGGATATGACGGTGCGAATGAAAAGACGATATGTGAAAATGTCGGAAACGATTGGGTGACATTGACGTGCATTATTGATAATGCGAATAAGATATACAGGATATTGCTTAAGGATGCCAATGGCAACGAAGTAGCTGACTCTGGTACACAGTATTTTTACCACAGCAAGGCCAATATGGGCGCCTTTGCCATAAGCTGCAGCAGAGGAGTGGAAACTTCCTTAAACATTGATAATATTGTATTGAAAGGAAAAGAAGAGGAATACGTACCGAAACCAGAAGATGATTGGGTGAGGGACGGCAAAGTACATGTGGCGGAGAGTGAGACGGAACTCAGGCTTAGCAATGATTATACATCTGTAACAATTACCAAGTCTAATGCTGAGATAACAAGCATGTTCCGTTATCTGGAAAATGGGTCTGGACTTGCGGAGGGTGCTTACAATGTGCTGGGAAATGGCGGCAGAGGTTATTACCTGTTGAATTATACGCTGGATGGAAAGAAGGGTGCATGTGCAATCGAGAAAGCGCAGGGAAAAATCCTGACGAGCACCGATGATTATGGTGAAGTTGTGGTCACTATGGATTGCTTTGATAAGGATTTGTATACGTCAAGTCCTGATTCGAAGAACTATCCAATTGCATTTGAACTCCATTATGTGTTGGAAAAAGATACGAAAGGGGTTTATATGTATGCATGTTCAAAGGTGGCTACAGATGTTCCTGATAATGTGGAAGTTGGAATTGAACAATCAAGATATGCGTTCAGACTGGATTCCAGATTGTATCAATATGCTTCATCAGCAGGCGGGGAGTTGACGAGGTTACCGGAACTTGCTGACTATGGGGAGAAGCTGTTTGATGCAACCTATCTGATTAACGATGGCGAGGGAACTGGGCATGTTTATACAAAATATATGAGTACATCGTATCAGTTTGAGACGCAGTTAAGCGGCGTATATGGAGACAGTTTTGGATTTTCCATGATTACGCCCAGCAGAGAGTGGGCAGGCGGAGGGTATGCAAAACAGGATATTGAAGTACAGGATTCTGGCAATGAATTAACCAGATTGGTCAACTGGCACTTTTCTACTTCCCATGGCGGAACAAGTATAGCATATGTATCGAGGGACTGGGAAAAGCTGTATGGGCCGATTCTATGGCATGCGGATTATGGAAATTCTAAGGATGAAATTCTCGAGAATGCGAAAGCAACAACCATTGAAGAAGTGGAAGCATGGCCATATAAGTGGGTAGAAAATAAAGATTATGCGGCAGATGTAAGGTCTGTTGTTACAGGTAAGATTTCCGTTACAAATGGAAAAGGGGTTGCCACACATTCAGAACTTAGTCCGGAAGGGATTGGCTGGGCAGTTCTTTCAGATGCAAGAAGTGAATCATGGCAGAGTGATAATGTATACTATGAATTCTATGCGCCAGTAAAGGAAGACGGAAGTTTTACAATTACAGATGTCCGTCCGGGAACCTATCGTCTAAACATTGACATTAATGGTGTAATGGGGGAATATGAACAGTCTGGAATTGTTGTCAGCGGGGGAGAGACAAAGGATTTGGGCAGCATGGTCTGGGATAGCCCTGATTATGGCGAAACATTGTGGACAATAGGGATTGCTGACAGGACAGCAGAGGAGTTTGCCGGAGGGGATAAGACGGCATTGGGGTCTGATTTCCGATATTGGGGTGCTCACTTACTGTTCAGCCAGTTATATCCGGAAGGAGTGAATTTTAAGGTTGGAGAAGATGATGTGTCGAAAGACTGGTATTTCTTACATATGGCATCTCCTACAGCCGGCCAGAAATCCCATTATGATGGAGGTTACTTCTATGAAGATGGAAATATAAAATACAGCGCTGAAAAGGCAGAAAAAACAGAATTACAATGGAAAGGAACGGATGTGACTCCGTGGAACATTCTGTTTGACAGTAGTGGTTATAAGAATGGAACGGCCACCCTTCAGATAGCGATAGCCAGCTCTAGGTCAACATCACTTGTGGTTAAGCTGAACGGTGAAGTGCTGAATGATTCTATTACTGTAGATGGGAAGGAAGCGGCAAGTCCGATTCCGGTCAAGAGCAGCGGGGCATATCCAAGATGTACAATAGTTGGGCAGTATAGCTTGATAGTAATTCAGTTTGATGCAGCTATGCTAAAAGAGGGCGAAAATGTAATTGCTTTTGAGCATGAGTCACCAGCTTATGCAGAAGGAGAGAGCGCTGGCAATCTGGCATCCGAGAATAATATGGGGCCTTACAAGAATATCATTTATGATGCTGTAAGCCTTTCTGTAGATGCGCCGGAAGACACTGAGGCGGATAAAAATGATCTACAGGAGCTGTATAATGCAAATATGAATCTTAAAGAGTTGGATTATACAGCTGAAACATGGAAGGATTTTGATGACGCAATGAAGGCTGCAAAGCAGGTATTGGATGATGTGGAAGCAACGCAGCAAGAGGTAAATTCAGCATATGAGGCTTTGAGTGATGCCGTTGAAAAGCTGGCTAAACTTGAAACGAATACAAGCCCGAGCCCGAACCCGAGCGGAGAGCCAGCAACAAGCCCGAGCGCGAAGCCAAGCGGAGAGCCTGTAGCAAGCCCAAGTGCGAATCCAAGTGAAGAGCCCGTAGCAAGCCCGAGTGCAAACCCGAGCGGAGAGCCAGCAACAAGCCCGAGCCCGAACCCGAGCGGAGAGCCAGCAACAAGCCCGAGCCCGAACCCGAGCGGAGAGCCAGTAGCAAGCTCAAGTGCGAATCCAAGTGAAGAACCCGTAGCAAGCCCGAGTGCAAACCCAAGCGGAGAGCCAGCAACAAGCCCGAGCCCGAACCCAAGCGGAGAGCCAGTAGCAAGCCCAAGTGCGAATCCA
>DKVC01000147.1:22667-27325 GCA_002490995.1 Lachnospiraceae bacterium UBA7188
GTGCAAACCCGAGCGGAGAGCCAGTAGCAAGCCCGAGCGCGAAGCCAAGCGGAGAGCCAGCAGCAAGCCCAAGTGCAAACCCGAGCGGAGAGCCAGTAGCAAGCCCGATTCCGAATCCGAGTGAGAATCCTGCAACGAATCCGACGGCAGTGCCTAGTACGGAGCCGACGGCAAATGTACAGTATCACTTGGCAGTAGAAAACGGGATTTCAAAAGTGCCCCCAGCTTTTGCAAATGATGAGAATTTGAATACACCGGAAAAAATCGAGACACAGATGAAGCTGAATATCCAGAAGCATCCAGAAGGTATAGCAATGGAGAATATCGTGGTCTATGATGTTGTATTGATGATGAACATAGGCGGAACGGAATGGCTGCCGGCAAGCAAAGAGAATTTCCCGAAAGACGGCCTGACAGTGACATTGCCATATCCCGAAGGTACAGGTAAAGACACACATGATTTTGTTGTATGTCATCTGTTTACGGAGGATATGAACGGAAATCATGCCGGTGAGACAGAATATCCGGAAGTGACGAAAACAGAAGATGGCATCCAATTCAAGGTATATGGCCTGTCACCCATTTCTGTCGGATGGAAGCAGATTGTTCCTGTGAACGATGAAAGCGGTTCGGACAGACAGGAGGGAGCAGTGAATGAAAGCCAGGCGGCAGTTCCTGAAAGTCCGAAGACCAGTGACAACAATCGTATTGGATGGTATATTTTAATCATGATTCTGTCAGTAAGTTTCCTTGGTGTCTTAAGCTTTGAAACATACAGGCGGAAAAAGAGATAGGGCAATATCAGATTGCTAAAAGTTTTGAGAGGAGAGAACGCAAAGATGCTAAAAGGAATACCTAAAGTCTTGTCGCCGGAATTATTGAAAGTATTGTGTGAAATGGGACACAGTGACCGTTTGGTTATTGGGGACGGCAATTTTCCGTCAGAGTCTGTGGGAAAAGATTCTATTGTAATCCGTATGGACGGTCACGGTGTCTGCGAGATATTGGAGGCGATATTACAGCTTTTTCCGTTGGACACATATGTGGAACAGCCAGTAAAATTGATGCAAGTGCTTCCGGGGGATCCGGTGGAAACCCCCATTTGGGACTCTTACAAAGAAATTGTGAGCAAAGTGGATGCGCGGGGAGATAGCGCGATAGGACAGATTGAAAGATTTGCTTTTTATGAGGAAGCACGGTCGGCCTATGCTGTCATTGCGACAGGAGAAAGCGCTTTATATGCGAATATTATGTTGCAAAAAGGAGTTGTCATTTAAAAATAAAGTACATAATACAGAAAGAGAGGAAAAACTATGGCAGTAAAAATGTTGATGAAGGGAGCTATCTTGCCCGGAAACAGTACTGTGGAAATGAGGGATTTTGAAGTCCCTACTCCAGGACATGGCCAGGTATTGATTCAGACAAAGGCTACTACAATCTGTGGGAGTGATATCCGGTGTATCTACCGGGAACATACGGGAAAAGGCCCTGAAGGCTATATTCCTGGTATGGTAGCAGGACATGAGCCTTGCGGCATTATTGTGGAGGAAGGGGAAGGTTTGAAGCGCTTTAAGAAAGGTGACAGGGTAATTGTGTACCATATCTCTGGCTGTGGTGTCTGCAATGACTGTAGGCGTGGATATTATATTTCCTGTAAAAGTAAATTTCGTCAGGCATATGGATGGCAGCGGAATGGCGGAATGGCACCTTATATCCTGGCAGAAGAAAAGGATTTGATCCTGCTGCCGGATGAGCTTACCTATAAAGACGGTGCGCAGGTTGCCTGCGGATTTGGAACTGTATATGAGGCAATTGAAAAGATTGGTATCTGCGGAAATGACGCTGTCCTGGTGGTTGGACTGGGGCCTGTAGGCTTGGCTGCCTTAATGCTGGTAAAGGCACTGGGTGCAAATAAGCTGATTGGTATAGAGATGAATGATTATCGGATTGGACTGGCGAAGAAGTTAGGGCTGGCTGATTATGTATTCAAGCCCGGCGAGGATGCTTTGGAACAAATCCTGGCAGTCACTGGAGGGAAAGGCGTAGAGCGGGCAATCGATGCATCGGCAAATGACGCTGGCAGGCAGCTGGCAATTCGTGCAACCAGAGAGTGGGGTAAAATTGCGTTTGTAGGCGAAGGGGGCACCTGTACCTTTAATCCCAGCCCGGATATCATTCATGGACAAAAGACTATCTATGGTTCGTGGGTGACTTCCCTTTGGAGGATGGAAGAACTGGTAGAGAGGCTGGTTCGTTGGAACATCCACCCGGAAGAGTTGATTACACATGAGTTCCCTATTGAAAAAGCAGATGAGGCATATCGGCTTATGGCAGGCGGCGAGTGTGGCAAAGTTGCGGTAACATTTGCTGATTAATTTATGGCAGATATCATGATAAGTCAAATGCTATCAAAAATGTAAAAAGGTTGGGTAAAATGGAGAGAAGAATCGATCAGCAGAAAATACCTGTAAGAACGTTGTATACTGGAGAGAAGATTCCCTGTATGGGACTCGGAACATTCGGCTCGGACAAATACAGCGCAGATATGGTATCTGAGGCTATTTATGGAGCCATAAAGTATGGTTACAGATTGATAGATTGTGCAGCCGTCTATCAAAATGAGGATAAAATAGGCCAGGTGTTACAGCGCCTTTTTGAGGAAAAAGCGGTAGAGAGGAAAGAGTTATTCATTACCTCAAAAGTTTGGAATGATATGCATGGGGAGGGGCAGGTAAGGGAATCCTGTAAGAAAAGTCTTCTGGATTTGAAATTGGATTATCTGGATTTGTATTTTGTCCACTGGCCATTTCCAAACTACCATGCACCTGGATGCAGCGGGGATGCAAGGAACCAGGATTCTAAATCTTTTTCGCTGGAGGAGTTTATGTCGGTATGGCATCAATGCGAGGAACTGGTGGACGAGGGACTGGTGCGATATATTGGCATGAGCAATATGACAATTCCAAAGTTAGAGGCAGTCTTGCCGCTTTGTAGGATACAGCCTGTTGCATTGGAGATGGAATTGCATCCATCATTTCAGCAGCCGGAGCTCTTTGCCTATGCGAAGGAGCATGACATTTTGCCTGTTGGATACTGTCCTATAGGTTCTCCCTCAAGGCCGGAACGTGACAGGACTGCAGAGGATGTTGTAGATACGGCCCTTTCGGCAGTTAGGAAGGCCGCTGAGGCGCATCAGGTACATCCGGCAGTAATTTGTCTCAAATGGGCAGTGCAGAGGGGCCAGGTTCCCATTCCTTTTTCTGTAAAGGAGCCGCAGTATATCTCGAACCTTAAATGTGTTACCGAGGATCCGCTGACAGAAGAAGAGATGGAGGCAATCCGGTTGGAGGATAAAAACTGCCGCCTGGTCAAAGGGCAGGTCTTCCTATGGGAAGGAGCTAAAGGTTGGGAAGACCTTTGGGATTTAGATGGTACTATAACTGGCAGATAATAAAAAGAAAAAGGCTGCTGTAATGTAGATTTGCGGCAGCCTTTTCCATACAGACAATTTTTTACAACATGAGAAAGGACAAGGGGTCAAATATGGCTGGACTGGAATTTGATAAGGATGAGATTTATGAATTGATTGACAAAATCATTGAGCGCACCATGCGTATGGACATGAGTTGGGACTGGCCATGTGGAGTGGCATATTATGGAATCAGCAGGGCATATGAGGCAACTGGGAACGAGAAGTATCTGAATCTGATGAAGGACAGGATTGATGAATATATGGAGCTTGGGCTTCCGGATTGGAATGTGAATACCTGTGCAATGGGACATTGTCTAATTACGCTTTACGAATCAACAGGGGAGGAAAGATATTGGGAAATTGTGATGGAAAAAGCGGAGTATCTCAGGAAAGATGCATTGCGTTTTGGGGATTCTGTATTGCAGCATACGGTATCGCAGAAAAATGATTTCCCTGAACAGGCATGGGCTGACACTCTGTTTATGGCAGCATTCTTTCTGCTGCGTGTAGGGGTGAAACTGAAATCAGAGGATATCATCCATGATGCATTGAATCAATGGTACTGGCACATCAAGTATCTTCAGAATGCAGAGACCGGACTTTGGTATCATGGTTATGATAACCTTACCCAAAATCATATGTCTGGATTTTACTGGGGGAGGGCAAATGCATGGGCGGCATATACCATGGCGCAGGTGGGTATCGTGCTGCCGGAATGCTATCTGTATCCGGAGTATCTGGATATAGTTGGTTCTTTAAATGAGCAACTATCAGCATTGAAGTTGTTACAAACAGAAAATGGATTGTGGCGTACTATATTGGATGACGAAGAGTCCTATGAAGAAGTGTCGGCATCCTTTGGAATTGCAGCAGCAATGCTGGTAAGGGGGAATCCGCTTCATATAAAATATATCAATCGTTTCATTCAAGGTGTCAGGAAAAATATCAGTGTGGATGGGCGGGTGATGAATGTATCTGGAGGGACGGCAGTGATGAAAGACAGGGATGGCTACTGCAGAATATCAAAGAATTGGATACAAGGATGGGGGCAGGGGCTTGCACTAGTGTTTTACTCTGATTTGTTGGACAGCGGGAAACACAGGCGTGACGGCGCATTGTAATCCTGAAATTTTGTATTTATACCTAAAATCCGAATTATAGTCGAGGCTGTAAATTTTTCTGTGTC
>DKVC01000097.1 GCA_002490995.1 Lachnospiraceae bacterium UBA7188
CTCTGCGACATGGCGAGGAAGCAGAAGCGCGTCACGGCGAAGGAGCGGCCGGCGGACAACGAGAAATACGCCTTCCGGTGCTTCCTGCTCCGGCTCGGATTCATCGGGGAGGAGTACAAGGGCGAGCGGAAGGTGCTGCTGAAGAACCTGTCCGGCAACGGCAGCTTCAAGAGCGGGGCGAGGAAGGGGGCGGCAGACAATGAAGTTTCCGAGTAAAGAGATTGTGGAGCGCGTCCGCAGGGAATACCCTGCGGGGACGCGGGTGGCTCTGGTCAGGATGGACGACTGCTTATCACGAATTCTTGATAAGCAGTCTTATCAGGATTTATAAATTATCAGGAAAAATCATAAATTTCATCTTGGAAACTTAGATTTTGCATCTATTTTTCCTGATAATTATTTATAATGACACTTACCACATTTTAATCTCAAGGAGGTAAGTATCATGACCATTGAAGATCATATGGGCAACTTTCTCTCTGCTATGGCAAAAGAAGGCTACCCTGAAAAAAGCATTCAAATGTACAAACGTCCCATTCTCTGCCTTATCCGGTTTTGCAAAGATAATGACAGACAGGAAGTGGATGCGGTTATAGTTGAGCAGTTTATCGATTACCATGCCATGCGCTGCAACACGGGAAAAATATCCATCGGTACACTCGATTACTATCGCAGGCCAGCCAGGAATTTCTTGAATTATATCGTTACTGGCATGATTCACCCTGTGCGCAGGAGGACCCCGGCGCATTCACCCCTGTTTGAAAGTATTATTGATGACATAAGGACGGATGATATTTTCAACACACCTGACAGGGCTCATATGGTAAGTGCGGCAAACATATTTTTCTCATGGCTTGAAGAGAATGACTGCTCGTCGCCATCAGATATTACGCTGGAACACATCAGGGGCTTCATGCTGAACAGGGCCAGCAGTGTTACTGGACAGACTTTATCCAGCGATCAGCGCAGGCTGAAATTGCTGAACAGCCATATGGCAGCCAGGGGACTGATGAACACAGATTTTTCCGACTACCTGTCCCTCCCGGTTGCCATCAAGAAAAAAATACTGCCGGCAATGCCTTTGGACGACATATATCAGCTGCTCTTAAGCATTGACCGCAGCACAGCAGAAGGGAAAAAAGATTATGCCATTGTCCTGCTTGCGGCCGTAACAGGTCTAAGAGCGATAGACATTGTTAAGCTTGAGCGGTCAGACATTGACTGGAAAATGGGCGAGATCCGAATCAACCAGTCTAAAACTGATGAACCGTTAGCACTGCCGTTGACAAAAGATGTCGGCGAGGCGGTCAAGACCTATGTTTTAGATGCGCGCCCTCAGTCATGCGCACCAAATATCTTCGTGCATCACCGGGCCCCATATGCGGCATACGCCAGCGGCAGCATCATTTCCGGCAGGTTCCAACGTTTGTGTGAAAAAGCCGGTATTAAATGCAGAGGCTTTCATTCCCTCAGAAGATCCGTAGGCCAGCGGATGACCATAGCAGAGATACCGCTTATGACCACATCGCAGATACTCGGCCATTCAGGGATTGACGTTACTAAGCAGTACATTTCCCTCGACAGCAGACACCTGTCGATTTGTGCCCTGTCTTTTGACGGGATCAGGCCGGGAGGTGGGATATATGCATGACTTTCAAAGTGAATTCTCACCCCAAATGTATCGTCTGCTGGAAGACTGGATTGCTGCCGGGCATCGTTTCTGGTCGTTAAAGCGTTCCCTGCTCTCCTTCGACAGATACTGTGTCGAAAATGATGTCCGCCATGACCTGCTGACCAAAGAACTCGTATGTAGCTGGATGCAGGCTGAGGCGGATCGTTCTATAGGTTCAGAACTCGGTGAACGTGCCAATGCCATCCGTAAACTTGCCAGATATTATATAGCCACAGGCAAAGAGGCGTATGTCCTTCCCGCCGGCTATATGACACGGTACACCCCAAAACGGACCAGGACCATCCATTTGTTTTCAGATGATGAGCTTGCCGCATTTTTTGCCGTTACGGATACTATTTCGTTAAGGCACGAAGCTGACCCCTGGGTTGCTGAGGTAGCACCGGTAATGTTCCGCATGCTGTATACCTGTGGCCTGCGCCCCAACGAAGTCCGGGAGATCAAGTGTACAGATGTAAATATCGAAACCGGCGAGGTGCTCATCAGGCATAACAAGGAACTCAAACAGCGTATTGTTGTCATGTCTGCCGATATGGCTGATATGTGCAGGAAATATCTCGCCAGGAAAGCAATCTTTGCCCCTGATGAGGAATACCTCTTTCCAAGGCAGAAGGGCGGCTTCTATACGGGAAAACTTTTTACTGCCCTGTTTCAGAGATGCTGGAAAAAGGCAAACCCCGGCATCCCCGAGTCGGAACTCCGCCACGTCAGGCCGTATGATTTAAGGCATCGTTTTGCATCCGTGGTTTTGCAGAACTGGATTGATGAGGGTAAAAACCCGTATTCCATGCTGCCCTATCTGAGTGCGTATATGGGGCATTCCAGGATATCTGACACAGCTTACTACATCCATATACTGCCGGAGAACCTCATGAAGTCCAACGGGATTTCCTGGGAGGAAATGGATGGCATTGTGCCGGAGGTGTCCATATGGGAAGATTAAAGTTAAACAGCCTGTTTGGACTGATCCAAAAATATTTTGTCACATATCTCCCTGGCATAAAGAAGTACAGCCCCAATACCATACGTTCCTACAAAAAGGCATTGTCAATGTTTCTGGATTATGCCCAGGAAAAGGAAAATGTAAAGCTCCGGGATCTGACTTTTGAAAAGCTGGATTCAGATATGCTCACATCCTTTTTAGATTATCTGGAGTCTGAACAGGGATGCAGTGTGGGCACGAGAAACCATCGTCTCCATTGCATACGTACTTTCTTCTCATTTGCGGCCAATGAAGATATCAATAAAGTCGCATACTGGGAGGATATCAAAAGTGTAAAAACCGCAAAGGAGAAGAAAACCATTGTTGAATATATGAGCGAGGCCGCTGTTGAGGCGGTTATTAACCAGCCGTATCCAAAGACTGATAAAGGTCTTCGCGATATGTTCCTTCTCCTCTTTCTGTACCATACCGCAGCACGGGTACAGGAACTGGTTGACACACAGCTTCAGGACATTACCGTCAGCAAAACGTCAACCGTAGTGTTTCACGGTAAGGGCGGCAGGGATCGGATTGTCCCTATCCGCGATAATGTAGTTGAGCATCTTAAAAAATATCTGCTCCTTTTCCATAATAATCCCAAGCAGACCGATTACCTCTTCTACAGTGTGCGGAACGGGAAACATAAACGTATGACCGAGGATAACATTAGGAAAATCACCAGTCGGTATGGAACCCTGGCAAGAAAAACGTGTTCGGAAGTCCCTGAAAATGTTCACCCTCATTTGTTTCGCCATTCCAGAGCAATGCATCTGTATCAGCACGGCGTAGATCTGACGCTCATATCTCAGTGGCTCGGACATTCCCAGCTTGGAACCACTCTGATATATGCTCATGCTGATACCGAAATGAAACGGAAAGCTATCGAAGCTTCTGTTCCAGAAGAAAGTCCGTTAAAGGCTCTGCTTGATTCTGAACGTATGATTATCGACGATGATCAATTGCTTAAGGAACTTTGCGGATTGTCGTAATTATTTATCAGGAAACAGACAGCCATTTGATTTGGAACAGCACAAGAAAATGTCTGTTTCCTGATAATTCATAAGTCCTGATAAGACTGCCAGGCCCCACCGGCCGGGACGGAGGGCGTGGTGGAAGGGGTGGACGACACGGCAAGCCTTATGGTCCGCTGGAGCAACGGTTCACACCTCCATGTGATTTACGGAGAGGACGAAGTCCGCAGGATATAGCGGCAGGAGGCGCTGGGAAAGGAGGCGGATGCAGAATGAAACACACGGACGGGAAAAAGAGGGTATGCCCAAGGTGCGGGCTGACTTACTGCGGTAGGCCGGCAGTCTCGCGGGAGGATGGTAGGACATCCATGTGTCCTGACTGTGGAACGCGGCAG
>DKVC01000093.1:0-744 GCA_002490995.1 Lachnospiraceae bacterium UBA7188
AAAATTAATGTCGTTTACTATAAAACTTTTTATTGACATATGCCCGGTAACTATATATAATAATTCCATCAAGGGTAATCGACATTAAGTGCATGTTGCACATTCGGGCATTCTCTGCCATTTTACTCATGTTAAGCCATTAAACCGTACACATATATCATATCACCTACGCCTTTCAGCACGATACCGCTTAAAATCACTCCCGTGCCGCCGATACACCGCGCCTGATCTGCACCAGCACAAGCACCAAACTGATACCCAGCAGCATATGCCCTATCCCTGCCATGCCGGATATGGACGCATCCATGGCGGAGGAAAGCGCCGGCGTCAGAACCTGGGTCACGCCCCGCACGATGAGCATCACTGCGGTCAGGTTCAAACCGATATGGTAAAAGACCAATATCCCTCCCGTTTTCTTGTTGGTGAAAGAAAAATTCTTTTCCAACAGGAGCAACAGCAGAAAAAACACCATGCCCAATAAAAAGTAATGAGTATGTACCACCGACAGGGTGGTCTTCGCGGTAAAACCGTTGAATTTGGTGAATTCCCGGTAAAACACGCCGCCAGCCATGGCAAGGACAGCATACAGCAGGGCCATATTCATATAACGCTTCATGATTGTTCCTCCTATTATAGTTCCGCGTCTGTTCAGTTCGTTATTTACATTCCTTTTTCATAGCAAAATACCCGATAAGCACCGTCCACACATAGGCGCAGGTTTTGGGAATCATCAGCATCCCGATC
>DKVC01000093.1:1048-5654 GCA_002490995.1 Lachnospiraceae bacterium UBA7188
TGGGAATCATCAGCATCCCGATCACAGGCACAGTACCCGCCCACAGCACTACCGGGATATAAAAACCGAAGCTCAGCACAATGGTCAGCCACATCCAGCCAAACGCATGGTCTCCATGTTTCTTCGCGCTGCGATAGAACAGCACGATTACCAGAAGCCCCAGCAGGGCGAAGGGGATATTTCGGTACACACTCCAGGAGAGAGGCGCTTCGGCACTGAGCCATTGATTCTGGGGCATCATGCACAGCACAATCCTCACGCCGGCCAGAACATACACCCCGATGGTAAGTTTTCTCTGCCCGTCGATTCTGTACCGCTGCCGCCAGACATAATAGAGCAGCACATAGAAGATCGTCATGGTGATCGAAGTAATCCACTTTCCAATACCCAGGGGAACGATGTAATTCTCCAGACCGGTGGTGCACAGGGCAAACGCACGGGGAACCAGGTGGAACGAGTCTCCCGCCCCCAACACCACAGCCATCCATCCGAACAGGCGAAACTGCCGCTCCCCTTTGCTGCCCCGGATCATCAAGATCCCGATGGTAATGACAGAAACCAGGTAGACCGCATCAAATACGGTCTCTACGATTGCTTGCATAACAAATTCTCCTTTACGATTTATTCTGAGCTGTGACTGCTGCAAATACCGCCCTGCCACAGTTCCTACCATGGCGCACACCAGCGCAGCTTTGGAATCAAACTAACTATAGATGAATCTCACCGATACCTCGCATGCCCCGGCAACAGAGCAGAGTTACAGCTGTATTGAGCCGTCCACCGCAATATGAACAATGTTCATTATAGTGGATTGTATTCATCATGTCAAGTATTTTCACCTACTTTCCGCCATATTCCCACAGGCTTGATACTCGCGTGCCCCACTTCCGGAATCCTCATGGGAAAACAGCCCGACAATTTGTTCTGGCTGCATAGACTTTTACGCTCTATTATGCTACGATGGAGGTGTCACATATATCGCCCCCGGCGACAGGCTTCCCAAATCACAGACCACGAAGCCAAAAAAACAGTTTCCGTGGTCTGGAAGTTCCGACACTATGGGAATGTTAAAGGAGAACTGGAAGATTCCGAAAATTGCGGTGCGATGAGCTGCCCCCCAGCATGTGATGCGGGGATCCGGGATGCTCACATGCCGGGAAGACGCCGGAGATCGGCAGATAGAAAGGAGCAAAACCATGTCAAAGATAGCTGTATTCTTTCCGGGCATAGGGTACCACTGCGACAAGCCTCTTCTGTATTACAGCAGGCATATCACCCGCGACCTTGGATATACGGATTTCAGGAATGTGAGCTATACCTACCAGGCGGGGAACATCCGGGGTGATGAGGTAAAGATGGAGGAAGCGTACAAAGCGCTGTTTCTGCAGACAGAAGCCGCGCTGGGGGACATTGTCTGGTGCGACTATGAGGATGTGCTTTTTGTTTCAAAGAGCATCGGGACCATCATTGCAGCATCTTATGCGGAAAAATATGGATTGGCCCGCGCAAGGCATGTCCTCTATACGCCTTTGGCCCAGACTTTCCGTTTTGCGCCGGACAATGCGGTCGCCTTCATCGGAACGGCAGACCCCTGGAGCGATACGGATGAGATTGCGCGGCTTGCGGAAGCGAACCATATTCCGCTGAGCGTATATGAGGGCTGCAATCATTCCCTGGAATGTGAGGATACCCTGCGGAATCTTGAGATTTTAAGGGATGTCATGGGAAAGACATTGGATTTCTGCGGGGGAGGCAGGCGATAGTTCTCGCCTGCCTTTCACCTGCGGCTTCAAAGCGGCAAAGCGGGAGCTTTTCTCAATACACATATGTACAGATACCCGCTTTCCCACATCTGCGGCCCTGCAATGTCCTCTCCCTTCCGCAGTTCCAGAATATCGAACTTTTCACCCCAGAATGTCTTCAGCCTCTCCCGGGTGAACGCAGTTCCCGTCTGTCGGTTCCTGTAGAATGCATAGTCGTCCACTTCCTCCGCACCATCACCGCCCACGGCAAAGCACAACAGAAGAAAATGACCCTCTTCTGCCAGTATGTTCCACAGGATATCTCTGTACTGCAGGCGTCTGTGGGGCGCTAAGTGGTGAAAAACGCCGCTGTCTATCACCAGGTCAAACTGCCTGTCCCCAAAGTCCATTTCAAACAGGTTCCCCGCCTGGAATGCCACTTTCTCCGCTCCGCATTCCGCCGCGTTTCTTTTGGCGTTATGGATTGCCGTTTCCGACAGGTCGATTGCCTGGGTCTCGATATTGTTTTGGGCCAGATAGATTGCGTTTCTTCCCTCCCCGCAGCCGAATTCACAGGCATTCCCAACGGCATGCCCTTTTAGGAAGTCGACCACGCACTTATCCGGCAGCTTATTATGCCGCAGAAAGGGCGCGGGCTTGTCCCTCTTGACATAGAATGTGTCCCAGTCCACCCCTTCTGTGTATCTGTCGAGCATATGGTACAGGTCTTCTATTGTATTGATGTCACTCAAGGCTTCCTCCCCCTCAGAAATCCAGCATGGCCTTCATCAGGGCTTCCTCGTCAAATAACACGTCACTGGGCAGACAGACGTCATATTTTTCGGAAAAGCTCTTCATGAACTCGTTGGACGGCTCTTTGTTCCTGGAGTACTCCTGTTCCAGCTCCGCTTTCATCTGCTCGCGTTTTTCGTATGCTTCTTCTTCCTCTGCATAGACAATCCCGTACATGATTCCAAAGGAGAAATAGATTTCGTAGGAATCTTCCTCGGAAGAAAAAAGGCTGATTTCCACCACCTCATCCAGCACCTCGCAGATTTCGAGATAGGTATTCCTGTAGTGTCTTCTTGATTCAGAGAAGGTATCTGTTACATCCACCCATTGATTCATGTTGTATCCCTCCGCCCTGCTTCGGTTTTATGTTTCTTCAATCATTTTACCACATGACGGCTTGTTTTTCCATAGAAATATGTCTATACGCTGCTTCATTATTGTTCAATATTATTCCGGGCCGTCGTGCTGAAAACAGAATGGCAGCCAAATGGCAGCGAAATGAAATCCCTTCTGGACAAAAGGGGAAAAGGGTGTTATAATTAGAATAATTCTAAAAAGGAGCAGCAAAAGTTGAGCCGATACGCAGAGCTGATATTGGAGCTGATCAATCAGTCCCAGGAGCATATGACAGCCGAGCAGATTTTCCTCGAGCTGAAAAAAACAGAGCCCCGGGTGGTCCAGGCCACCGTGTACAACAACCTGAATGCCCTGTGCCAGGAAGGCCTGATCCGGAGACTGTCCCTGGAAAACTCCCCTGACCGCTACGACAAGATTCTGCGGCATGACCATCTCATATGCCGTAAATGCGGTGCGCTGTCCGACGTGCATTTTGGGGATCTGACCAGGCAGCTGGAAGGGCAGCTGGGGGAAGGGATTTTCTCTTATGACTTAAAGGTGTTTTACCTCTGTCCTAAGTGCAGGGAAAAGAAAAATCCGGTTAACTAAGGAGTCCGGTTTAGAAATGTCAATAGTTATGAAGCAGATGCCAAACTTAAGGAGGTATTTACAATGGTCTACAAATGCAGCATCTGCGGGTATGTGTATGACGAGGAGAAAGAGGGGAAGCCGTTTTCCCAGCTGACCGAATGTCCCGTCTGTAAACAGCCCGCAGCGAACCTGAAGCCGGTGGGCGCCCCGGATGACACGGCCCCGCTCCCCGATGCTAAGGAAAAGCCTGTCTCCAACGGTGCCGGAGAGCTGGATCTAAGCTACCCTTCCGAGACCCGCAGGACCGACAGCGATTACCGTTACATGAGGGAAATCCACGAGATGGCGGTCACAGGGAAATCGGCGATTGAGGCCATGTGCACGAGGATGAAGATGCCGAACTGGGACGATGTGCTGGTGCTGGGGGCCCAGCTGAATCCCATGCCCCTGGACGAGCACGCGCCGGTCTCCCTGAAGACCGTCATCGGAAAACATGCGAAAAAGCCCATGGTGCTGGATATGCCGGTATACATCTCCCACATGTCCTTCGGGGCCCTCTCCCGGGAGACGAAGATTGCGCTGGCCAGGGGAAGCGCTGCCGCCGGTACGGCCATGTGCAGCGGCGAGGGCGGTATCCTTCCGGAAGAAAAAGCCGCGGCGCATAAGTATATCTTCGAATATGTCCCCAATCTGTACAGCGTCACCGACGAGAACCTGAAGACCTCCGATGCCATTGAAATCAAAATCGGACAGGGGACGAAGCCGGGAATGGGCGGACATCTGCCGGGCGGAAAGGTGACTCCCGAGATTGCCCGCATCCGGAACAAGCCTATGGGAAAGGATGTAATCAGCCCCTCCAGGTTCCCCGGCATCGACAGCGCGGCGGATCTGAAGAGCCTGGTGAGCGAGCTGCGCCAGCGCAGCGACGGACGGCCCATCGGCATCAAGATCGCCGCCGGACGCATCGAAAGGGATCTGGAGTTCTGCGTCTATGCCCAGCCTGATTTCATCACCATAGACGGCAGAGGCGGCGCCACAGGGGCGTCTCCCGCCATCATAAGGGATTCCACCAGCGTGCCCACGATCTATGCCCTCTATCGCGCCAGGAAATACCTGGATGACGTGGGCTCGGACATCGACCTGGT
>DKVC01000093.1:5889-38570 GCA_002490995.1 Lachnospiraceae bacterium UBA7188
CAGCAGTACCGCATCTGCGGCACCGGCATGTGCCCGGTGGGCGTGGCCACCCAGGACGAAAAGCTGCGGGAAAGGCTACATATGGATGCCGCCGCAAAGCGGGTGGAGAACTACCTGAAATGTTCGGCGGAGGAGCTTCGGACCTTTGCAAGGATCACGGGCAACAGGGATATCCATGGGCTTTCGGTGGACGACCTCTGCACAATCAGCGAGGAGATATCAGGGCACACCAATATCGCCCATGCGGGCACGCCATCCCATCAAAACCATCGCGGCATTGGCCAAACGGATACTGACACATCCGCTTCGCTCATGGCCCGTGGGAACAATATCAAGGAGGAAACTGACATGAAAACAACAAAGTATGCGGGAACGCAGACCGAAAAGAACCTGGAGGCGGCGTTTGCCGGAGAATCCCAGGCAAGGAACAAGTACACTTATTTTGCTTCCAAGGCGAAGAAAGAGGGCTATGAGCAGATTGCGGCCCTGTTCCTGAAGACAGCGGAGAACGAAAAAGAGCATGCCAAGATGTGGTTCAAGGAGCTTGCCGGCATCGGCGATACGAAAGAGAACCTTGCCGCTGCCGCGGACGGCGAAAACTACGAATGGACGGACATGTATGCGGAGTTCGCCAAAACGGCGGAAGAGGAAGGCTTCCCGGAGCTTGCGGCCAAGTTCCGGCTGGTAGGGGAAATCGAGAAGCATCATGAGGAAAGATACCGCGCACTGCTGAAGAACGTGGAGACGGCTGCCGTGTTTGAGAAGAGCGAAGTGAAAGTATGGGAGTGCCGCAACTGCGGGCACATCGTCGTGGGCACCATGGCGCCCGAAATCTGCCCTACCTGCAACCATCCCCAGAGCTACTTCGAAGTGCATGCCGAGAACTATTGACATCTGTCCCCGGCTATACTCGGGCGATTGTCAACAGACATGACGAAATCCCGGAAATGCCTGTTTCGGCGGCATTTCCGGGATTTCGGATTATATTTCTGATAATGCTTTCTGGCACCAGTGGAACAACAGGGAGAAGGCTTTTTCAAAGTCATAGTCGTTATTATTCTGCAGTGATATGCTCAATTCCAGGACAGATTTTTCCTCACCCTGTACACATTGGAGCAGTTCTCGCTTTGTCGAAATGAACTTGCCGCTATTTAGGTAATACAGGTGCTGCATGATGAAAAATACTGATTTACAGGTCATCGGCAGCTTTGAAATGTTTTTCTCCCTGTCGGCGTGTATATAACGATGGCAGATTTCGTGATACAGATTATTCAGGCTGAATTTCACGTAGTTTCTTTCATCTTCCTGGGTGTATGCCGGAACCAGATTTTCCAATGTTCCGTAATAGTCTTTCGTCGTGTTCAGCAGATGGCATATTTCCAGGGGATTCCAATGTTCCAAGTCGGATTTCCCGCAGATGAATCCACAGGACTTGTCAAAATTTCCCACTGAGACAAGGGCTTTTTGATAGGTCTTCAGATCCTCCACCGAAAAGCCGTCGATTACGGCCATGATGTCTATATCGCTGTTTTCCGTTTCTTCTTTCCGAAGATAGCTGCCCTGCAGTCCTATGTACAACAGTCTTTCGCCGAACGCTTCGGTTAGTTCGTTTATCAATTCCTCGATATATTCCTCTACTTTGAACATTCTGAATCTCCTCGCTCTTCTGCTCTTCCGTTTTTCTCCCGGCTCTTCTCTGGGCCCTCGTTCAATGGTCTGGGAATTCGCGCTATCTGCCCCTGTGCTTTTCTTTCCTTTTCTGCTGTTTCAGTTCAAACTGCCGCTGTTTCTCTGCTTCCCTTTGAAAATTTGCAAAAGTGCTTGTACAATTTCCCCTTATCGGTTAAACTGTATATCATGGGATTCCCAGGCAGCCTCTTCTCTCCATTGCGGCAACCAGGAATGACATATGGCACAGAACCAAACTCTTGCCAATTTGTGCAGGAAAATGTTGTTAAGTGCCTAAAGCATACAAAAGCATATGCCGGAAAAGAATACGCCGGCGCGGACAGGAGGTATGAAATGATATTGATATGCTGTATCCTGATCATTACCGGAATTTTCTTCGGAGATTTGAAAATCAAGAACCTGATAGAACAAAACGGCGAAAAAGATACTGTCTCCCCTGAAACCGCATCCCAGCCGGCCAGCAGTCTGCCGGAATCGCTGTGGAACAACCGTATCCTGATCAAAAAATATCACAACAAGGGCGCCATGCTGAACCTGGGACAGCACCGAAGCTCAGCGGTGGCGGTGCTGTCCGTCATTCTGTGTATCCTTATGACCGCCGCCTTCCTCGCAAGCTTCTGCACCAGGGGAAACAATCTGCTGCGCATCGGGCTGTCCTTTCTGCTGGGCGGTTCCTTCAGCAATACATATGACCGGCTGAAGAGAAAGTATGTGGTGGACTATTTTTCCTTCAATGTAAAGTACAGGGGTCTGCGCAGAATCGTTTTCAACATTTCGGATTTCTGCATTATGATCGGGGCGCTGCTGGCCGTGCTGGGCACCCCGTAACCCCTGAAAGGAATTCCCACTGCAAAATTAAGCGGTAATCACGGTCCCCGCTTTCCCCTTCACGGCATCCTTCCCCTTTCCGATAGAGGTAATCAGCACCCTGCCGTCCCTCACCTTCTCCAGATAGACAATCGCCGCCTCTATCTTCGGCAGCATGGTGCCCGCCTCGAACTGTCCCTGGGCAATGGCCTCCTTCGCTTCCGCCACAGTCATGGATCCGATCGGCGTCTGATGCTCCGTAGCAAAATCCCTGTATACACAGTCAACGCTGGTCAGGATGATCAGTACATCGCTGCGCAGATCCGCCGCCAGCTTCCCGGCAATGGAATCCTTCTCGATCACGGCGGAAGCCCCCTTCAGAACATGCTGCTGCTCAATCACGGGAATCCCCCCGCCGCCGCAGGCAATGACCACCTGGTCCGCGTCAGCCAGCGTGCGTATGGCCTCAATCTCCACGATATCGATAGGCTTCGGGGCGGCAACCACACGACGGAACCGGTGATCCGGATACTCCTTAACGTAATTGCCCTTCTTTATCTCCGCTTCTGCGTCTTCTTTTTCCATGTAACGCCCTATCACCTTGGTAGGCTCATAGAACGCCTCATCGTAGGTATCTACCGTCACCTGTGTCAGAATCGTGCTGACCGGCTTGGAAATGCCCCGTCCCAGCAGCTCGGAACGCAGCGCATTCTGGATATCATATCCCACATACCCCTGGCTCATAGCGGAGCAGACACACATGGGCGCCGGCGTGTAATCACTGTATACGCGGCGAAGCTCCGACATCGCCTTATGAATCATGCTGACCTGAGGCCCGTTGCTGTGGGTAATCGTCAGCTGGTAATCCGCTTCCACAAGATCCGCCAGCGCCCTTGCAGTCACTCTCACCGCATCCTTCTGGGCGCCTGTGGTATAGCCAAGGGCTTCATGGCCCAGAGATACGACTGCTCTTTTTCTGCTCATATTTCTTTCCTCTCTAACGACAAACAATATTTGTTTTTACGCTTCATTTTTCAAAAGGGACACCGCCCGCACTGTCCACCGGCACCAGTTTGCCGTGAAGGACATAGCGCGCATTGTCAAAAACATACGCACAGGTGGAAAGCAGAACATAACGGGCATCTCCCTCCAGCTCCAGTTCTGCCTCAAAATCCGACTGTGCCCTACATTTCTCCAGCCAGGTATCCAGTTCCCCACTGGGTCCCTGGAAAATCACATAAGTATCGGAATATGCCGATGTGGTATATCCGGCAAACAGAATAATCTTGTAATCCTGCTCCGGCGTCAGCAGCCACATGACAGAATGCCCTTCATAATATTCCTGGTCCGCCCACTTATCCAGTGTGGCAAACATGGAACCGTTCTTCATATGATGTCCGTATATAATCGTATTGGAATCCACAAAACCTGGTCTGTTAGCAGCCTCAATAAAAATGGAACCCGACGCGCTGGCAGTCCCGTCGAAATTGTGCGTCAGATAATAGTCATTATCTTCCCCCAGCACTACCGGATAATTAATCGGGGTATCTTCACAGTAAATCCATCCTGCCACATCCCCGCATACGGCCTGCAGCCCTTCGAAATCCACGGTGACAGGAGCCGTCTCCATCTCATCAGGCACGTTTTCTTCTCCCTGCGATGTCTGTGCACCCGCATTTTCACCGCCGCTCCCAGTACCCTGCATTGTATATTGTGAAGCCGTACTTTCATAGAGCTGATCACTGACTTTATACTGATACAGAATAATGGCGATAGATATGACGGAGAAAAGAAAGATCGCCAGAAGTATCAGCATGATAATACGCCGAATCCACTTTCCCATCCGATAACCTCCCTGGATTTTATAAGAATTGCCGGAAAATACCCGCGAAGCGGTTCCTGTAACCAGCAGGCACTTTCATACTCACGGTTAATTATATCTGAAACTGTCCGCTTTGACAATCTTTTTCTTCCGGTCTCCCAAAACTTTGCAGAATTCCGGTGGACAAACACGGAAAATGTATTATACTATAAGAAATATGAAACAATAAACAGGCAGCATAAAACTGCCAGAACAACCGGAAATGAGGTAAATTTATGAAAATACTGTTTTATGACACCAAAAGCTATGACCGGGAAAGCTTCGAAGCAATTGTGAAGAACTTTCCTGAAATTTCCATTGAGTATACCAAGTCCGACCTGGACCCCCGGACTGCCGCCCTGGCGGAGGGCTTCGACGCCGTATGCGCCTTCGTCAGCTCCGATATCGGCACACAGACCATGGAAATCCTGCACGACAAAAAGATTCGTCTGCTGCTGATGCGCTGCGCCGGCTTCAATAATGTAGACCTGGACACCGCCAGGAAATACGGCATCCGTATCATGCGCGTTCCCGGCTACTCCCCGGAAGCGGTGGCGGAGCACGCCATGGCCCTGGCGCTGGCCAGCAACCGCCGCCTGTATAAAGCCTATAATAAAGTGCGGGAAAACGACTTCAGCTTAAGCGGCCTGATGGGCTTCAATTTCTATCAGAAGACTGCCGGCATCATCGGCACCGGCAAAATCGGCGCCGCCATGTGCCGCATCTGCCATGGCTTCGGCATGAAGGTGATCGCCTATGATGTGTATCAAAACGAATCCCTGAAGGATTTCGTGGAGTATGTGCCACTGGATCAGCTGCTTTCCGACAGTGATGTCATATCTCTTCACTGCCCCCTGATGGACTCCACCTACCACCTGATCAATATCGATACCATTAAAAAGATGAAGGACGGCGTTATCCTGGTGAACACCTCAAGGGGAGCCCTGGTGAAGACGGACGACCTCATCGAAGGAATCCGTATGCACAAGTTCGCAGGGGTAGGCCTGGATGTATATGAGGAAGAGACCAACAATGTATTCGAGGACCGCTCCGACGAAATCCTGGAGCACTCCACCACGGCAAGGCTGCTGTCCTTCCCCAATGTAATGATTACTTCCCACCAGGGATTTTTCACCAGGGAAGCCCTGAGTGCCATCGCCTCCACCACGCTGCAGAACGCGGCAGATTACGCGGCAGGCAAAGAAAGCCCTAATGACGTATAAAAACTGCACGGCGCTGCAAATGAATGCAGGGAAACTTCTTTAATCACACTAAAACAAAAAAGTCCCCGCAGCATTACGGCATGTTATCGGGAGCAAGTGCAGCTCCCTATAGTTGAATACGGCGCAAAGAGACGCGCCTTTTATCGGAAGCGAAGGGATTGCTTCCGATAAGCCATATTCAGCCGTATCTGCGGGGACCTGTTTTTGTTTTAATCCATACCATTCCCATGGACAGCTGTCAGTCTAAATGAAATACCGTCTGCAGATCAATGCTGACAGGGCTGTTATCCGGGTTGGTCTCCATGATATCCGCCATGAAATCCCACCACTTGCGGTTGATGGCCGTCTCAGCCCCTTTTGCCCACAGCTCCTCATCCTCGATCTCGATATAGCCGAACAGCGTCAGGGTCTCCCTGTCCAGGAAAATGGTGTAATTCTTCCCTCCGTGCTCATGGATCATGTCCTGCATCTCGGGCCAGAGCTCGTTGTGCCGCTTCTCGTACTCCGCTTCCTGACCGGGGTACAGCTTCATTTTAAATCCTTTTACCATAACGGTGCCTCCTTCTGAAATCATCTCTTTGTGCAATATGACGAACCGCCTTCTAAGTCATCCTCCTGATAATGGGATTCGGCGGGATATCATAGCTTATTTTAACAATCTTTCCCCGAAACCTGAACAGCTTTGATCCAAGATTGATATCAACTCTCAAGGAATCTCTGTTTTGGATTCTCTGCTTCTTCTCCAGAACCTTTTTATACTCCGCATAGGTACCATATCTCCCGGTCAAACCATACGCATCCGAAACCAAGTATAACTTAATATCCCTGTATTTATACTGATCTGCCAGAAAGATCTTACCAAACCGTTCAGAAAGGAAATCCTGAATCGTATTTTGAAATTTTTCCTGAATATCTTTTATGATCAATCTCTTCGAATGATTTACATTCTTTAATTCCAAGAGATACAATATATACCACTTGCACTGACAGTCCACCGCAACACCAAAATCCACTGACTTAGGAGGAAAACGCAAATGCTGGTCATTATAATAATCATCAATCTTAATAACCGCTACTTCTTCCGTTTTCAGATCCTCGTCAATTCCTACCTCGATCCACTCATCCTCTATTTTCTCTTTCAAATACGGTATTAGTTCCTTACAATTCTTTATTTCCTGTATCATTGACTAATCCTCCGTATTTAACTTTTCGATAATTTCTTCACGTTCATCATATAAATGCTGACTTACATCCACAAAATTCTCATCATCAGCTCCCAGTTCATCCACTGTTACATGTTTCGAGACACTCCCTTTTACCCTGTCCTCCAAAACAATGGGATCATAAAAATGATAATCCAGTTTCTTAGCCAAAATCAGGTTATTCATCTTATTAAACACATAATTGCTGTGAGACGACATTATCAATTTCACATCTGCTTCAATCAGTCTGGCAAATATCTCAATCAGCGCAATCTGGTTATTCGGATGAAGATGCGCCTCAGGTTCTTCAATAAACAAAATCGATTTCGATTTTTGCTTCTCTGTTGTAATAATAAACTTCAGGAACGCTACAATTGGAGATACTTCAGAAACCATGGAAGACACTTCCGTCATCTCATAAGATAAATTTACGTGCTCCGGTGTATACATCAGAGCATTTTTACTCTTGTCGAACGTAACCTTCCCTTTTAAAATATCATCCTCTATACTCCCATATATTTCTTCCAGTCCTTCGTTTGCCCTTGATTTAATATTCGACAGAGCAATAAAATAATCCGATATAGGCTCTGAAATGCCCGGAAATTCAATCTTTTTGGTAATGTAGGCCCTGTTTTGGGAAAGTTCAGCCACAATAGAACCGAAGGCATTCATTCCCGCATAGATACCTGATCTGGATGCCGGCAAAAAATATACGTTTTTAAAGCTTCTCGTAACGAGATAAAAGAACTTCATAAGAGTAAAGTTGATTTGTTCCAAAATCGATTCCAGGTTTTTTTCGATTTGCTCCGATACATATATATCCAAATAATCCAATGTGTTTACTGGTTTTTGCAGATTAGAGTCCGTTTTCCGAAGGCGAACAGACTTTCTGTCAATCTTTCCATTGATTGTACCAGCTTTCAGATCAATTTCATAATGATAGCAGTCATAATCAATTGTAATGACCGGATTGTTTTCCAGGATTATTTCAAAATTTCCGAACGTATTTCTGCATGAATTCAAAAATACCGGCATAACAGCCAGACCGGTAAGATAACTAACCTCTGCCACGATATCCTGTGTAATATCTTTTGTCTGCTCCTCCGATTCCATAAAAATCCGCACTAAGCTTTCCAGTCTGCCTTCTGGCAGCGAACTGTCAACGTGGTGAGGGTATAAATATACTTTCGATTCCGGCATGATAAACATATTGTGAATAAATGTTTTCAATAACAGATATACGACCTGCATGGCATATGATTTCCCGATATTGTTATTTCCGTAGGTTATGATCAGATCTTTCTCGAGATCATATTCAAATCTATTAATAGGGCCGAACTTTTCTATCGTTATTTTCACTTTCAGTTTTCCTCCCCGTTCCGGCCTTACGCCAGACACACATACTATATAAAAACCACACCCACATTATCTGCTTCTATATGAAATATTACCATTCCTGCACCACGATTACAACCACCAACTTATAATTTCTCACGTTTCCGTCATCTCTCTCCCATTTTCCGGCTCTGCTGCTGTACTATCGCTTCTCTCAGCTGCCTGTCTGTATAACACTCGTTCACGGGAACTTCCTGATATGCACATAATTTGACGTATCCTGTTTTTCATATTATACTGTCTGATATACGATAAAACATTTGCTGCATTTTTCTGCGCGAATTGGCAAAATTGGGCTTCCGGCTTGTCCGGGTCAGGAAGACGCCTGAAAATACAACACAAACGCCAGATCAATGTGCCTGCAAAGCGAAACATAAAGTCGGTATACTAAGTCCCCATCCCATAGGCATCAACAGAAAAGCCGCCGCAATCACAACATACCGCACCAGGAAAGGAAGATACCATGGCCGCCATAACCAGCATCCACGAAAAATATATGAAAGAAGCCCTGAAGCAGGCAAAAAAAGCTTACGCCCTGGGCGAGGTCCCCATTGGCTGCGTCATCGTCCACCAGGGAAAAATCATCGGCAGAGGCTACAACCGGCGCAACACGGACAAAAATACCCTGGCCCACGCGGAAATCACCGCCATCCGGAAAGCCAGCAAAATCATCGGCGACTGGCGTCTGGAAGAATGCACCATCTACATCACCCTGGAACCCTGCCAGATGTGCGCCGGCGCCATCATCCAGGCACGCATTCCAGAAGTGGTCATGGGCTGCATGAATCCCAAGGCAGGCTGCGGCGGCTCCCTGCTGAACATTCTGGAAGACCCCCGCTTCAACCACCAGGCTGCAGTAACCAGAGGCATCCTGGAACAGGAATGCTCGGATCTGCTGAAACTCTTCTTCACGGAACTGCGGGAACGGAATAAACTGGAGAAACTCAGGAAGAAGGCTGACGCGGAAATGTCTGCCGTGAATTCAGGGACGGACTAATGGAATCTTTTTTCAAAAAGCACTTGCAAATCCTGAATCAATATGATATTATTTTAATATCAAGAAAGTCATAGCAAACGACTTTGCTGACTGTGCCCGAATTCCGAAGCTCCGTCAAACGTACGGCATGTTCCGCACCCCCGGACACAGACAAAACCGCCGTTTCTATCACTGTCACAGACATAAGAAAGCGAGGCACTCTATGAACGAAAAAGTATTAAACGGAAAAAAGAACGGCATGACCGTACTGCTGCTGATCCTTCTGGCTTATATCATCGGCATAGCCATGATCATCCTCTCCGGCATCAGCCTGAACCAGGCCCTCAGCGCCATGAACATTGCCGGGCTTGTAGTCGGCATCCTGATCGTCGCCTTCGGATGGATCTTCCTCCTGGGCCTGAAGGTGTTAAAGCCCCAGGAAGCCCTGGTCCTGACTCTGTTCGGAAAATATGTGGGCACCTTAAAAGAAAACGGCTTCTACTACGTCAATCCCTTCTGCGTGGGCGTGAACCCGGCAGCCAGAACCAGGCTGAGTCAGAGCGGGGATGTATCGGAACCCGGCAGCGGCCTCACAGCCCTTGTCAGCGGAGTTCAGAGCGCCAACGCCATGACCGGCGACTACGGCAGCAAGAAGCTCTCCCTGAAAATTATGACGCTGAACAACAGCCGCCAGAAAATAAACGACTGCCTGGGCAACCCCGTGGAAATCGGAATTGCCGTCACCTGGCGGATTGTGGATACGGCAAAAGCGGTTTTCAATGTGGACAATTACAAGGAATTCCTGTCCCTCCAGTGTGACAGCGCCCTCAGACATGTGGTCCGCATCTACCCTTACGATGTGGCCGCCAATGTGGACACCACCGGGGACGGCGTTGCGGACGAGGGGAGCCTGCGGGGTTCCAGCGAGGTAGTCGCCCTGCGGATCAAGGATGAAATCCAGACCCGTGTAAAGGAAGCCGGAATCGAAATCGTGGAGGCCAGAATCACCTACCTTGCCTACGCCCCGGAAATTGCGGCGGTCATGCTGCAGCGCCAGCAGGCTTCCGCCATCATCGACGCCCGCAAGATGATCGTGGACGGCGCAGTGGGAATGGTGGAAATGGCACTGGATCGACTGAACCAGAACGATGTGGTACATTTGGATGAAGAACGCAAGGCTGCCATGGTCTCCAACCTGCTGGTGGTATTATGCGGAAACCATGACGCACAGCCTGTAGTCAACTCAGGGAGTTTATATTAATATGGCTGATAGCAAGAAACAGGTGCCCTTGAGGCTGTCCCCCAAGCTGTATGACGCCATCGCCGCCTGGGCGGAGGACGATTTCCGCTCAGTCAACGGCCAGATAGAGTATCTTCTGACGGAATGCGTCAGGCAGCGCAAGAAACTGTCACGAAATAAATTTACGGATTTCGGTCTGGGAAGCTCTGCTCAATCAGAGGAAAACCCTGCGGAAGAGTAAATTTATTTCCAGACAATTTCTCGAAAAACGGGAAATATGTCCCGGACGAACTGGATGTCCCGCCGAAGCTGGATCTGTAAGAAACTGCCGGGAAACAGGAAAAACTGTTTTCCGGCAGCTCTTTTTTATGCTTATTCTTTTATTTCTCAATGCAACTCCCTCGCTGTTATTTTGCATAAATCATTCTGTTCGCACTGAATAATATACTGAAACGCTTCTTGGCTTCTGTTTTCAAACTTAAAAGAGTGTGAAAAATTATTGACAAACAATAATTTTTATGTTATCATTCCTTCACAATTATCGTAAAACAATAATTCCGGAGGAAGCACTATGAAATACATCACATTTCCCTGGGCACAGCTGGGGACTGCGCTGCGCAGGCTCTCCCTGTCCGGCTCCGCTGGCAATGCGGCGGCGTGGAGCCTGTTTCTCCTCATCGGCGCCATCCCTCTCGCGGCGGCAGCCATCCTGTACACCCGCCATCGCGGCAGTAAAGCCGACATTCTGCTGGCAGCGCTGTCACTGATGTTCTATGTCAGCATCTGGTTTTTTATCAACCCTTCCTATATGGACGTATACCTTTCGCCCTTACCCATGGGTGAATTTACCGGATATCTCCTGGGGACGGTCCTCTACAGCCTCCTGCTGACCTGGATCCTGCTGCGCTGCATTCTCCGTTACGAGAAAGCGGAATATCGTAAGCTGATATCCGGTTTCAGATTTCTTCTCTACGCCTATATCCTTGTTCTGGCAATAGAATCGCTGTTCCAGAGCGGTGCCGGGTTTATTGCCTCCTTTCAGGCCCTGGGCGAAAACAATTCCGCAGCCAGCGACCTGGAACTGAGTATCAGCACCTTTTTTCTGATTCTTCAGGCCGGCATCGGGCTGCTGCCCAAAATGGCAGAACTGATGCTGCTGGTCATGGGAGCCGGCTTCCTTCGCAGCTTTGAGCGGGCCGCCTTCAGCCAGGATACCCTTGCCAGGCTGGAAAGGCTGCGCATCACAAGCGGACGGCTCCTGATGCTGATGCTGATATCCAATGCGGGCGTCAGCATCCTCCAGCTTATCTTTGCCAGGTTCCTTTTGAGCAGTTCCCACATCATTGTCTTTCCCCTGGCAGAGATTATCGTCGTGCTGGGAATCCGGATGCTGAGCCTGCTGTACCTGGAGAGCAAACGGCTGAAAGAAGACAATGACATGTTCATTTGATATCCGGCCAGGTTCTGTACCAATAATTTGTTGTCTTCTACCATGCAAAAAATGCTGCGGACAGTTCCCGAATCGGCAGATGTTTCCGGCTATGAGTATCAATAAAGGAAGAATATAAAATGGCAATACGAATCTATCTGGATGAAATTCTGAAAGAACGCCGCATGACCTCCAAAGAACTGTGCCGCCTGGTGAACATCACGGAAGCAAACCTGTCCATCCTGCGCAGCGGCAAGGCAAAGGGCGTGCGTTTCGGCACCATCAATAAAATATGCTACTACCTGCAGTGCGATGTGGGAGATATCTTAAAATTCGACGGCAGGCTGGATGAGGATGCAGATGAAAGTGCAGAATGTACAGAATAATACACCCAAAATGAGACACTCAACTTCCGTTGATTCCCAAGCCATCCCCCTGCACACAGGCAACAAAGCAGAGAATACGTTTCGCATTACATAAGAACACGCAAAACTGCCGCTGTTTTAACATCGCCTGGAAGCGCCATAAATACGGCCTCCGGATATGCCCAAAATCCAGGAAATGACGCAGTTTCTGACTAATACGAAATTTTATTAAGAAAGCGGGTCATCAGAAAAATGAATAACACACCATCATATAATCCAAATAACAACGAAATATTGACCACGGAGACCGCAAAGATACTTGATACAAAACCTCTTAATTCAACTCCAGAAGCCGAACAGAATGATCAGGATAAAGCGGATGAACCTGTCAAAGCACAAAATACGGCATCCTCCCCGGCATCCTCAAATCCAGGAAGCGAAAAAGCCGGAAAGCCAACCCCCCGGCTGCGTCTGACTGCCGCAATTCTTTCCGCAGCAGCGCTCCTCTTACTGTGCGGCAGTCTTCTTGCCCGTGCAGGCGTCCCTCTCGCCCTGGCGGAATCCCAGACAGGCGATGACAGGCTGGCCGGTATATTTGTCACGGAAAAGTATATCGAACCGGGCATGCCAGAGATAGACGTCAACGCCATGGGTGAAATTGTCATAAAAGAACAGGAGCCTGCCAAAATATATGGCACATTCAACGAAGACGACCTCAGTAAACCGGTCACTTTTCCCGAGCTGGAAGGTTACGGTATATACAATCTGCAGCTTCAGAGCGGGACATCACAGGAGCCCTCCGGCTATTACACCGGTGACGATATTTTTACCGACATGCACGTCACTGTTTCCGACGATGAGGAACATCTGGAGGCATCCTTCTATGTCCGCGCAGGCAGCCCCTGGAGCTACTACCTCAACCCTGTCTACCAGCAGGCGGACGGCACCCTGTATCTGTTGCCCGGAGAAGGTATTACTTCGGATTCCCTGACTGGCGGATGTTCCTGGTCTTACCACATCGACCAGTCCAAAAGTGAAAATTCCAATGGAACGGAAGAAACGGAAGGTTATCGCTTTACCGTTAAACTTGTTGCTGCGGATATTCCCGGGGAAACAGAACTTATTTTTGTAGGCCAGAATAACCAGATTCTGCGAAGCCTGTCCGGTGACGATCTGGAATTACTTTTTCAGGAAGATATGCCCCGGCTGGAGATTCCGGCAGACGTTTCCTACCTGATCCTTCGCCAGACGAAAGACGGAACCGAAGGATTCACCCACACACTCTTTGACCGCGGGGCAGAATCCCTGGAATATATGGTTGCAGCAGACGACCCCTACCTGCACCCCCGCCATCTGCCGCTAATTTGGGAATGACCCTCCCGCAAATCCAAACGAAAGAATCTTTCTGAATGCAGTGAGATATTCCGGAAACATCGCGGTAAAATTACCATCATACGGAATAGCCCAGAGGAATATCGCTTTCAAAATCGTGCAGTATCTCCCCGTTCCAGATCGGGCTGAGCGACATGGGCAGTACGCAGATTAAAACCGTAGCAAGCACTGCCGCATAAAAAAGCACTTTTCCCCGCCGCCCCATTGTTTCCACTGTCAGCTCTGCTGATTTAGCCCCTGGCCGCACGGCATATACAGCCAGAAGCACGATTCCCCAAAATACGCAGCCCGCAAAAAAATATTTCATACTCTCACCGCAGCATATGCCCCCATCGTTACTCAATATAGGTGGGTGCATTCTTCGGGCTTCTTCCCTTGATTACATTATGGTAATAAGAATAGGTCATGGGATCATCCTTCTTCAGGATATCCGCATCCAGTACCTTACCTAGAAATACGGTATGCGTGGATGTCTCCATCTTGTCCACTACCTCGCAGGTAATATAGGCGCAGGCGTCGGACACCACCGGAAGGTACCCTTTCACAGTATGCTCCACCTCGTCAAATTTATTGCAGTCCTTCCCGCTTTTGAATCCGAAAGTACCGATGATACCCGGGCTGGAATGCTCCCCCAGAATGGAAATGGCGAACTTCCCCGTATCCTGGATGCACTGGTTTGTGTAATTGTCATGGTTGATGCTTACGGCAATGGTAGCAGGGCTGGAAGTAATCTGCATGGCACTGTTCGCCGTGCAGCCGGTAGCTCTCCCCTTGTCCCATGTGCTGACTACATATACACCGTAAGATAATTGATGAAATGCGTTCTTGTTCATATTGTGTTCTCCTTTTCAAAATAGATTCTTTATACAACTGCCCGTTTACTGCTTCATACCGCGAATAATCATTGTGACGGAAACCGTTGTATCCCACTGTTTGATTCCTTCTCTGTACAGACGAATCCGCTCATCATATTTGGAATTGATAACCGATATTATATCATCAGTGTGACCGGAACGGACTGACTGAACCGCCTCTATATCATTTTTGCGCATGGCTTCAATCATAAGCTCAGCCATCTGCCCTGGATATTTAAGGGCATCCGGCGTAAGATCAATTATCGCATACCCGGTTGTTACATTTGTAAAACCATTTTCCTCCATGGACGCGGGAATTTCAGACTCAGACTTTGGGAATCTGCAGACGCTGAACTCCTCCAGATCATCTTCCGGCTGAGGAACGCTCTCCCAGAAAACTTTTTCCTTCTCTGTTGTCTCCAGGCATGGTGCGGCACAGCGAAGCCCTTTTCGTGCAGACAGGCACAGACATACGCCGCCTGATTTCAACACCCGTCTTTGTTCACCCCAGAAAACAGTGGGTTCTATATGCTCCTGAACTGTATTGGAAATGGTGACATCAAATGAATTATCCTCAAAGGGAAGCTCCATGGCGTCACCTTCCATAAAATCAACACCTGCTATGTTTGCTTTTGCAAACGATATGAAATTGCTGTCCCTGTCGATTGCAGTGATATGCGCATTGGGATACCATCTGTGCAGAGATTCTGCTAATGCCCCCGGACCGCAGCCTATTTCCAGAATTTTCAAACAGGCACTCCGGTCCAAATCAAAGGAATTTTTATACTGCCCGAAAAACATATCGTCAAATCTTAACTTTCTGCTGAGATACAGCGTCATGATGCCCTGCACATGCTCTGACCAAACAGTATTCATATTTGCCTCCGCAAATCCGATTTCCTGCAACGATTTTATCATATAATTCGATTTCGGTCAATAATATTCCAGCAAAGCGGCAAAGCCTCAGGAGCCGTAAAACCTCAGTCTGCTACATAATGCTGCGCCTGCGCATCCCACAATTCATAATACACTCCGCCCGCATCCGCCACAAGTTCGTCATGGCTCCCCCGCTGTACCAGTTCCCCCATATGAAAGACCGCAATATCATCGCAGAATCTGCAGGAGGAAAGCCGGTGGCTGATGTAAATTGCCGTCTTATCGCCAATCATCTCATTAAACCTGGAATAAATTTCATATTCCGCAATGGGGTCAAGCGCTGCGGTTGGCTCATCCAGAATAACAATGGGGGCGTCCTTGTACAAAGCCCTTGCCAGCGCAATCTTCTGCGCCTCCCCTCCGGAAATCTCCACACCCGTTTCCTCGAAATCCCTGTACAGGCAGGTGTGGATACCGGAAGGCATCTTCGCAAGCCTTTCCCCGAACCCCGCCCGCTCCAGGCATTCCGACACCCTGTCCGGCTCCGCGTCCATCCGGGCCGCCACATTCTGCGCCAGCGAAAAGGAAAACAGCTTATAATCCTGAAACACCACAGAAAACAGCTTCCTGTATTCTTCCATTCCGTATTCCCGGATATCCACTCCGTCCAGCAGGATACTGCCCTCGGTGGGGTCGTAGAGGCGGCAGAGCAGCTTGATGAAAGTGGTCTTGCCGCTGCCGTTCCTTCCCACAACCGCCAGACGCTCTCCCGCCCGGAATTTCATGGAAAGATGCCGCAGCGCCCAGCTCTCCGCAGCCGGATAGCGGAAGGACACATCCCGGAATTCCACTTCGTGCCGGCTGTCTGTCCGGGCATTCTGCTTGTCGGCTTCAACTGCTGTCACATTCTGCCCAACGGTGTCTTCCACTGTCCCATTCTGCCCAATGGGCTGAAACGTGTTCTCACTTCTTCTGCCCTGCCCGGCAAATTGCTCCTCTTCCGTCTCCCCGTTCCCGAATCTGCGCAATATCACGTTTTTTTCTATTTTTTCTTCCGATTTCTCTGTGCTTACAGGCGTATTCAGGAATTCAAAATACACTCTCATGGCGTCATTGTTCGTGCGCAGCCTTGTCAATGCCATCACAAAGCCCGTAAAACCATCCGTAAACCTGCTGATACTCCCGATATACAGCACCAGCTCCCCCACGCCGATCATGCCGGCAAGAGCCCGCAGCCCCACAAACAGGCAGACCAAGGTACTCAATGCCACGATGGAAAATGCAACGGCACCGGAGTACTTCGCCTCATTCCGCACCTGCCCCTTCACCATTTTCACACCTGCATCAAACACCACCTGTGTTTCTTCCTGCAGCAGCCCCTTCTGGTTATAAATCCGCACATCCTTTCCGGTATGGTAAGTCATGATATGGTTTTCCAGATAATATGTGTAAATTCGGTTGGCATCCGTGACCTGACGCATCAGGACATGGCTTTTCTCCATCATCTTCTTTCCGAAATCCATCCCCGCAAAGGCATTGACGAAAACCGCTGCCGCCAGCAGTACGGCCGCCGCAGGGGACACCGCAAAAGCCAGAATCCCCGATGCCTCTCCCTGAAACCGTGCCGTAAAGAGGGACAGCACAAAGGAAACGGAAAATATCACCGTGAATGCTCTCCCCACCATTTCCCAGAACTGATACAGTACATTTCCGATTCCCTCGCCGCCTGTATTGGAGAAATCCTGTATCTGCTGCCGGAGCCGTTGAATCCTGGCAGACTCCACATCCGCATAGTCCATTTCCATCATTTTACCGCTGAGCACCATCTCGCACTTTTCCCAGAACCCGGACCGCAGATAATTCACATTATGCCGGAACAGACTGCCCAGCAGATGTACCAGCAGGGTGGCCGTAATCGTGGCTGCTGCCAGGAAAAGCAGTTGCCTCAGCTCCATTTTTGCCTCGATTCCGTTGATAATCACCGACGACATGTACATCGTAATAAACGGGAATACCGATGCAAATGCGGCCTGCAGCAGCATCATGCCCAGAATTCCGGGGGATATCTTATGTATGAGCTTTAATGACCTTATGATTAATCTTGCATCTTCTTTCCACTTCTTCATATTCTTTCCCGCTCCTTCATATTCCCTTCCGACTCCTCCATATTCTCTTCCGGCTCCACCAGCAACATTACGGTTCCGCAGCCGTCTCAGGCACCCCGGACATCTGCCCTGGAGCTTAGGAATTGCCGGAAAATAACCGCTACAATTTCTTTGGGCACAAGCCCTTGCAGGCACTTCCTTACTCGCGATAATAACGGCTCTGAATCTCATACATGGCAGCGTATTTCCTGCCAAGGGCCATCAGTTCCTCATGGGTGCCCTCCTCCGCAATCCGCCCCTGCTCCAGAAACAGAATCCGGTCGCAGAACCTGGTACTGGAGAGCCGGTGTGAGATGAACACCGACGTGGCTTCCTGCGTCAGTTCATTATATTTCCGGTAAATCTCATTCTCCGCCACCGGGTCCAGGGCGGCGGTGGGCTCATCCAGTACAATGATGCTGCCTCCCTTGTACAAAGCCCTCGCCAGCGCAAGCTTCTGCTTCTCACCGCCGGAGAGATCCGTCCCTTCCTCCCTGACACCTTTCAGCAGTATGGTCTGCTCTTTCTTCGGTAAAAGGCCTGTTTTTTTATGGATTCCCGATAATTCCAAAGCTTTTTCCAGTTTCCTCTTATCTATTTTATCCTCTTCACACAGGGCGACATTCTTCGCCACGGTAGTGGGCATGAGATAGATATCCTGAAATACCGCCGACAACAGGGTATAGTATTCATCCCTGTCATAGCTGCACACATCCTTACCCGCCACCGTAATCTGCCCCTCCGACGCATGATACAGACCGCACAGCAGCTTCACCAGCGTGGTCTTTCCCGCGCCGTTGGATCCCACCAGGGCAAGCTTTTCCCCCTTTTTTATGGTAAATGAAATATGGTCAATGGTTCGCATCTCACTGCCCGGATAGGAAAAGGACACATCCCGGAAAACAATTTCCGGCGCTCCCACGGGCAGCTTCTCCCCCTTCCCCCTGCGGAAAGTATCCTCAATGTCCAGAAACTCCCGCACATCACTGAAGCCCATGCTGGTGCGCTCCACCTCGCTGTAACGCTGGATCAGCCCCAGCAGCCAGGAGGAATACTGGGAAATCAACCCGAAATAGAAGACAAAATCCGCTGCCGACATTCCTTTTTCCACGATACAGTAAATCAGGAACCCATATGCCGCTCCGTCCCGTATAAAGGTAAGGATGCCCGAGAAAACATCCACTCCCATATCTCTTGCTTCACCCTTTTTATACCAGTTCATCCGCTCCCGCAGCAGGCTGTCAAACAGTTCCTGCAGCCAGCTGCTCATGCCGTACAGGCGGATGTCCCTGGCGTACGCTGTCTCCCCGGCCTGCCTGCAGATATAGTCCAGCTTCCTGTCCAGAGGCACCCAGTCATCCTTGTGGCGGTGATTCCAAGCATTGTTTGCCCTGTTGACAAAATGGGCTGCCAGAGTCATGACGGCCAGCAATGCCACAAGCCAGGGACTCAAAGAAGCAATCAGCGCCGAGTACGCCACAAGCCCCATGAGATTGGACACCATGTCCACCATCTGGCGGAACAGCTGCTGCGCCCCAGCATTCGAGCTGTACACGGCATTCAGGGCCTTCTGCATCTTCGTCTGCCCCTCCGGATTCTCCAGGTTCTCATAATCCATATCCATTGCCTTGTCACTGCATATCATAATATACTGCATCCGGTTCAGCATGGAACCCCAGTTCACCTTTGCATCCATCACTTTGTTTGCCAGATGCAGGATCAGCAGTGCTGCAGACAAGCCCAGTATATTCATTGCCAACTGCCCCGGGGAAAGATTCCCGCTGACCCACTTTACCATATAGGAGGAGAGGTAAGTGGTACAGAGGGGCAGCAGCACCAATACCGGCATCTGCAGCACTGTGACCAACATAAGAGATTTATCCAGCTGCCAGGCTTTCCGCAGCATGAAGGCCAGATTGCCTCCGAAGGTGTATTTTGCCGAATTTGAGAATTTCTTTTCCATAAGCCTGCCACTGTCCTTTCGTTTCCTTTTTCTGAAAATTGTATTATTACTATTCTGTCTCCAAAGAATCTTCTTCCGTAAGCCGAAACCAGTTTCCCCCGGTCATTTCACACTCTTTGGAAATACTTTATAAACTCAGTATACAAAAAAGAAAAAGGAAGTAAACAGCTTTTGCGCAAGAGGTCAGGCCTGAGAAATAAGAGGTGAATATGATGTATTGACAGATTAGAACTCATAGAATCGGAAAACCAGTCCATAAAATAAAAACCCGTTGAAACATAAATCGGGAAACCTCCTGTCCCGGTTCATATCCTCAACGGGTTTTGTACTTAAGGCCACTGCAGGGTAGTGGATCGGTATATATCACAGGAACCGCATTTACGGCTGTGATTGATACACCCCCTTGAATGCGCGGTATGTTCTCGCCATCCCCTCCTGAAAGCTGATATAGGAGACTCCCAGCTCCCTCTTGCTCTTTTCGTTGGATGAAAGCTCGGATTCCTCCGCCGTCACCGGGAACGGCAGCGGAATCCCCATATTCTGTGCAGCCTCCGCCGTAACGGGAAGCTCCTCAGCTTCCACATCCGCAGCCATGCACAGAGCCTCATAGAACGCCTCATAAGTCACCGTCTGATCCTGGCACAGATTGTAAGCCTGCCCGTACGCTGCCGGATTCAGAAGGCATTGAATAGCAGCCTCCGCAGCATCCTTCACGTAGACAAACTGAAAGGTTCCCTCAGCATCCGTGATATGGGGAAGCGCATGATTCTGCACCATCAGCTGAATATATGCCGACTCCCTGGGAGCATAATTAAACGGTCCATAAATAAATGCAGGGCGCAGAACCGTACAGGCAATTCCCATTTCCCCGCACACTTCCCGCAGTTCCCGTTCCAATGCCACCTTTCCCGCAATATAGGCTCCTGCCTCCCCGGGAAATACTCTGGTTTCAAAAGGGGCATCCTCCGTTTTCATGCCTCCCAGCCCCCGCTCATATACATCCAGCGTGCTGATAAAAAGATACTGCTTCACCGTCCCTCTGATATTCCGGAGCACCCTGGCAATATCCCCCTTCTCATAGGCGCAGAAATCAACAATTACGTCTACGTCTTCCTCTATCTGTCTCCACAGCGCATCATCCCTTCTGTCGCCCTTTATCTGCTTTACACCCAGGCTCTCCAGAGACCATGTCCCGCGGTTTACTACAGTGATATCATGTTTCCCGGCCGCCTGCATTACAAATACCCTTCCCAGAAAATAGCTTCCGCCGATTACCAGTAATTTCATTCCGTTCCCTCCCGTTCTGCCAGTCAATACAGTTGCTTTGCCAAAAGCAAAATCGATTATCCTATCAGCTTTTCCCTGTAATCTGCCCGCTTATCCGGCGATTTATACTGCACACCGGTTAAATTTGCAGCACAACCCGACTAAGTCACTGCCTTAAGCAGTGACTTTTAGACCTGCCAGCCAGGTACTTTCACGAGGGCAGCACTGCAAATCCTGGCGGTCTGCAGTATACAGATATTGTACCATGGCTGCACCTTTCATTCAACTGCCAAACAGGGTACACTGAAATGCATTGCAACCTTTTATCTTCTTCTGGGAGAAATATTTCCACATAAAGAGAAATTCTTTTCGTTACACTTACAGTAGAACAAATTATTCCAGAAAGGGAAGAGGCATGGAAATACTCGGCATTGGCGATCGGCTGCGTGAACTACGATCAGGCAGGAATCTGTCCCTGAAACAGGTATCTGACAGGCTTGGAATTGCGGTAAGCTCCCTATCCAGTTATGAACTGAATGAAAAGAACCCATCATATAGAAATCTTCTCAAGCTTGCCAGGCTGTATGGTGTCTCCTGCGACTACCTTCTTGGGAATGATACTCATAGCGCCCTTGATGTTTATGGTTTGACAGAACAGGAAATCGCAGCTGTTGCACAGATCATATCCTTCCTGAAAGAAGGAAAACAAAAATGAATGGCAAGAAATGAACCCTGAAAGATAAAAGCCGGAAAGAGTAATATCCAGAAAGGACTGAAAAATGGCAAAACAAAAAGAAACCAAAACCAATGCCATGCGTATCCTGGAATCCCTGAAAATCCCCTACACCCACATGACCTATGAGTGCGACGAATTTGTGGATGCGCTGCAGATAGCGGACATACTGTCCCTGCCTTACGAAAAAGTATACAAGACCCTGGTGACTGTTGGCAGTGACAGGGGATACTACGTTTTTGTAATACCCATAGCCCGGGAGCTGGATCTCAAGGCAGCTGCCCGAAGCGTGCAACAGAAAAACGTGGAAATGATCCATGTAAAAGATATCAATAAGGTCACAGGCTATATCCGCGGAGGCTGCACTGCGATAGGCATGAAGAAACAGTACGTGACCCGGATTGACAGCACCGCACAGCAGCTGGAAAAAATCATTGTCAGCGGCGGCCGGATCGGTTCTCAGCTGGAGCTTTCCCCTGCAGACCTGGCGCGGGCTACAGGAGCGGAATTTGCGTCCGTAAGCACCTCCCCCTCAGGTGAAAACGCATCCTCCGCTCACCGGCCCCTTCATGGATGACCTGCAGGTACGAGACAGTATAAAATCGAAATCGACTATACTTTCACCAGCGTCCTCTTCGAGCAGGCCTCACAAAAGGAACCGCTATTCGTTCTTCCGGCATACAATTCGGGGACTCTGACAGGATACTGGCCGGAAAAGTGATTTTACGGACACTTCCCGCATATGCTGATACAAAACGAAAAAGTGAGACCGAAATGTTAAATGCAATCTGGGCAGTCATGATTCTGCTGGCCGTACTCTATGGAGCGGCCTCCGGACATATGAGCGAGGTGACCAACGCCGCTCTGGACAGCGCCGGGGAAGCCATTTCCCTGTGCATCACCATGGCGGGAGTGGTGGCGCTGTGGATGGGCCTGATGGAAATCGCACAAAAAGCAGGATTGATCGAAAAACTCACAAGGGGAATCGCACCTTTTCTGAAATTCATGTTTCCCCGGATTCCAAAGGAACATCCCGCCAGAGAATACATAGCGGCAAATATCATTGCAAATGTGCTTGGGCTTGGATGGGCCTGCACACCGGCGGGTTTAAAAGCCATGGAAGAACTGGCGAAGCTGGAGGCGGAGCGTGGGAACCCGGAGTATCTGGAGGCAGGTACAGGGAAAAGCAGGAACAGGCGTGCAAGCAATGAAATGTGCACTTTTCTGATCCTGAATATTTCTTCCCTGCAGCTGATCCCTGTAAATATGATTGCCTACCGGAGCCAGTACGGCAGCGCTAACCCTACAGCCATCATTGCGCCAGCCATAGCGGCTACACTGGTGAGCACCCTGATAGCCATCGTGTACTGTAAAATAAAAGACCGTATCGCTGCTAACCCCTTCCGGACATCCGAAAAAAGCCCGGCTTCCCGAGCAGCAGATTCCGGCAGCCCATTTTCAGATAAAAGAAACGGCTGGGGAGGAAAGGCAGTATGAACGCATTGGCCCATCTCTCCGATATTATCATCCCTATCCTTATCTTCTTTATCGTAGGTTACGGCTTTGTCTCCAACGTAAAGGTATATGAAACCTTTCTGAAGGGTGCAAAGGATGGCCTGAAAATTGTGGTGGATATCGTACCAACGCTGATCGGTTTACTGGTGGCAGTGGGAATGCTGCGTGCTTCCGGTTTTTTTGATATGCTGGGAACGCTGTTGGGACCTGTTGCCGCATCAGCAGGCCTGCCCACCCAGTTGATGCCTCTGCTGATTGTGAAACTCTTTTCCTCCTCCGCGGCCACCGGACTGGTGCTGGACATCTTCCGTACTTCCGGCCCCGATTCCTACGCCGGGATGCTGACCTCTATCCTTATGAGCTGTACGGAAACCGTATTTTATACCATGAGCGTATATTTCCTGGCCGCAAAAGTGACGAAGACGAGGCACACGCTGACCGGGGCACTGCTGGCAACCCTGGCTGGAACCGTGGCCAGTGTGGTGCTGACCAGGTGGATGCTATAAATTTCTTGCTTTCCGGTTGCTTTTAGGATATACTGGTTGAAAAGATGAAAGTGAGACACTACTTTTACGGCCGAAAGTACTCTGCCCATACCGGGTGCTGTACGGCACAGATGCGTAAGGAAGTGTCTACAAATAACTGATACGGGTTTAAAGCCGTTTCGCTTGTATTTCCCGGCTTTTTCCTAAAGAAGTTGTATCAGTTATTTTCCGACAATTCCTAACTATAACAGGAGGAATAATCCATGAAATACACATCATCAGAAGCAAACAAACTTCTTCGGAAGCTCAACGAAGACCGGACTGCCCTGCTGGAAATGGAGGAAAGAAGCAGCACCTTCCTGGCTGCCATGGGGGAAGATCCGGAATCACTGAGACCGGAATATGATTATCAGGAAACCCAGCGAGCCCTGGAAGAGCTGGACAGGAAAATCCGCATTGTAAAGCATGCCATCAACGGTTTTAACCTGCAATGTGTGGTTCCGGAATTCCAGATGACCATTGACCAGATGTTAGTTTACATTCCGCAGCTCACAGCCAGGAAACAGAAACTGGCTCAGATGAAGAGCCGCCTTCCGAAACAGCGGGAAATGAGTTCTCTCTATGGGCATACTTCCGGTAACATTATCGATTACAACTATGCAAATTACGATATCAAGGCGGCGGAAGCAGACTATGACGCTGTATCCGATGAACTTGCCAGGGCACAGACAGCACTGGATGTCCTGAACAATACGGAAACAATGGAAATCACGATATGATACAATTCTCCGGGGCATTATGCAGAATGTGGAAAATTTTTATGGGCAGGCAGTACAGGGTTATTGTCATCGTTTGAGGTTATTCTGAAGAGTTATTTGTTAAAGTTCATGGTAAATCTCAGGCTGAATATTGTTTTTCTGCGTATATGTCCAAAAACTTACCTGGTTCCATACAGGGCGGCTGAAGTACGGTTACAGGCCGCATTTTTCGTTTTTCGTTACAGCTTGGAAACTGCCGGATAATAACCGGCACGATTTGTTCAGAGTAATTAAAAATCCCCCTGGCAGGCCGTCACATCTGCCAAAGGGATAATGAATGTGCTCTGCTTTGTCAGGGCCTACAGCGTCCCCTGAGTAAACAGGCCTCTTACATGGGCAACCTCTTCTTCCGTTGCCTTGCTGGCCGGCACATAATAGGATTTCTCTCTGGCCAGCTGATACAGCTCTTCCTGAGACTGTTCACAGGCGTTGCGGATCTGCTTCAAGGTCTGCTTCAGCTCCTTGTTCTCGGACTGTGCTATCATACCCGCGTAACGGGTCAGTTCTCCATTAATACCGGCAAGGGTATCTGCCACCATTATTTTTTCCTGCATTATTATTTACCTCTCATTCTGAAATCATCAGGAACTGTCATGAAATCTTCATACATTCCCTTTTTGTAACATTTCTCTCTTAGCCCAGGAACTTCATAAGCTGCTGCTTATTGTCCATAGCCGACTTAGCGCCTTTCTCAAAAAACTGTTTGATCTGGGGATCCCTGGCTTCCTGTGCATAAGCCTGCATTTTGCAGTGCGTGGTGTCATATCCGCCGATCAGATGACGAAGATTCTGTAAATCAAGTTCAGAAATATTGCTCATGTCCTTACCTCCTGTTTTTCATGGCAATAGAAAGCCCTGAAATGGCCTTCTATCATGCAACTACGAGGTTATTATTTGCTTACAGGGAAAATATATACTGAAGCTTATCAGAAAAAAAGAAGTAAACTATGGTTTCACAGTCTATTTTTACCAAAAAAACGATAAGGTCTCCCGTCAGATCTGATGCCGAACTACTCCATATTCATCGTCTCTCCGAAAATAAGGACATTCCCACCTGCTTCCCGACAGAAAACGGTACATTTCATCCTCATCCAAACTCACCAGGCAGCTATAGCACTCATAGTCCTCATCATACACATAATTGACACACATGTCACAATTATTCATTTTTCTTCTCCTGTTCTCCCTACATTCCATTTCAGGAATTCATATCAATTATTTTCACGAGCATAAGGAAGCGTAAATCTCCCTCTTCCCTACGCCCCTGTCCTTTGCCACCTGCTTCATTGCCGATTTTCTGTCCATTCCCTGCCCTTCATAATACGCCATGTGTTCCTCGATTGTCATGGCCTCCCAGGAAGCAATTTCCTCCCGGCGCAGTTCCTGGAAGCTCTTTCCCTCCAGCACCAGCGCATATTCACCTCTGGGTTCCTCCACCCTGTAGTATTCCAGTGCCTGCTCCAAAGTTGTTGGCATAACGCTCTCAAATTTTTTCGTAAGCTCCCTGCAAAGGGTAATCCTACGGTTCCCCAGGCTGCCATACAATTCTTCCAATGTCCCCACCAGATGATGAGGCGCCTCATAGAGAATCATGGTACGGCTCTCCTGTTTCAGCTCATCCAGGACCCTTCTTCTCTCCTTTTTGTCTGCGGGCAGAAAGCCTTCGAAGCAAAACCTCCTGGTGGACAGACCCGACAGCGTCAGGGCGGTAATGCAGGCGCAGGCCCCAGGCAGGCTGGTAACCGGCACATTCTGTTCATGGCACATGCGTACCAATACCTCTCCTGGATCCGAGATGGCAGGTGTCCCCGCATCCGTGATCAGCGCAACCTGCTTTCCATCCAGCAGCTGCCCGATCAGCTGTTCCGCCTTCTCCACCTTATTGTATTCATGATAACTGGTCATTGGCGTATGTATGTCAAAATGGTTCAACAGCTTAATGCTGTTGCGTGTATCTTCAGCCGCAATCACGTCTGCCATCCGCAGTGTCTCAATCACCCGGGGCGTCATATCCTGAAGATTTCCGATCGGTGTGGCACACAGATATAAAGTTCCCGCCATGGTTCTCCCCCTTAGATAACTTATAATAATTTCCCGATAACCGGAATCCTCTTACATAAATTCGCTATCAGAATCCCAATTATGATACAAATCGTAATTTGCCCTCCCGGCAAATCCTTCTGCCCATTGCAGCTTTTCACAAAGTCCTTCTTCATGCTGATTTCCTGTCCTCGTTAAACGCGTGAGCGCATTCATTTACCGTTTTCTGCGGCGGCCCCCACTTGTTATACACTTCATCCAGCAAGTATTTCAGGCCGTGAGCATCTATCAATACCCGTACACCTCACGGATCTCCGGTGTATACACTCCCTGTTCCTGGAAAATGATCAGCGGCTTCTCCACCGTCATCCGCGGCCTGCCGCCCCGCACCGCCTCCAGCAGCACCATATTTGGCTCCCTGTCCACGTAGGGATACACGAACTGCATCCGCTTCGGTTCCAGCTTACAGCCTGCCAATGTAACCATAATCTCCGCCAGCCTGAAGGGCCTGTGCACCAGAAAAAAATGCCCTCCCGGCTTCAGAAGCTTTGCCGCCTGCACCGCCACATCCTCAAATGTACACAGGATTTCATGCCTTGCAATCGCTTTCGGCGCTTCCGGATTCGCAATCCCATGCTTCCCAATCATGTATGGCGGATTACAGGTGATACAGTCAAAAGAAGCAGACTTAAAAATACGGTCTGCTTCTCTTATATCGCCGGTTACAATATCGATTTTATCCGACAGTCCGTTTAATGCCACGCTTCTTTCCGCCATATCCGCACTGTCCGCCTGGATTTCCAGACCAGTAAGATGACTGCAGTGGTACTTAGCTTCCATGAGAATCGGAATAATGCCGGTTCCGGTGCCCAAATCCAGCAGAACATCTCTGCTTCCCGCACGGGCAAAACCCGTCAGAAGCACCGCATCCATTCCGAAGCAGAATTTTTCCGGATTCTGAATGATGCGGTAGCCGTTGCGCTGCAGCTCGTCCAGACGCTCGTTCTCTTTCAGGCTGACCGGTATCTGCGCCGCACTGTCATTCCTGGGGTTCTCTGGTTTCATTTCTGTTCCTGTTTTCATATCGATTTCTTCCGCCCTGGAAATCACTGCCCTCCTGCTGAACGTTTCTCCGACCTCTGCTATCCTGACGCTTTCTGTTATCACGGCGGCTTTTTCCTCCCTGCCAGCGCTCCGCCATCTGCTCGTAATCTTCCCCGGCTTCCATCCTGGCAGACCCCTTGTCATAACGCTGACCGGATTGCTTCGCTCCTCCATGGGTACGCTGGGATTGCTTTCGGTTCTCCTCCCCACGCTGCCCCTGTGAATACCTGCCGCGTCCCTCTTCCTCCTGTCTGCCCTGATTCCGACTCTCGTCCCGTTTATCAGGCTGCTCCTGCATGGCGCCTGTCTGTGCCTGTCCTCTGCTTTCCGTTCTGCCAGCTCCCTGTCTGCGGCTGTCCTCACCTCTACGGTTCTGCCTGCGGCCATCTTCGCTGCCGAAACCGCGGTTATCTTCCCTGTTGAAACCAGTCCTGCGGCTGTCTTCTCCAACAAAAGCCTGTCTACGATTATCATCTCCACCGAAATTCTGCCTGCGGTTCTCTTCACCAGTATTTTGCCTTCGGCTGTCCTCTCCGCCGAATCCCTGCCTGCGCCCCTCTTCACCGGCACCCTGTCTGCGGCTTTCCTCGCCCTTCTGTCCCTGTCTGCGGCTTTCCTCACCTCTCTGGCCGGAATTCTTCCCGCCTCCCTGGCTCTGCCTTCCTTTGCCGGCCTGACGCTTCTCGTCCTCCGGACTGCCTGCCTGTTCCTTTTTCTGCTTCTCTTCCTCCTCAAGCCGCTCCAGTTCCTCAAGCTCTTCAGGAGAAAGCTCCATCTTCTCTTTCCTGCTGTGTTTGCGCCTGAAATGCAGCTTTTCCACCGGGTATTCCTTTATTTCCTTCTCATCCCCGGCATCCACCACTACCTTTACCAGCTGGCGCAGTACATTCACACTGTGTACTTCACCCTTCAGCCCGCCCTCAATGGTGACAGAATCCCCGATATTAGGCAGGCGCCTGTTCAGTTCCTCGTAGGTTTCTTCCTCATTCTTCAGGCAGCACATCAGCCTGCCGCACACACCTGATATCTTGGCCGGATTCAGGGACAGGTTCTGCTCCTTCGCCATCTTGATGGACACCGGCACGAAATCTGCCAGATAGCTGTGGCAGCACAGAGCACGGCCGCAAATGCCGATTCCCCCCACAAGCTTCGTCTCATCCCTGACGCCGATCTGGCGAAGCTCTATCCTGGTCTTGAATACGCTTGCCAGGTCTTTCACCAGCTCCCGGAAATCAATCCTTCCGTCAGCCGTAAAATAGAACAGCACTTTATTATTATCAAAGGTATATTCCGCATCAATCAGCTTCATCTCCAGCCCATGGCTGCGGATTTTTTCCAGGCAAATCCGGTAGGCTTCCTTCTCCTTCTCCCTGTTGGCCGCCTCCTGCTCCATATCCCGCCTGTTTGCAATCCGGATAACAGGCTTCAGCGGCTGAACCACCTTTTCCTCTTCCACCTCATTCACACCGGTGACAACCGTTCCGAATTCAATGCCCCGGGCCGTCTCCACGATCACATGGTCATCCCTCTTTATCTCAAACTGTAAAGGATCAAAAAAATAAATCTTGCCTGCCGTGCGGAAACGCACCCCTATTACTTTAACCATCTATCCACCTCACTATACTTTAACTGTTCTCCTGGATATTCAGCATCAGAAGCTCCATCACCAGCTCAAAATTCACATTGGAATCCAGGCGCCGCTTTGCCGTATCCAGCGCTTTTATGATATTCTCAATGCCCTCATAGCTGCTCCTCTGGGCGGTTCTGCGCAATGCCTGCAGCTCCTCCCTGAAAATCAGATGATTCACATCATTTGTGGCCTTAAACAGCAGCGCATCCCGATACCAGATAGCGCAGATATCTAAATAATCGTTGATTTCCAGCTTATATTCCGTAATTTTCTTCACGGCCATCACAATCTCGTTCAGATCCATGTCCTGTATATACTTCAACAGGGACAGCGCCTCCGCTTTAATCTGTTCGAAATCCTCGCTGGAAGCCAGTGCTTTCGCTTTTCCGATATTTCCCCTGGCAAAGGCGGCACACACCTCCGCCTGGTAATCCGGCACATGCAGCTGCCCGCAGAGATACCGCTTCACCAGATCGTCCGGAACCGGCTTCATATTCAGCACCACACTTCTGCTTAAAATAGTGGGAAGCAGGCTGTCCACATTGGAAGTCAGCAGCAGAATCACCACATATTCCGGCGGCTCCTCCAGGGTTTTCAGCAAAGCGTTCTGCGCCTGGGCCGTCATCTTCTCCGCCTCATTGATAATGTACACCTTGTGCGCGCTTCCGTAGGGTTTCACGGCCACATCAGTATTTACCTGCTCCCTGATATCGTCCACGCTGATACTGTTGGGCTTCTCGTGAACCACCCGGATAATATCGGGATGATTGCCGGACAGCGCCTTCCTGCAGGAACTGCACTCCTGGCAGGGTTTCTCCCCCTTTCCCTCACACTGCAGCGCCATGGCAAATACCCTGGCAATAAATTCCTTTCCGGAAGATTTCTCCCCGTTTATAATGTAAGCATGGGAAACCTTGCCCGTGGAAAGCGCGTTACGCAAATGCTCCTTAATCTGCTCCTGCCCTATAATGTCCTGAAATCCTGCCATTCCGGCACCCCCTCTTTTTGTATTCTATACCCCATCATCAGTTATTGTCCGCCAATTCCTAAGTACAACAGTCTTATGTGAAAATGTCCAACAGCAGCCCCCTGATCTCTCCAATGGTATTCAGAATCGCCAGGTTGTCCTGTTCATCCTTCATCAGCTCCTGCGCCAGCTGATCCAGATTCTCGTCGATCAGCCGGATGATGCCGTACACTCTGTGGCGCCCTCGCCTGTCCAGAAAATTTTCCCTGGAAAAGGAATGGGAATGGGTTACCACCTCATTCATGAAGTCCTTCACCAGTCTCCGATAATGCCACATATCCCGCACATCCCGGCGCTTGTAAAGGCGGTCTCCCTGCATGGTAATCTCTTCCATCAGAGTCTGAAGCCTGGCCTGCAGCTCTGCCCCCTCCACGTGGCTGGCAAGCATAAATTTAAAACTGCCGTCTGTAGGCTGTGCGTTCTGTACCGGTTCCACCGGAGCCGGCTGACTGACTTTCCCTACCTTGATTTCCATATGCTGCCCTCCTTCCCCACAGATTAGTTCGATATAATATAGTCCCGTACCTCATCCAGGCATCTGCTCAGCTCCTCATTGTAAAAACGTCTCTCAATGCCGGCCTCAGCTATTTTTTCCTCCGAAAAATCCTCGCTGTCTGCCAGGAATCTGCGGCACATTTCCGCATATTTCGGCTCTTCCTGTATCTTTTCCCGGTCCAGCGCCCGCTGAAGCCGTGTTCCATCCTCCAATTCCAGCAGAACCGGAAGCATTCTGCCGCTTCCGAAATAGTCCCGCAGCTTTCTGTACGCTTCCAGTGTCCCTATGACGATATAATTTCTGCTCTCGTCCTCAAGCTGACTGTCATTTACCGTAAAATAGCGCCACAGCCCATGCCTGGTATGATAAGCCCTGTCTTCTATGACTTTGCCTGCATCCTGAAGCCTGCGAAAGGTATCCTCATCCGTAAAGTGATACTGCTCGCCGTTTTTTTCTCCCTCACGGACAGGTCTGGTGGTATAAGGAACAATCTTCTCAAGCCCCAGCTCCTTATCTGCCAGCAGTTCCTTGAAAACGGTATCCTTCCCGGAGGCGCTTTTCCCCATCAGGCATATGATCCTTCCCATCCGCTATGCAACCTCTACCACATGAATCATATTTGTGGTGCCCGCTTTTCCCAGCGGTACTCCGGCAGTGATTACCACCACATCTCCCGCTTTCACATAGCCTGCCTTTTTCGCTTCCGATACCGCATCCTCAAACAGCTCGTCAGCGGTATTCTCCTCGGGAATCATAAGCGGATTCACTCCCCACAGAATATTCAGCCTGCGGTACACCCTCTCCCTGACGGTACAGCCGATAACAGGGCTTTCCGGCTTAAACCTGGAAATGGCCTCCGCAGTAAAACCGGACAGAGTAACCGTAATAATGGCCGCGGCATGCAGATCCCTTGCCGCAGTGCAGGTTGCATACGCTATTGCCGTGGTAATATCCGCCTCTCCCTCATAAGTTCCCCGCTTCATCCTGGAACCGTAATCAATATCCTTTTCGGCTCCTTCCGCGATTTTCGACATTGTTTTTACGGCTTCCACAGGATATTTTCCCGCTGCGCTCTCCCCGGAAAGCATGATTGCCGTGGTTCCGTCATAAATGGCATTGGCAATATCCGTTGCCTCCGCCCTGGTAGGTCTGGGATTCTTGATCATGGACTCCAGCATCTGCGTGGCAGTGATGACATACTTCCCTCTGGCGTTTGCCATCTGGATCATCTTCTTCTGCAGCACAGGAACCTCCTCCAGGGGAATCTCCACGCCCATATCGCCTCTCGCCACCATGATGCCGTCAGATACCTCCAGAATCTCCTCCAGATTCTGAATTCCCTGCATGTTCTCTATCTTTGAAATAATCTTCATATCACTGCCATGAGCTTCCAGGATGCTGCGGATTTCCAGCACATCCTCCTTACACCGGACAAAAGAAGCCGCCAGAAGCTCATACCCCATCTCAATGCCGAAAAGAATATCGCTTCTGTCTACCTCGCTGATATACGGCATGGACAGAATCGCTCCGGGCACATTGACTCCCTTATGGTTTGACACTGCACCGCCGTTTACTACACGGCAGACTATCTCCTCACCCCGGATTTCCTCCACAGTCATCTCGATCAGCCCGTCATCAATGAGAATTGTAGTACCTTCCTGAATATCGTTTTTCAGGTTTTTATAAGAAATCGCAGCTCTTTCTGCGGTTCCCAGGATTTCCTCCGTGGTGAGTATGAACTGCTGTCCCGCCTCCAGCTCTGCCCTGCCCCCTTCAAAGTCACGCAGCCGGATCTCAGGCCCTTTCGTATCCAGCATGGTTGCAACAGGAAGCCCAAGTTCTGCACTGGCCTGCCTGACCTTTTCCAGTTTCACCTTCTGCTCCTCATGGGTGCCGTGGGAAAAATTAAACCTTGCCACATTCATGCCGGCCAGCATCAGCTCCCGCAGACGCTCCACCGTATCACTTGCCGGTCCTATGGTACATATTATCTTTGTTTTCCTCATACTCTGCTCCTCTTTCTTTTTAGGGTTTCGTAACTCTTCCTTAGGAACTGCCGGAAAATAACCTACGCGATTTCTTCAGAGTAAATCTGATAAAATTTGTAAATTCTGCAATAGGCTTGCGTAGGTTATTTGGAGGCATTTCCTT
>DKVC01000037.1:0-646 GCA_002490995.1 Lachnospiraceae bacterium UBA7188
TGAAAAAAACTTGTAAAGTGGTGTGTATTTTACAAATGTATTGACAAAAAGCTGATAGCCATTGCGGTTGGGTTTACTTTGCTGCTGCTTTACACTGCGGGAATTTACGGCGGGTTGATGGCTTCCGTTCTGTTTGCCATAACAATCGGCATGCAGAACATTATGAGCTTTACCAGCGATGACAAGGCACGCTGGAAAAAATACCAGATGGCCATGCCCCTGAGCAGCTTTTCGGTGGTGGCCAGCAAATATATATCCGTTATCTGCACGTTGGGAATCAGCCTTGCTGGATGTATCCTGTTCAATCTCCTGTCAGGCTGCATATACGGGACATTTGATGCAGTGGTCTGGGAAATTGCCGTTTTCGCAACCATTTTCATCCCCCTGATGTGGACCGGCATCTGCCTGCCCCTGACTTACTGGTTTGGCGTGCAGTCCGCACAATTTATGGGGATGCTTATCATAGTACCCCTGTTTTACCTGATCAAATATTTTGAGGACGGTTCCGGGCTCTCCGCAATGGTGGGCTCCCTGTCTTCTTACCTGCTGCTGACGGGAATTGTGACTCTGCTCCTCTTCTGCATATCCTTGGGAATCAGCGTTATTGGATATGCCAGAAGAAAGTAAGGAAGTGTCTGCAAATAAC
>DKVC01000037.1:968-1306 GCA_002490995.1 Lachnospiraceae bacterium UBA7188
TTATTTTCCGACAATTCCTAAAGAGAGGTTAGAACCAAAATCTTGCCGGCTTGCGCAGGAAATTATTGCTAAGCATATGAGGGTAAGAGAGCAATGGTGCGTCTCCAAATTACAGGAACTGCTTCGTGAACCCTGTAATAAAAAGGAAATAACTGATACGAGTTTAAAGTCGCTTTTCTTGTATTTCCAAGATTTTTCTGAAGAAGATGTATCAGTTATCTTCCGGCAGTTCGGCGATTCCTAAGCGTTTACGTACAAATATATATTGACGCACCTTCACCGTCCGTGCTATACTGTTCGAAACAATTGAATAACGGTAATGTCTTCAGGGCAGGGTG
>DKVC01000037.1:1643-5014 GCA_002490995.1 Lachnospiraceae bacterium UBA7188
CGATCGGCGGTTACAGTCCGCGGGTGCGAATGCACGGGGTTTGGTGAAATTCCAATACCGACGGTATAGTCCGGATTAAAGAAGGTGTGTCGGAATGTCAGGATAAGTCTGACTTTTGTTGTGCACTCTTTTTTGTCCGTTTGCAAACTGCTCTGCAGGCATTTTCGATACACCTGAAATAATGACACCTGAGAGGCATCCTGCCGCTTTCAGGTGTTAATTATTTTCAGGAGGTATTCAACATGAATCACAGAGACACAAAGAAACTGACAACAACAGCAATGCTGTGCACACTTGCCTACGCCGCTGCCGCCCTTGGGCGCGTCCCGGTGGTGCTGTTCCTGCGGTATGACCCGAAAGACGTCATCATTGTAATCGGCGGACTGATTTTCGGCCCTGCCAACGCCCTAGCAATCACGTTAATCGTTTCCCTGGCACAGATGTTTACAACCAGTTCCACCGGAATCTGGGGCTGCCTTATGAATATCATTTCAAGCTGCTCCTTTGCTTGCACCGCTGCCTGCATCTACAGGAGAAAACGCCGCCTGTCCGGTGCGGTGCTCGGGCTGGCCTACGGCTGGGGCTGCCAGACGGCGGTGATGATGCTGTGGAATTATTTAGTTGCGCCGATTTACATGGGTTATCCCAGGGATCAGATTGTCCCGCTGCTGCTGACTGCGTTCCTGCCCTTTAATCTGATCAAGGGCGGGCTGAATGCGGCATTCACAGTGCTTTTATATAAGTCGGTTATCACTGCCCTGCGCCGCTCCGGCCTGGTTTCGCCCACACAAAACGCCGGGAAGGCGCGGCCGAATCCCGGTGTCATCCTTGCCGCTCTTTTCCTGATTACGGTCTGTACTTTATGCATCCTCACCCTGAATGACATACTGTGAACGGATTCCTGTGAAATTTTTTGTAATCCCTGAAATTTTCTTCTGCCCTTTGCGATTTTACAGGTATAAGGACAGACAGCCTGATACGATAACCCCTGTTACTCCCGGGTTTGCTTTATATTATACCCGCAAGAAAGGAGGTCAATATGGAAGATTCCGAAATCATCTCACTCCTTTGGGAGCGCAGCGAATCAGCCCTGGATGAAATCATTCACCGGTATGGGCGGATGCTGAAAAGCTTTGCCCGCCGCATCCTGCCTACACCTCAGGATGCCGAAGAATGTATAAACGACGCTCTTCTGGACATCTGGAACACCATTCCGCCAAAGCGTCCGGAAACCATAGCCTCCTATGCTGCCATGCTCACCAGGCGCAGAGCGGTTGACCGGCTGCGCCGCCTGACGGCCAAAAAACGGGGCGGCGGTGTCTATCTGGTTGCCCTGGACGAGCTGGAAGACTGTATTCCCGGCGGCACCGAATTTGACGAGGACGCAGAAAACCTGAGAGAAGCGCTCAACAGTTTCCTCGCCTCCCTGACAGATGAAGACAGGGCACTCTTCATAGGCCGCTACTTTGCCCTGGAATCCATTGAATCCCTGGCAGAAAACAGCCATGTTACCAAAAATACCATTAACATCCGCCTTACCAGAATCCGAAAGAAGCTGAGACTTTGGCTGGAAGAAAGGAGCATTTTCATATGAGCATGCATAACACGGAACAATTGATGGCTGCCATTGGAGAGATAGATGAAAAATATATCCATGAATATCTAAAAGACCACGTTGCCGCAGAAAAATCATACCTTCCGGCACATTTTCGGAGAAAACATGTCAATGGCACCGGTTTACGGCATCCTTTCATCCTGGCCGCTGCCATAGCAGCCATGCTTGGCACCGTCAGCCTGGCAGCGGTTCCCATTATAGGACACCTTCTGGCAAACTACGCCCACGAGCGGGAATGCATCCTGAAAAACTTCGACGAAATCGAAGCCGAATATGCCGTCCCCATAGGAGATACCCAGGAGTGCAGCGGCGTAATCGGCACACTGAACAGCGCTATTGTGGAGGATCATTATCTGGTGCTGAGTTACACTTTCGACTGGAGCGGGCTGGAAGAAGCACAGGACGGTTCTTTCCACACCTGGTTTCTGCCCTGGTTTTTCTACATTACGGAAGGCGACAGGATAATCTGTTCTTCGACATATACAGAAGGGCTTCACACCCAGACCTATCCCGAAAATGTTGACAATGATTTCACCGCCACTTACCTGTACTGTATTGACCTGGGCGATATCCCGGGTGAGAGCCTGACAGGAAAGGAGCTGACAGTGCAGCTTCTCTATTCCAAAGACGGCGAAGGATTTACCAGCACCTTTACTCCCCGTTCCTGTTTTACCGACCGGGACTGGATCATTGAAAGAGGCTATCGCTTCGGAGAACATGAAATCCGGCTGAAAGAAGTCCGGGAATCTGCCCTCTATGTGACACTGTTTCTTGACTGCCCTGCCATCGGGCATGCGGGGGACGAGTATCAGTTTATTCTGTCGGATGAACTGAATCATGAATATGCCGTCTATTCTTATGGGGATGACGGCAGTTTCTGGTTTACCAAACCGGAAAGCACAGGGGCACAATTGACTCTGAAAATAGTCCGCAGCCACCTGAAGACCGATTCGGTGGGACAAATCATCGACGACAGTTATGAAGTACTTTATGAAATCCCAATTGAGCTGAACTGACTCGGCTCTGCTTTGCTTTCAGACAACCAACTCCTGCCTGCACGAATTCCGGCAGCTGGTATTGGTTGTCTGCTTACTTCTTCCCCTTTTATACTCGTGATCCTGATTTGAATCCTGATTTAAAAACCTGCCTTTTTCATCTCGCTGCGAAAAGCCTGTTCCGATAGATTTGCCCTCTTTGCCGCCTCTTCCAGCTTGAGCAGCCCGTCGTTGACCAGAGAAAAAAGAGTTGTAAGGGTTCCTTTTCTTTCACCTCTTTTTTCACCCTTTTTCTCTGCTGCCTTCTCAATATCATCCAACGCCTTACACACGTCTGCTTCCTCCTCTCCGCTTTCCTGGTTCAACTGGTACTGTAAATGATCCCTGATCCTCTTTAAATTTGTACACGCGTCTATAACATCCACCGCACTCTTCGGTATCCTGCTGAAAAATTCCCGGTTGTCCCTTATATACTTCTCATATTGCTTTCGGGATGCCGTATACTTCATAATCCCAAGCACATATTTCAGGTCGGAATTCATTTTCTGTAAATCAGCTTCCGGAATAAAGCGCATGGATATCATATGTACCTTGTAATCTCCTGCCAGACACCGCAGCCGTTTTGGCACTACAGGCATGTCTTCCATCATATCCCTCAGACACAATGGCTCTTTCCACTTCCTTTTACCCCAATACAGCATCAGGTTCAATATCGGCTCCAGACGATCTTCTTTTTTATAATGGTATTTAAAATCATCCTC
>DKVC01000003.1:0-1631 GCA_002490995.1 Lachnospiraceae bacterium UBA7188
GCTCCACTCCCTTTCGGCGCAGGTGAGCTATTATAGCGGGCTGATCCAGAAGACGCCGGGCTGGGAATATGCCGGGGTGTATGCGGACGAGGCGGTGTCCGGCACGAAGAACAGCCGGGGGGAGTTCCAGAAGATGCTGGCGGAATGCCGGGCCGGAAGGATCGACCTTATCATTACCAAGTCGATTTCCCGGTTTGCACGGAATACGGTCACGACATTGAAGACCATCCGGGAGCTTAGGCTGATCGGGGTGGATGTGTATTTTGAAGAGCAGAATATTCATACGCTGGGGGAGGATGGGGAATTTGTACTGACCCTGCTGGCGGCGTATGCCGAGGAGGAGGCCCGGTCGGTCTCCGAGAATATCAAATGGAAGGTGAACGATAATTTCCGGCAGGGGCGCATCTGGTCTACGATCATGTATGGATACCGGCTTGAAAATGGCAGGCTGGAAGTAGTGCCGGAGGAAGCGGAAATGCTCCGGAAGGCTGCCCGGCTGTATCTGGACGGCGGCACGCAGGAAGACCTGCAGAGAATGTTCGCGGATGCCGGGGCATATGGGCGGCGGGGGAAAGAGATGAAGGGCTGCCAGATCTTAGACCTTTTATGCAATGAGAAGACAGCGGGGAACCTGCTTTTACAGAAGACCTATGTGGCAGACCCGATCACAAAGGATAAAAGGAAGAACGGCGGGGAGCTGCAGAAATATTTCGTGGAGGGGAGCCATGAGGCGATCCTGGACGCTGAGACTTATGGGAAAGTAGTGGCTGAGCGGGAAAGGCGGCTGCAAAGCCATATATGCGGGAAGGGGCATTATCCTTTTTCCAGCCGGATTACCTGCGGGCATTGCGGGAAGAATTTCATACGCCATCCATTGAGCAGGGACAAGTACGAATGGGTGTGCCGGGTTCATAGCACCAAAGGGACGGCCTGCTGCCCCATGCGGGGAATCTCCGAGGAAATGCTGGAACGCCTTACGGCGGAGGCCATGGGGATACCGGGGTTTGACGGCGGGCTGTTCAAAGAGAAGGTGGCGGAGATATCTGTACCGGCGGAGGATCAGCTGGTGTATCATTTTTATGACGGGCATACGGTCACAAAGACATGGCTACGGCCACGGAAAAGGCTGAGGAGACTTAGGAAGGGGGCTGGGGCATGAATCAGGCGGCAATGAAGGTCACGGTCATTCCGGCGAAGAAGGATATCCCGGTGAATGTGCTTTCCGGCGAGGAAAGGAAACGCCTGCGGGTGGCGGCCTATGCCCGTGTATCGACCAACAATGAGGAACAGCTTACCAGCTATGAGGCGCAGGTGGATTATTATACCCGGTACATCCAGTCGAAAGAGGAATGGGAGTTTGTAAAGGTATTTACGGACGAGGGCATTTCCGCGACCAATACGAAAAAGCGCGAGGGCTTTAACCAGATGGTGGCGGAGGCCATGGCGGGGAATATCGACCTTATCATTACAAAGTCCATTTCCCGGTTTGCCCGGAATACGGTGGATACGCTGACCACGGTGCGGAAGCTGAAAGAGAAGGGGATCGAGGTATATTTCGAGAAAGAGAATATCCGGACGCTTGACGGGAAGGGGGAGCTGCTGATCACCATCATGTCCTCGCTGGCGCAGGA
>DKVC01000003.1:1907-10240 GCA_002490995.1 Lachnospiraceae bacterium UBA7188
ATGTCCTCGCTGGCGCAGGAGGAGAGCCGCTCCATTTCCGAGAATGTGACCTGGGGGCAGCGGAAGCGGTTTGCGGATGGGAAGGTGAGCCTGCCTTATGGGCGGTTCCTTGGGTATAGGAAAGGCAAGGATGAGCTGCCGGAGATCGTGGAGGAGGAAGCGGTGACAGTGCGGCTTATCTACCGGCTTTTCCTCTATGGGAAATCGCCATCCGCCATTGCCAGCTATCTGACGGGGGAGGGCATCCCTACACCGGCGGGGAAAAGGAACTGGCGGCCCAATACGGTGGAATCGATCCTTTCCAATGAAAAGTACAAAGGGGATGCGCTGCTGCAGAAAAGTTTTACGGTGGATTTCCTTACGAAGAAAAGCAAGCTCAATGAGGGGGAGGTGCCGCAGTATTATGTGGCGAACAGCCACCCGGCGATCATTGAGCCGGAGATATTCGACCTTGTACAATATGAGATGAAGCAGCGCAAAGCGGAGGGGCGGTTTACCAGCAGCACCCATCCGTTTTCCGGGAAGATCGTATGCGGGCATTGCGGCGGGTTCTATGGGAGCAAGGTCTGGCATTCCAATACGCCGAACCGGGTTCTGGTCTGGCAGTGCAACGAGAAGCACAGGGGGAAGGGCTGCCGGACGCCGCATCTTTCCGAGGGGGATATCCGGCGGGCTTTCCTTGCGGCTTTCAATGAGGTGCTGGGGAACCGGGCGGAGATCATGGAGGCGTACCGGGAGGTCATGGAGGCGCTTACGGATACGGCGGATCTGGATGCCGAGCAGGAGAGGCTCCAAAACGAGGGCGAGGTGGTCATGGGGCTGATACGGAAGGTCATTTCGGATAATGCCCAGAAGGCCATGGATCAGGCGGAATATGAGCGGAAGTATAATGGGTACTGCGAAAGGTACGAAGCCGCAAGGGTGCGGCTGGCGGAGATTGGGGAGCTGCGGCTGGGGCGCATTGCCAAGAGGACGAAGATATCCATGTTCCTGAAGGAGCTGGCCAGCCGGGAGGGGCTGGTGGCGGAATTTGACGAGGAGCTCTGGTATGCCACGGTGGATCATGTGGCGGTATATGAGGATAAGCGCATGGTATTTACTTTCCGGGATCATACGCAGGTGGAGGTTCCGGCGGATAGATGGAAGGCGGCATAGCGGCGAAAAAACGAAGCCCGCAGGTTCTTGGGATAGCAGAGCCTGCGGGCTTTTTCTGGTCTATATGCGTTTCATGAGAAGGAGCAGGGCTTCTTTCTGGCCGTCATTCAGGGTGCTCCATGCGGCGAATAAGGTGCGCTGTTCTTCGGTCAGTTCGGCGGGGGTATTTCCCTCGGAGAAAAATTGCGATAAAGTAATACCGAATGCCCGGCATACGGCCTCCAGGGTCGGTATGGTCGGGGCATTGTTGCGGTTGAAAAGGTTTGTGATGGTGGACTGGGAAAGGCCGGCTTCTTTTCCGAGCCGGTAGTTTGTCCAGCCGCGCTCGGCCATGAGTTCTTTTATATGCTGTTGGATATCCATTTTCACCACCGCCCATCTCCATTTGTATCTATTTTAGTTTCCAAATGGGTGATATAATAGTCATAATCAGTAGAGTAGTTATTGCCCAAAAGGAACATAGTTATAGTATGGGAATTAAGTGGATATGCTATCATAGGAAGTTAGGAGGCGTTTTTTAGCATGGAAGAACATTTATTTGAGAGGCTTGCCCGTGAGAGGGATATCACGGTGGAGGAGATGCGGGAGATCATCTCGGCGCGGATCAGGCGGGGGATGAATGACCCTGACCCGAAGAAGCGGGCGCAGTGGGAGGCGATTCCCCATGAGGGGGAGATTCCTACGCCGGAGGAGTGGCTGTATTATGCGGTGAATACTTTGATTGAGAATGGGGATGAGGATCTGCTGCGGTGGTATCCGAATCTGTGAATGGGCGGTCTTGGAGGGTGTTCATTTTTGGGAAAATGGATTGAGAATATGGGAATGAGAAGCGGGTATGCACACCTTTTGATGTGGTACTCGCTTTTTTGTATCCGTTTTGATTGTATTAAAGTTTGTCGGGGAATATGGCGGGACTGGATGAAGTGATTGGCGGGCTGGAAAAGGGCATTGACACTCCGCTGGGAAAAATTCTGCAGGACGGCCAGGATATTTCAGGAGGACAGTGGCAGAGGGTTGCCATTGCCAGGACGCTGGTCAGCCGTGCCCCTGTCAGAATCCTCGACGAGCCCACATCCGCACTGGATCCTGTCAGCGAGACCAATCTGTATCATGATTTTGAAAAACTGATGAAAGGCAAAACCACCATATTTATCAGCCACCGCTTGGGCTCCACCAGCCTGGCCGACGAGATCCTGGTTATCGACGGCGGAAAGATTACGGAACGGGGTACCCATGAGGCGTTAATGGCAGAGAAGGGACAATATGCGGAAATGTTTGAAGCCCAGAGGGAGTGGTACCAATGAAGTACGGTATGGCATCTGAGAGTGGTATAACACTGAAAAGAATTATAATAAAGCGCAATATGACAGTGAAAGCACAGCATGGCAGTAAAGCGTAATATGACGATGAATACGTAGTATGATATGGCAAGGGAGCGCAATATGGCAGCGAATCAAAGCAATACAATGAAGAAGCAGTACGGGGGGAGTACAGAAGAGACGAAATACCGTTTGCTATATGTCATCAGGAGAATCATCCCCATACAGGTCAGGACGGCCCCCTGGAACTGTCTGCTGGAAAATGGTCTGGGTATTATGCACGGGCTGTCTTTTGCCCTGTCGGTAGCAGCGACACAGCATCTGTTTGATACGATTTCCGATGCGGCTGCCGGTAAAGCAGGTTACCGGGAATGTGTCATTTCGCTGCTGATTCTTGCCGCCGTTACCTTTGGGCAGCAGATTATCAACGGTGTCCAGAATTTTCACGGCATCGGAGTCCTTCTGCCGAAATCATCCGGAAGGCTTACGGAGCTGATACAGAAAAAAGTCAGGCGCATCGATCCTGTGAAATTTGAGGATACCGGGTTTCTGGATGACTTGAACAAGGCCAAAGAAGGGATAAGGGCGATTACCATGTTCTGCATGCTGGTCTTTGTCTGCGTCAGCTTTTATGGAGTCTATTTTCTCGCCGTCGGCATCTACCTGTTCCGGCTGAAGCCCGTATTGCTCCTGACACTGCTTCTGGCCTTTGTCCCTGCAATGCTGGCGCAGACAGTCCATGTGAAAGTATTTGCCAATCTGGAAGAGGAAAGCGCACCGCTTCGCCGGGAGTCCGATTACTACCAGAAGGCTATCTGTGACAGGGAGTATTTCAAGGAAACCAGGATTTTGGGGGCATACGGATTCTTTTATCAAAGGTTTGAAGAGACCATGAAAGCGCTGACAGGCAGGATATGGGAGGCAGAGCGCAGGACGGCTGTACTTCAGCTGCTGCTGAATCTGACCACATTCGCAGGTATGGGGCTTTCCGCTTATATGCTGTTTACAGCCACCATGTTGGGAGAGATTACAGTAGGAATGTTTGCAGCGGTATTTGCCGCTTTGACCCAGATATTTGCCATTATGCAGGAAGTGGTTATGAAGCAGATAGGCGGTATGAACCGGGATATGGGGAAAGTGGTTAACTTTATCCGTCTGCTCGATATGCCGGAGAGAGGCGGGGAAGCGGGGGAAGCCGATTTTGCGAAAGGAATCGTCGCGGAAAATATCAGCTTCGCCTATCCGGGCAGAGATGCCGTCTCCGTCAAAAATGTGTCTATACATATCGCGGACGGAGAGACTATCGCCATTGTGGGGGAAAACGGCGCCGGGAAGAGCACACTGGTGCGCCTGCTGACCGGGATATACCGTCCCACGGAAGGAAGGGTGCTGGTGGGCGGGCTGGATACTGCCCTGTATTCTCCTGCTTCGGTATTGAAAAGGACATCTGCCGTGTTTCAAAAGTATCAGCGGTACAAGATGACACTGGGAGAAAACGTTGCCATAAGCGACTGTACAGCCGGGGCGGATTCAGGCCGGATCGGGTCAGTGCTGGATGAGGCAGGATTCGAAAAAAGTATGGCAAAGCTGGAGGATATGCTTTCTCCCGAGTATGGAGGCGTTGACATATCCGGCGGGCAGTGGCAGCGGGTTGCCATAGCCCGGGGATTGTACAGGCGGAATGGCTTTATCGTCCTGGACGAGCCCACGTCCGCCATAGACCCTGTGGAAGAAACCAGAGTCTATAAGCAGTTTGCGCGCCTGGCGGAAGGAAAATGCGCTTTGATAGTGACGCACCGTATCGGTTCCGCGAGACTGGCAAACCGCATTGTTGTAATGGAGGCAGGTGAGATCGTTGATGTGGGAACACATGAAGAACTGATCGCCCGCCCCGGACAATATGCAAAAATGTGGGAGGCACAGGCTCAGTGGTACGAAAGATAGAGAATCCCCTGCACTTTCATGCATCCGGCTTTTTCGCCATTCTGCATGAAAGTGTGGGGCTTTTTTCATGAAAACGTGTAAAAAGGGTAGAAGATACAAAAAAGAATTGCTTTTCAGTCCGCCTTGTGTCAAAATCATAGCGAAGGAATTATATACTGCAGACCGTCGGGATTTACAGCGGTGTCCCCGGGAAATTACCTGGCTGTCTGCAGTCGGGTTGTACTGCAAATTTATACCCGCAAACGCAAATAATTGCCGTCTGCACAGTTAACGAGTGAACGCATCAGCAATCCAGAGCTGAAAGCGGCAATTAAGTGCGTTCACGAGTATAACCGGTGTGCAGTATAGATTACAGGAACCGTTTCATGAATTCGGTAATCAAAAGTATAGATCGGGGGAGGAAGAGAGGCAGCAGAAATGAAATATGTGGTAGTTTTAGGAGACGGAATGGCGGATGAACTCATCCAGGCATTGGGGGGAAAGACACCCCTGGAATATGCGAAGACGGAGGCTATGGACGCCCTCAGCAGGAAGGCGGAGATAGGAATGGTGCATACGATACCGGAAGGGATGAAGCCGGGCTCGGATACGGCAAATCTTTCCGTGCTGGGGTATGACCCGAAGAAATATTATTCCGGCCGTTCTCCCCTGGAGGCGCTGAGCATCGGTGTGCCGATGAAAGATACGGATATTGCGCTCCGGTGCAACATTGTCACGCTTTCCGAGGAGGATGTACCCTTTGAGGAAAGGACCATCATCGATCACAGCTCAGGGGAGATCAGTACGGAGGACTGCACGGTATTGCTGAACGCAGTCAGGAAAGAGCTGGAGACGGATACTTATCAATTTTACGCAGGTACCAGCTACCGACACTGCCTGATCTGGAACAGGGGAGAGGTGATTGAGCTGGCCCAGCCCCACGATGTGCTGGGGCAGACCATCGGACAATATCTGCCTGCAGACAGGGCACTGTATGAGATGATGAAGAAAAGCTATGACATTCTGGTTCACCACCCCATCAATCTGGAGAGGAAAAAGAAAGGCCTGAATCCGGCGAACTGCTGCTGGTTCTGGGGCGCAGGCACCAAACCCACACTTTCTTCCTTTGAGGAAAAGACCGGGAAGAAGGGCATGATGATCTCCGCCGTGGACCTGCTGAAAGGAATTGCCGTGGGCGCGGGAATGGGAGTGGCGAAGGTAGAGGGCGCTAACGGCGGGCTTCACACCAACTATGAGGGAAAGGCCCGGGCTGCCGTGGAAGCTCTTACCGAACAGGGCTATGATTTTGCCTACATCCATGTGGAGGCGCCGGACGAAATGGGGCATCAGGGCAGCGTGGAGAGGAAGGTACAGGCCATCGAGAATATAGACAGCCGGATTATCGCGCCGCTGGTGAAGAGCCTGAGAGAGCAGGCTATCGATTTCCGGCTCCTGGTACTGCCGGATCATCCTACGCCCATCCGTGTCAGGACTCATACGGCGGATCCTGTTCCTTACATGCTCTATGACAGCACAAACGAAGAACAGCATACATGGAATTATAATGAAAAAGAAGGCAGAGCCAGCGGGCATTATATTGCGAAAGGGCATGAGCTGATAGAGCATCTGCTTTCAAGATAAACGCAGGACATGAAGAAAGGAGAGCATTCATATGGAGACAGAACATTCCCTGGATAAAGCATGTTACTCAGCCTCGCTGTCACTGCGGGACATCAAAATCACGGATGACTTCTGGAAAAATGAGATGGAGCTTGTGCGCAGGGAAGTGATTCCCTATCAGTGGGAGGCCCTGAACGACCGGGTGGAAGGAGCGCCGCCCAGCTTCTGCATGAGAAATTTCCGGGTGGCAGGAAAGCTGAACCGGGAGAAGAGGGAGAAGGGGGCGGCCTTTGAGGAGCCGAAATACACCTTCCGGGGCTTTGAAACTCTGCCGGAGGATCCGGAGCATCTGGAGGATAAATTTTACGGTTTTGTATTCCAGGACAGCGATTTTTCCAAATGGATTGAGGCAGTGGGATATTCCCTGACCCAGCATCCCGACCCGGAGCTGGAGAAGACTGCCGACGAAGCCATTGATGTGGTCTGCGCCGCTCAGCAGGAGGACGGCTATCTGGATACCTACTATATCATCAACGGAAGAGACAAAACCTTCTCCAATCTGCGGGACCACCATGAGCTGTATTGCTTCGGGCATTTGGCAGAGGGTGCAGTGGCTTACTATGAGGCCACCGGAAAGGATAAGCTTCTGAGGGCGGCTCAGCGATTCGCGGATTATATTGCGGAGTATTTCGGGGAAGAGGAAGGAAAATGCAAGGGATATCCGGGCCATGAGATTGCGGAAATGGCGCTGGTACGGCTCTACAGGGCCACAGGGGAGACAAAATATCTTAAGCTGAGCCGCTTTTTCGTGGATGAGAGGGGAAAGCAGCCCTATTACTTTGACCGGGAACATCCGGAAGCCGTGAAAAAGGGGGAGGAGAAGGAACTGCGCTATCAGTATCACCAGGCACATCTTCCGGTGAGGGAGCAGGATGAGGCCGTGGGGCATGCGGTGCGGGCAGTGTATCTGTACTCCGGTATGGCAGATGTGGCACAGCTGACGGGGGACGATGGGCTTTACCATGCCTGTGAGACGCTCTGGAATAATATTGTAAACGAAAAAATGTACATTACCGGCGGAATAGGCGGGACACATGTGGGGGAAGCCTTTTCCTATGCCTATGATCTGCCCAATGATACGGCTTATGCGGAGACCTGTGCGTCTATCGGCCTGGTGTTCTTTGCCAGGAGGATGCTGCAGATGAAACCGGATTCGAAGTATGCGGATGTGATGGAGCGCGCTCTCTATAATGGGATCTTAAGCGGCATGGCGCTGGACGGCAAGAGCTTTTTCTATGTCAATCCTCTGGAGGTCAATCCCGAGGCATGCCATAAGGATGAGAGGAAATTTCATGTGAAGCCTGTGCGGCAGAAATGGTTTGGCTGTGCCTGCTGCCCGCCCAATCTGGCCAGGCTGCTGTCTTCCATTGGCTCTTATGCCTATACGGAAAATAAAGACACTCTGTTCGTACATCTCTATATGGGCAGCGTCCTCACCAAAAAGGTGGCGGGGCAGGATGTGGATGTCTGTATCGAATCCGATTTTCCCTGGAACGGAAACGTGAAGGTCAGGGTGAGGGCAAAGGGCAGCAGTTTCAAGCTGGCGCTGCGGATTCCTGAGTGGTGTGGGAGCTATACGGTGAAAGGGGCGGAAACGGCCAGAACACGGACAAAGGACGGTTATCTGTACGTGGAGAAGGACTGGGAGGAAGAGGAAGTGCTGGAGCTTTGTTTCCCCATGGAAGTACGCCTGATGGCTGCCAATGCCAATGTCCGGGAAGATATCGGCAGGGCGGCAGTAACCAGAGGCCCCATTGTATACTGCCTGGAAGAGGCGGACAACGGAAAAGACCTGCATCTGGTTTCCATTGACACGGCATCCGTATCGGTATCCGGGCCGGCGGTACAGGATGAAACGGTATGCCAGGTTCCGGTGAAGACCATTGAACTGCCGGGATTCCGTCAGGAGAAGCCGGAAGGGCAGGGATTGTACATTCCCTGGAGCGCGGGGCAGAAAAAGCCTGTCCGTCTGAAATTGATTCCTTATTACATGTGGGCCAACCGCGGGGAAAATGAGATGCAGGTCTGGACAAGGGCGGAGTGAGAAGATAAATAGTTATGAGTCCGAATACCATGATACATGGAAGGAATCTGAAGCATTTTTGGAGAAGATGCGGGCAGAGAAGATATCTTTTATGGGACGGACCGGGATGTGCTCTTGTGATAGATAAAAGAAAATCTATAAAAAGCCCCTTCTCTTCTTACGGGAAGAGAGGGGCTTTTTTGCAGCCTGCATTAGGAATTGTCGGAAAATAA
>DKVC01000062.1 GCA_002490995.1 Lachnospiraceae bacterium UBA7188
CTAAAGAAGTTGTATCAGTTATTTTCCGACAATTCCTAAAGGAAATTGCCTGCGGGGTTATCACAGCGTGAACTGCGGCTGGAGGGGGGAGGGCAAAATCACCCTCCGGCCCTCTCGTCCAGATAAAGCTGTACCCTGTTCTGGATCACATCTATCGTATCCTCCAGACTTTTTGTTTCCGAGAAATACGCTCCCAGTTCCTCTTCCAGGATTGCGGAAATGCGGGAGGGATCTTCCGGCAGGGGCACAGCGGACTCCAGGATTGCCATGTATTCCTCCAGGTAAGTGGTGCCGTCGGGCTTTAGTTCCAGGGGCTGCTGTATCAGTTCATCGGAAGGTCCTCTTATCAGGAGCACAGGGGTTCCCAGATATGACTCTTCCTTTACCTTGTCTCTGGCTACGTCCATTCTGGCGCAGCATTTTTCCGCAATGAACTGCCTGTCATAATCCAGTAATTGAGAGATATAGTCTGTGATTTCCTCCAGGTGTTCCGCTTCTTTGTTCACTGCCAGGTAGCCGTACGCATTGCCTGTATAATGTCCGCTGTCCCCATAGGAAGGATAGCCTGTCAGGTGGATTTCGTCCCCATATCCGGCAAGGGCGGCAGAAAAATCCTGAAGCCCCCAGTTGACATAAAATAGCTGTGCCATACAGTTTCCTTCATGTATAAGACGATTTACCGTCTCATCGCCCATATAGATATCTTCACCGGGAGAACGGGTCCTGCCGCCGTATTGAAGGCATATTTCCAGCAGGCGCCTGAAATCTTCATGGTCAAAATGGGCCTGTCCCTGCTCCAGGTCAAGAAAGGGCGTACCAGACAGACAGGGCAATAAGTTAAAGAAAAGTCTGTAGCCGTCCAGCTTATAAGGGTTGCCCAGGAGCAGTTCCCAGTCATCCCGGCTTTCTGCTGTCGTGAGCATATCGGAAAGTGTCCAGGAATCTTCCGCCCATACAGTATTCGGTACCGCCATGCTGATCAGATCGAAACCGGGCGATATGCCCACCATATGTCCGTCTATGGTGCAGTCCTGGATGACACAGGGGAAGAGCTGCTCATAGATAGCAGGCGGAATCAGCTCCGACAGATCCATCAGTACATCTTTTTCCGCAAGCAGCTTCATGTCCTCCTTTGACAGCCACAGCAGTTCAGGCCCATCACCCGAAGCCAGTTCCATGAAAATACGATCCCGGGAGGCCTCTTCCGTACTTTTTTCCATCTTAATGGGGCATTCCGGGTGCACGGAGGAATAGGAGGATGCAGCCTTGACGGAATAGCGGGATACATCATCATACAGACAGGCAAGCCTGATTTCATCTTCCGCCCGGGGCGCTTCATCTGACAGCACATAGACACCCGGATTTTTCTCCGTCGGGCAGCAGACCAGCACATCTCCGGAAGAATTGAGGAAAAGCGCCGGGTCAGTGGTGAGCGTGGGGATATTGCTGTCGGAAAGCCGGATTAATTCCTGCCGGGTATCATCTGCCATATTCCACCGGTACAGCCGTTCATTTGCTATATAATACAGAATGTTTCCCTCGCTCAGGCACAGGGCTGAGATGAATTCCCCGTCCAGGCTGCCGAAGAGCCTGCTGCCGTTGGTGTCCCTGTCAAACCGGAACAGGGAAGAGGATTCATTATCGGCATCCCACTCACAGAATATGGTACTGCCGTCCGGGCTGTCGAAAACAATGCGGTTTTCCCGGAAGTCGGGATTCCAGGGATAGCTTTCCCGGTCCGGAAAGTCTTCCTCCAGGGATAAGAGGTTTCCTTCCAGATCCGTTGTCACCAGAAAATCATGGTAATCCTCCCCCTTGGGTTCACTGAGGCGGAAGGACAATTCGCTGTCATTTACCAGCTCCATGGATTTGACACTATATGCTTCCCTCCCCGGAAGGGACAGTGTGAAGGGAAGTTCTTTCAGCTGCTGCGTATCTCCGTCAAACAGATACAGGGCGTACTGCCAGATATCCGCCTCGTCGCTCAGATCCTTACAGGCAGTAAGCAGGTATAGCCTGCTGCCGTAGCTGTCTGTGCGTATAAGTTTCCCATAATTGTCCGAATTCGGAAAATTCAGCGTCAGCGGGATATATTTTGTTACAAACAGGGGATCTCCCTGGGTGAGTGCCGGCACTTTCGCCAATGTCTGTCCCGCTTCGCCGGCGGGGGTTCCGGAAGAGGAAGCCTGTGTCTGTCCGTCGGCGGAACCTGCGGAAAGAGATTCCGGAGACTCCTTTTTGCCGCAGCCAATGGTAAGAAAAAGGGCAGTGCTCAACAGAAGGGCAGTGAGAATCATTTTTTTCATTGTGAAACCTCCGTCATACATCGATTATTTTACCTGCGGCTTCTCCGGTACAGCCGGCAGGGCGGCATCATAGGTGTAGCGCATCAGATATTTTCCGTCGTACAATATCAGGAATTCCGGTTCCGCTCCCGTTTCTATCAGGGCCATTCCGGTAAATATTCTTCTGCTGTTGTACATGGGGCAGAAATTACCGTCGATTACCTGTTCTATGCATTCTCCGTACAGTTCGTGCCAGTACAGCCCGCCGTGTGTCAGGATATAGACGCCGTTCCTGTAGGGATACAGTATGGGCGGTTCCCCGTCGTATTCCCACAATGACGCGTTTTCCGCCACGAAATTCGAAAGCATCTGATCCTGCAGGTCCGCCATATCGCCGGTTCTCAAATCGAAAAGCAGGACACCGCTTTCGTTTACCAGATAGAGCATATTTTCATCGGCTGCTGCGTGGGTGGCTTCCCATGTATTTTCCATCAGGAACTGAGTTTCGCCTGTGACAGGGTCTATTTTATAATATCTGTTGGATGAGCCTGTTTTTTCAGCTGCAAAAAAGCTGCCATGGCTGTAAAAATGCCGGGTATCATTTTTTTCGGGAATTTCCAGAGGTATTTCTTTACCGCTTTCGGTAATCAGAAAATGGCCAAAAGTTGTCTCCTTTTTTGCGTGGGAATAACGGTACTCCTGAAACACGCGGGCGCCGTTTATAGAGCCAGCTGTCCGTATGGCATCCCGCCGATACAATTCCTCAGTTCCCAGGGGCATATCTTCTGCCCTTACCGTCTCGAAAGTAATTCCTCCATCCGAAGAAAGCAAATCAAATCCGGCATGGGCAATCAGACGGATGGTATTTCCCTCCTGGGCGATGGCCGGGAACGTTTTTACTGTTGCCGTTCCGGTAAATTTTACGGCGGTTTCCACATACCGTCCCATAACCGGCGCAGCCAGTGTTTTCCCGAAGGTGCACAACGCTGACATGGCGCAGCAAAGCATTACCATGGATGCCGTAAGAAGTCCCGTATGCTTTTTCTCCGCAGCAATGTGGGCAATCCGTTCTTTCAATTCCCGCTTACCGGAAGCCATGGCGGTTTCGCAGGAAAACATCCAGGGCCGCCGGAAAGAAGCAGCCATCTCAATCAGAGTGCATCCGTATTCCTGTGCCCGGTTCTCTCCCAACAGGCGCAGCACACCCTCGTCGCAGGCAAGCTCGCAATCCCGGGCTGCCAGGCGGACTCCGATCCATACCAGCGGATGAAACCAGTATGTAATCAGGCACAGACTCCGGACAAACGCCCATATATGGTCTCCATGGCGGTAATGGGTCAGCTCGTGGGCGATTGCATATTCCTGGTGTTTTTGGGTCCGTACACAGCCTGGCGTCAGATAAATGACGGGATACAGTATTCCGGTCAGACAGGGGGTGCCGGCATTATCTGACACATATATTCTGATAAGTCCCTCCCGGCCCAGATATTTTCGCTTCCGGGAAAGCCTGAGACGGTACAGAAGGCTGATGATTACTGTCCAGACAGCCATTGCCGTCATACCTGCATACCAGATAACCCGCAGCAGGTGTTCGAGAGAAAAGCTGCCGGCCGATTGCCTTTCTGATATCGTTCCAGGCTTTCCGGGAGAAGGGCAGCTTTCCATAAGAGTCACGGATGCCTTCAAATTCGTCGAGGAAGACTCGGGGGATGAGTTTTCCCGGATATGCTGTGTGAAAGGCTGTTCTTCTGTCTGGCCGGTTCCGGTTGTCTCCTGGGTGGGCAGAACTTCCTGCTTGCTGTCCGCTGTGTTTTTATGCAGAATTTGCTCTTTGCTGGAAAGAAAGAGAGCAGCTTTGGAGAAAGCTTCCGAATCGGCGGCCCACTCTGCGATTCGCTGTGCTGCGGGATACATCCGGTTCATAATATTGAAGGGATTCTCGAACAGGGTAACCGGCATCAGCAGGCGAACCGCTGCCAGCAGCCACAGGGCATACTGCAGGCGTCTGCTGATCCGGTTCCGGCACAGGCGGCGCATCACAATCAGCATTCCGATCAAAAGGGATGACGTGATGATGTTCTCTGACATATTATTTCCCTTTCTTCAGCATATCGTACAATTCGTCAATTTCATCTTTGCTGAACATGTTTTCCTTCAGCATGGTATTCATCATCATGCCGGCGGAACCTTTAAATACCCGTTTCAGCAGGCTGGCGGTCTCCGCCGCTGCCGCTTCGTCCTTTCCTATGGCGGGATAGTATTGTTTGGCTTTGCCGTCTTCCTTATAATAAATGATGCCTTTCTCCGTCATACGGCTCAGCAGAGTGAATACCGTGCTTTTGCTCCAGCCCAGCTCATCCTTCAGTTCGTGGTATAGCTGTATGGTAGTCATGGGGCTCTTTTCCCATAGCTTTTCCATAATGTATCTGTCGCTTTGCTGTAAGATTGCGGTTTTTTCCTTCATGTCAGCCTCCGTTTCTTTCGTTTTCGCATGATTGTGTGTAATAAATTTGGGTGTAACAAATAATTAACAGGGAACCACTGGGGGACAGAAAGAACGTTACACCTGTAAAGCTATTATAATACAAAGCGTTACAAATGTAAAGCTGTAACTGCAAATTTTTTTACCGTGAAATACATACTTGTGAGCGCATTGATTCTTGAAAATAGAAGCACTGCTTTTATTGTATGCAGCTTCTTTATCTCGCATCGCGGGAACTCTCACCCATTATACATTTGGGAATTGTTGGAGAATTTGGCTGTACTTTCTTATGCGATAGCGTATGATGGAGCCAGTGACAAATCGGAATTTGTTTGGGAGAAAAACGGTCACTGGAAATATGAAAATTCAGTTGTTGCAAATTATTAGATAATATGCTACTATAAAAAAGGGAAAACCATAGAAGCGGCTTTACCCATTAAGTTTATAGCTAATATAATGCATCAGCCGTCACTAATTGCGGTAGTGGCGGCTATTTTCTGCCCCGAAAGATTGCATAACACAAACTTATCAGCGCAACAATGAAGATACCTATCTGAATCAAATCAGAATATGTAACGTACATTGGCATCCCTCCTTTCGTATGTCTGGAGGGAACGCCCCTCCGAAAAGGAGGGTAAAGCCGCCTGTGGCTCTATGGTTTCCCGATAAAAATACCTGTGCAAAAAGCATATCATACGATGGTGGAAAATGCAATGTTTATTTTAATCACAACACAAAAAGGTGCATAAAATGAATCAAATCACCATAATCATTCCAAACTACAACGGAGCCAATTTTCTGAAAGAATGCCTTGAAGCCCTGCACTCTCAGGAAAACGCCCCTGGCTGCAGGACTCTGGTCGTAGACAACGGCTCAACGGACGGCAGCCTGGATCTGCTGAAAGAGCACTTTCCCCAGGTGTCGGTGATTCCGCTCCCTGAAAACACCGGCTTCTGCCATGCCGTAAACCTGGGGATAGAGGCATCCGATACGCCGTATGTCATTCTCCTGAATAACGACACAAAGGCATACCCCGGCTTTGTCCGCGCTCTGTATGACGCAATCGAAGCGGATCCGTCCCGGTTTTCGGTCAGTGCCCGGATGCTGATGTGGGATAAGCCGGAGCTGCTCGACGGCGCCGGTGACAGGTATTGTGTCCTGGGCTGGGCATATTCCAGGGGAAAGGGTAAGCCTGCCTCCGCATACGGCCAGGCTGCGGAGATTTTCTCTGCCTGCGGCGGCGCGGCAATCTACAGGAAAAGCATCTTTGAAGAAATCGGACTTTTTGACGAAGCGCATTTTGCCTATCTGGAGGATCTGGATATCGGATACCGGGCCAGAATCCACGGCTACCGGAATTACTATGAGCCTTCCGCGGAAGTGATCCATTACGGCAGCGCGTCCACCGGTTCCCGCTATAACGAGTGGAAAACCGTCCGGGCCGCGGCCAACAGTGTGTATGTCGCCGCCAAAAACATGCCCCTGCTTCAACTCCTCTGGAATCTGCCTTTTCTTTTGGCGGGCTTTTTGGTTAAATTCTTATTTTTTTGTAAAAAAGGCATGGGAAGGTGCTATCTGAAGGGCCTGGCGGAAGGTGTTAAGAAATCTTTATCCAGGACGGGAAGAACCCGCAAAACCGCATTTCTATGGGAAAATCTTGGAAATTACCTGGCAATTCAGGGGCAGCTCTACCTGAATCTTCTGCGCATTCTTAAGAAATCTTAAGAATCAGCTTCATAAAATCCTAAGTTGTTTTTTTCATAATAATATTGTAAGGTATTACCGTAGGTGGCGCTTATGATAAAGGATAATCAGAAAGTATTTAACCGATTGATGGTAATATTGGATGCCGCTGTTACGGCGGCTTCCTTTATGTCGGCCTATTATTTTAAATTTTATGTGCTGGAAGACGGGCCGGGAATCGGTGTACTGCCTGCGGGGGAGTATGTCAGGCTGCTGCTCTTTATCGTGCCGATTTACATGTTCATGTATTACGCCTGCAGTGTATATGCCCCCAAGCGGACAGTGAGGCGGCGCTTTGAGATTTACGGGATTGTCAAGGCAAATACCATCGGGATTGTGACATTGATTATTATCCTGTATATGATTGTACGTGAGATCAACTACTCGCGCTCGGTAATGGTACTGTTTTATCTGTTCAATGTATTTTTTACTTCCTGCTTCAGACTCACCCTGCGAAAGGGACTCCGCACTATCCGGAGCAGAGGCTATAACCTGAAACATATCCTTCTGGTAGGGTATTCCCGGGCGGCGGAGGAATACATTGACAGGCTCACGGACAATCCCCAGTGGGGTTATGTAGCCTGCGGGATTCTGGATGACCATGTGCCGGCGGGAACGCTTTACAAGGGAGTCAAGGTGCTGGGCAGGCTTGGAAACCTGGAAGTGATTCTTCCGGAAAACAAGCTGGATGAAATCGCCATATCCCTGTCCCTGAAGGATTATCATCACCTGGAGAATATTGTGTCCATCTGCGAGAAATCAGGCGTGCACACCAAATTTATTCCGGACTACAACAGCCTGATACCTACGAAGCCTTATACGGAGGACCTGATGGGGCTTCCGGTGATTAACATCCGCTATGTGCCGCTGACGAACACAGGAAATATTATCATTAAGCGGATCATGGACGTTGTGGGTGCGCTGGTGGGGATTGTGGTGACCTCTCCGATTATGCTTCTGGCGGCTGTGCTGGTGAAGATTACCAGTCCTGGACCGATTATCTTCAGGCAGGAAAGAGTAGGACGGCATAATAAAACCTTTTACATGTATAAATTCCGCAGCATGGAACGGCAGTCTCCCGGGGAGGAGAAAAGGGCCTGGACCGTGCGGAATGACCCGAGAGTGACTCCGGTGGGGAAGATTTTAAGGCGTACCAGTATTGACGAGCTGCCCCAGCTGTTTAATATCCTGAAAGGGGACATGAGCCTGGTGGGTCCCAGACCGGAACGGCCGCTTTTTGTGGAGAAATTTAAGGAAGAGATTCCCAGATATATGGTGAAGCATCAGGTCAGGCCGGGGCTAACCGGCTGGGCGCAGGTCAACGGCCTGCGGGGGGACACTTCCATCCGGAAGCGGGTTGAATATGACCTCTTCTATATTGAAAACTGGACTTTGGGTTTTGATTTGAAAATAATCCTGATGACGTTTTTTACAGGATTTATTAATAAAAATGCGTACTGAAAACGGAGGTATTTCCTTACGGCGCCGCACAGGTGATATGCGGACGCCTGAGGGGAGACTGACAGGCGAAAAGAAAGAGGAGAAGGTATTATGGCAACTGGAAGAACATCAAAGCGCGCGGCAAGACAGAAGAGAAAGATGGTGCTCTTTGCCGTTGAGATCATTATCATCCTTGTTATGGTGGCGGTTCTCTATGTGGTGATGAACAAGACCAGCGAGGGCCCCAAGGTGGTAAACCTTGACCCGAAGAATCTGGCAATCCCTACTGAGGTAATAGAGAAGACCGAGGAGGGCGGTACCATGCATGGCTACATGAATGTGGCGCTGTTTGGGCTGGACGCTCAGACGGAGAACCAGCTCTATAAGGGCAGCCGCAGCGACAGTATCATGATTGCCAGTGTCAACATGGACACCGGCGACATCAAGCTGGTCAGCGTGTATCGCGATTCTTATCTGAATATCGGGCCTTACAAGGGACAGGCTGAGTATTATTGGAAATGTAATACCGCTTATGCCGCCGGCGGTGCGGAACAGGCGGTCCGGATGCTGAATATGAACCTGGATATGGACATCACGGATTTTGTGGCAGTGGGCTACAAGGGCTTAAGCAGTGTGATTGACGGTCTGGGCGGCGTCTATATTGATGTAGGTGAGGAAGAAGTGTCCCATCTGAACAATTATCAGATTGACGTGTCGTCTGTGTTAAAGAGTGATTATACCCCTGTCAGGCAGGCAGGATATCAGCTGCTGAACGGACTCCAGGCGACTGCATACTGCCGTATCCGTGCCACCGCAGGTGATGATTTCAAACGTACTGCCCGCCAGCGGACGGTGCTGAAGGCCATTGAAGAGCAGGCGAAGAAAGCGGATCTGGCTACTTTGACAAAGGTGTTCAATGATTGTATCGGTGATATTTATACCAGCATCGATTCCAAGGATATTCTGGCGCTGCTGGGAAATATTGCAAATTACAGAATTGCGGAGGAAGCGGGATTCCCCACCGAGGACATGCGTACCACCGGCAATATCGGCGCCAAGGGAAGCTGCGTTATCCCTCAGGATCTGGAGTCCAATGTAGTATGGCTGCATCAGTTCCTGTTCGGGGACGAGGATTATGAAGTGACCGAGAACATAAGGGAGTATGGTTCTGTCATCAAAGCCGAGACGGGCCAGTACCTGAAAAAATAAATGAGAATCAGGTAAAGCGTATTGTAATAGGGCTGTCGCTGTTCTTTTGCGGCAGCCTTTTCTTAGGAATTGTCGGAAAATAACCGCTGCACGGAAGTTATTCCGGAGAGGGGAGCGCTGATTTGAAAATTGACGTAATTATACCTGTATATAAACCGGGAAAAGAGCTTTTTACGCTTCTGGACAGGCTGGAAAACCAGACGGTGCCGGTTCAGAAGATTATCCTTATGAATACGGAAAGCAGCCTGGAGAATTTGACCAATGGAGTCGATTTCTCTGCCAGGTACCCCAATGCGGAGGTACATCACGTCCCGAAGCGGGAATTTGACCACGGCGGAACCAGGCATCAGGGCGTGCAGTATTCCGATGCGGATATTTTTATGCTGATGACACAGGACGCCATGCCGGTGGATTCCCGTCTGGTGGAGGAGCTTACGGCCCATCTTGCCGGAAAGGTGGCTTCCGCATATGCCAGACAGCTTCCCGGGGAGGATTCCTCGGAATTCGAGCGGGCGTCCAGAACATTCAATTATCCGGCAGTCTCCCGGTGCAGGACAGCGGCCGACCTGGAGAGCGCGGGCATCAAGACCTTTTTCTGCTCCAATGTGTGCGCGGCGTACCGCAGGGATGTCTATGAGGAATTGGGCGGCTTTATCCGGCATACCATATTTAATGAGGATATGATTTACGCGGCGGCGGTGATCAGGGCGGGCTATGCCATATCCTATGAGGCCCGGGCCCAGGTAATCCATGCCCATAACTATACGAATATCCAGCAGCTGCGACGCAACTTTGACCTGGGCGTCTCCCAGGCGGACCACCCGGAAGTCTTCGGGGCGGTGACATCGGAAGCGGAGGGAAAAAAGCTGGTAACCGAAACCTGGCGTTATCTGAAAGAAAGAAAATGGCTGTATCGGTTCCCTGGCTTTTGTGTGCAGTGTGCCTTCAAGTACGCTGGTTATCTGCTGGGTAAGCATTATAAAAAATTACCTTCCGGCCTGGTCAGGAAAATTACTACAAATAGAGAATACTGGGAGTAGGTTTTTGCATGTCGTGTTAGTCAATAACTGTGT
>DKVC01000287.1 GCA_002490995.1 Lachnospiraceae bacterium UBA7188
AAGAATGAGAACTGCCGGACGAAGTGATAGAAACTACGGCGGCAGCCTAATACGACCGGACACCTGTTTTTATGCGGTCCGTGATTTGGGCTGCCGCCGCCCTTGTGTCATGAAAACGCAGGGAGAAAGGAGCAAAGGGATACATGAAGAATGAGGTACAGAGGGGCGATCTGTTCTATGCGGATTTGACCCCGGTGATCGGAAGCGAACAGGGAGGCGTCCGCCCGGTGGTCATCATCCAGAATGATGCAGGGAACCGCCACAGTCCTACCGTCATTGCGGCGGCGATTACCAGCCGGACAGGAAAGAGAAAACTGCCCACCCATATCCGGCTGCCGGAACATTGCCATGGTCTCCATCAGGATTCCACCGTCCTTTTGGAGCAGGTGCGGACCCTTGACCGCACGCGGCTCAGGGAATACATAGGGAGGCTGAATGCAGATACCATGCAGTATGTGGACCGGGCGATAGCGGTCAGCTTCGGGCTGGACGGGATATTGGGGATGCAGAATGATAATGATAGCCAGTCCTTGGGCGGACAATCTTTGGAGCAGCAGACAGGGAAACGGGCATGGATTTACTGTGCTATTGATGCGCCGGAGGATACCCATGGCGTCCTGAAGGAGCAGTTTAAGCAGCTGGTGGATTATGGGGAGCAGCTGGGATTTGAACTTGCAGGAAGCTCCAGCGACATCGGAGCAAGGCCGCTGTGGAAACGCCATGGCTTCCAGAACTTTGTCCGTGCGGTCAAGAGGGGAGACGCAAACACGCTTCTGATTACCAGCCGGAACAGCCTTTCCCGTTCAGCCATGCAGATCGCACAGTTTCAGATATTGATAGAAAAATACAGGGTGGATGTTTATTCGCCCATAGAGGGGAAAATCAACTTTGATGAGAATAGACAGGGCGGCAGGCGCTCTGTCTGAAACCTGGTATGGCGGTGGGAGGAAGAAAAGGATGACGCAGGAAGATGCGAAAATGATTTGTGACATTATGGATACGGAGAGCATGGGATATGCCTATGTGTATCCGCTGGAAAACGGGAACCGGAAAGAATATATGCTTTCCCTTTCTGCCGGTAATCTGGCAGACTTTATTGGGACATACGGGCTGGAGGCGGAACAGATTATTATTACGGATGTGCTGGACCGTCTGGTGGTAAATACGCAGATGTGGTTCCTGGATACCTGCCCCGACCAGCAGCTTTGCAGGGAGCTGATTGGTTCCCTGGCCCCGATTCAGATGGGGGAAAGAGAACCGGGACAGCCGCTTGCGGTCAGCAGGAAGAGCGCAGACGAATATTTCCGGGAAGAAGATCAGATGGTGACGATGGCAGAGCTGGCAATGCAGTAGATGGCAGGCGTCAAAGGTGCATTTGGAGCATGGAGGGAGAAAACAGATGGGAACTATTTTGGGATTTCTATTGCGGTTACTTTTGGCGCTGCCGTTCATACTGGCGGCATTTTTGGGGCTTCTGGCAGCGGCGGTTCTGTCCGTGGCGTCTTTTCAGAAAGATTGAAGATTTTTGTTGGGAATGCTTCGGTTTGGACACTGGAAACGGCGGTATTTTCAGTGGTCTTTGTGAATGGATAGGAAAGGGATTACACGGTATACTGTGTATAGCGTTAAGGAAAGGAGGCGGAGCAGATGAGAAGATATGCGGTGGATACGCTGTCAGAAGGCAAGGTAAAATACTTTTTTATCCGGGATTGTGAAACGCTGGATATTGTTCTGCTCCCATCCAAATACCTGAAGCACAAAATCAAATCAAACCGCTCCCCAAACACCGTAAAGAGGGCGGCATTTGCTATCTGCTACTATCTGGAATACTTAAAGGAAATCCCGATGGAGGCAGAGCAGGTCTACAGATTGGACTATGAAAGCCAGAATGAACACTTTATCAAGTTCCTCCATTGGCTCAAGGCCGGGAACCATACCCAGGATAACAATTTAAGAACCATCCACAATGGAACCTGTAACGCATATCTGGAAGATGTGTTCAGGTTTCATCTTTTTATGGAATCCATGGATGAGAGACTGGGCAGCCTGAAGGTGCTTTCTTACAGCTACCACATGGCGGTCAACGCCGTAGGTGTCCAGAAGAAACTGCGGTTCCAGGCATTCAAGGGCTACCTGAAAGCGGAGGAACGGAATGTGCGGCCTGCGGAGCATGAGGAAATCATCCAGATCCTGCAGGCGTGTACCAACTGCCGGGACCAGCTTCTCCTTCTGATGATTGCGGAAACCGGGTTCCGGATCGGGGAAATCCTCGGCGTGGATTATATCCATGACATCGATTACCAGAACCATATGGTAAGCGTCTGCTTTCGTGAGGACAATGATAATGAGGCCAGAGCCAAGAATGCAGAATACCGGAAAGCAAAAGTCAGCGGGGAAACCTTTGATTTCCTGATGTACTACCTTGCCGAATACCGGGAACTGCTTCAGCACCAGAGGTTCCTGTTCATCAACATAGCAGGAGAGAGCGCCGGACAGCCGCTGAAGGTTGACAGCGTCTATGATATGCTCAAGCGGATGGAGAAAAAGACGGGCATTGATTTAACGCCCCATATGCTCCGCCGGTATTTCGCCAATATGCGGCGCAAGGCTGGCTGGAGGCTGGAGCTGATCCAGCAGGCACTGGGACATAAGCACATCGATACCACGATTAAGTACCTGAATATTGTGGATGATGAGCTGCTGGAGGCCAGCGAAGAATTCTATACAAGGAATTCAGCCCTGTACGGTGTGAAAGAGCTGTTGTAAAGGAAGGTGGGAAGGGATGGCTGTTTATGCAATACAGCCGGCAGAGCAGGGACGTGTGCTGCTCCCGATTACTCCAAATCGAATAACGGAAGAACTGGACGAATGTACAGCAGTTACCGGTGTTGAAAAAAGCAAATTAAAACGGTTTCTTCTGGAAAAAGGAGTCCAGAGCCTTGCAGAGATGGATTACCCGCTGCGTGTGAGATTTGAACGCTGCATGAAAGAAGAACAGTACATTAAGTGTGTGGACCGGTATCTGCTGGGATATGACCGGGTGAAGCAATTCTCAATCCGGAAACAGATGCAGACGCTTGCCGGTCGGCGCCAATGCCAGTGGAAGATGGAGGATAAGGTGCTGTTCATCCCGTATCATCCGGATCAGAACCTGGCGCTGGAATTCGTTTCCGTCAGAAACCGTGAAAATATGGTATGGGATTTTAGCCTGCCATGCTCACGGATTCTGAAAGAGCAGGTTTTTATCACATTGAATGCGGTGCTGGAGCAGTTTAAGGAGATGCGGAAGCGGGAACAGCGCCTGTCGGGGCTTCAATATTTGTACCGATTCTGTGCCGGAGCCGGAATCGCAGACATTGAAAAGCTGGAGCCAGAGCAGGTAAAGGCATTTGAATCTTATCTGGACAGACATACCAACAGCAGGAGCAGAAAAATGCAGCTTATCCCCAGCTTAAATTTCTGCCGCCAGACCGTGTTCCTTCAAGGCGATACGATTCATTGGGATGCGAACATCTGGTATCTGGATCGGATGAAGCTGCCAAACCATCGCACAAATCCGAGCAGTTCCATCAAAACGGTATCCTTTATTGAGATTATCATGCCGGAAAACCGGAAATTCGCACAGGAATTTATGAAGTACCAGATTGGTATCACAGGTCAGTCGGTCAGCACCATGGTCATCAAGCATAACGGCATCCAGCAGTTCCTGATCTGGCTCTGTAAGAAAAAGCAAAATGCCTGCGAATGTACGGAAGAATTGATAAATCAATACCTTCAGGAACTGCAGGGGCGGGGAATGACAGCAAAAACCTTTAATGAGTATGTGACAGGATTAAGCCAGTTTTATCGGTTTATGGTTGTCCGTGGGTATATGGAGCGGATGCCGTTTCATCCGGAGTACCATATCAAGAAAATCATCCAGACTCATAATGACCGAAGCGTTTCGGAAGAAACCTGCACAGAAATGCTGGGACTTTTGCATCTTCTGCCGGAACATCTGAGGTGTATGTACCTGCACCTCTGGTGTCTGGGCCTGCGGATCAGCGAGGTGTGTACCCTGAAAGGGGATGCCTATGAGGAAAAAGACGGCGACACATGGATTAAGCTTTATCAGACAAAAATGAAAACCTATAAACGGATTCCGATTGCAGAGGGATTATACAAAATCATGCAGGTTTATATCAGACGGAATCAGATTGGACCGGATGATTACTTATTTAAAAACAAGTACGGGGGAGCATATCGCACGTCTACGTTCTGCCAGCAAATGAAAAAGTTCTGTGAAGAACAGGAGATAGACGGGGGCGAGTACCTGTTCCAGTCCCATGATTACCGGCATACGGTAGCGACCTTTTTTTACGATAACGGCGCGTCTTTACAAAGCGTCAGGGACTATCTTGGACACAGTTACCAGGAGATGACGGAGCAGTATATTGATTATATGCCGAAAAAGATTGCCAAAGAAAATGATGAATATTTCAAGCAGCCGGGCCACAGCCTTGCGGCGGGCTTGAGGAAAGGAGGGAAACGTGGAAAAAAGACTGTATTTTCATGAATTGGAATGCTGCAAAAATGCGGATAAGGAGATTCGGGGACAGATGAAACAGACCGATTATATTGACTTGTCCTTACTGCCATCCGGGGCAATGCAGGAGGAAATGAGCAGATATTTTCAATATAGAGGCACACTGGTGTCACTGAACACATTACGGCGAGACAAATGCTATTACAATGCGTTTTGTCGGGCTATGAAGAGTCACAAATCCCTGCCTGACAGCTTACTGGAGTGGGAAGAAAACAAATGGGTAATGCTCATAAAGGGATACCTGTTACAGAATGGGAAGCCCCTGACCATACAAAAGCAGAGTGCTTACGGAACTACCCATACCCTGGATGCGAAACCGATTATATTTGTAAAGAATCTGATCCGGTTCCTTCAGCCGCCGGATGAGCGGCCGGAAAGGGAAAAGGACATCTGGCAGCTGGACAGGCTGGGGATTGAAATCGAACAGAATCCCATTTATAGGACAGTTACCTTAAATTTTACTGGAATTCGGCAGCCTGAAATCCGGGAAGAAGTGAAAAAGGCAATTTTCCAGCATCTGAAATCAGAAAATCTGGGTACGGTAAAAAGAGAGATGACTTCGATTCGCCAGTTTTCAAAGTATCTGGAAGAGCAAAACCGCAGGCTGGATTCCTGCCGGGATATTGACAGGACTTTACTGGAAGATTATTTGATACATAAAGCTACGGACGGAAGTTCCGGGAGGTCAAGCGGCGATAACATTATGAAGCTGAGATCGGTTCTGGAAAGCGTTGGGAAGCTCTATGGATGGCCCCACCTGGAAAAGCTGTTTATCAATACAGATATTCCCCAGGAGGTTCAGCCGGAATTCAAAGCCTTTTCAGATGAAGAACTGAAACGGCTGAATGCACATATCACAAAGCTGGATGAGCAGACTGCCAGATGCATGGTCATCCACCAGATGCTTGGGACAAGAATCTCAGATACATTGACATTGCAGCGAGACTGCTTGTCGCTGGTGGACGGTACGGATATGATTAAGATCCGGCAGGTGAAAACCAGGGTATATGAGAAACCGGTCAGCGCAGAGCTGGCGGCGCTGATCCGAAAGGCAATCCTGTATTCGGAGGAACGCTATGGGGATGGGGTTTATATTTTTGTAGATGAGAGAGACAAAAGCCGGCCGCTCCAGTACAGCACAGTGAAGCACAGGGTTCTTGGCCTGATACAAAAAGCAGATCTGCGGAATGACAAAGGAGCGTCTCTTAGGTTTGCCACGCATATGTTCCGGCGGACTTACGGTGCCAAGCTGACAGAACTGCATCTGGATGACTGGACCATAGCCAAGCTGCTGGGACATAAAGGAGTCCACGCAGTCATGCACTATCGGAAAATGAACAATCTAATTCTGGCAGAGGAAACCCGCAAAGCAAGGCAGGCACAGACCAGAATCCTGTTTGCAAACTTAGACGGATGGGGGGAAGAATATGAGCAAATACGACAAAATGATTGAGGTAAACCGGGAACGCAGCGATGAAAAGATAGTGGCTGCGAAAACTGCGATCCGGCGTCTGCTGGATGACGGGGAGCGGGTATCCATCCCAAAACTAATGGAGATGACCGGACTTTCCAGAGGATTCTTTTATAAGAACCCGGTGGTGCGCTCAGAGATTGACAAGGCCCTGGAGCGGCAGGCAGGAACCATTGACTGTCGGACGGCGAATTGAGGGAGGCGCAAACCGCGAATTATTCTTCCAACCTTTATCCCATTGACTG
>DKVC01000228.1:0-36185 GCA_002490995.1 Lachnospiraceae bacterium UBA7188
ATATATTAAAAAATTAGTTGACAAATTGTTCAACTGATTATAAAATTATAAATGATCTTAATAAATCTTATTAAGAGAGCTGTATAAACAAACTATATCAATAAAAGGAGGATTATTGATGAGAAAGAAATTAGCAATGAAAATCTGCGCCATTGCAATGACAGCGGCAATGGTAGGCACCATGGCGGGCTGTGGCAATGACAGCGGCAGCAACGCAAGTGACAGCACACCTCAGTCTGAGTCAGGCTCCAGCGAGGAACAAGGGGGGGCAGACAGCGCTTCCGATGAGACTCCCGCAGATGATGGCGGCGAAGATGCAGGCGGAGAGGATGCAGGCGGTGAAGCAGCTGCATATGACTGCGGCGGCGCTGTCGTCAGAGTGAACGGCGGTATCTGGAGCAAACTGAGCGAGAACAACAAGGATAACGCCGACTATGCCGTAGGCTGGGACAAAGTGACTCAGCTGAATGAGAAGTACAACATCGATATCCAGTATGTTGAGCTGCAGAACGATGATGGCTACAGCACATCCGATGCCATTCAGGCTACCATCACCAGCGGCGAGTGCTTTGCAGATCTCTTTACGGCAAGTGATGACGTAACCGTAGCTCTGAGAAATTATCTTGTAGACATTTCATCATTTGTTGATGAACTGCAGATGGGTTCCATTTACATCGAGCCCGCTACATGGAGCGGTCATACATACGGCTTTACCTATGATAATATGGGAAGCGTATATGTACTGGTTTACAGCCGTGACTATCTGAAGTCCATCGGTATGGATGTAACACCTACCGAGAAGTTCCTGGCAGGCGAGTGGAGCTATGATGACTGCAAGGAATACTTCACAGAGCTGAAGGCAAAGCTGCCTGATGGCACTTATCCTATCGGTGTACACAGCAATCACTGGGCAAGTATGGCTCCTGCTGCTAACGGAGCTGTTTCCGTTGATTCCGACGGCGGCATTCATCTTGCAGATGACAATTACGTAGAAGCCATCGAGTTCTACAGAGAGCTTCTCGACCTTGGCCTTGCAGCTCCCATTACCAATGTAGCTAAAAACGAAGACGGCAGTATCAATGCTGACCAGCCTTACGGACATGCAGATATGTGTACTGCTACCGAGGCTAAGACCTTTGTTATCACCATGGCTGAAGCATGGCAGATGAACGGCCTTGAGAGCACTCTTTCCGGTGAGTGGGGCATCGTTCCCTGGCCTTGGGGCAGCAACGTAACCTGTGAGGGCGACTATACAACTCTGAGCCCTGAATATCATACCGCACAGTCTATCTGGACAAACATGCTGGCTCCTCAGAAAGAGTACAGAGGAGCAGGCGCAAAGGATATTCCTGATGAAGTTCTGTTCATGATTGCAAAAGACTGGTGTGATCTTGACAATCCCAGCGGTGCTGCAGCAAGAACCGCAATGTATGAAGCAGAGAAGGCAGGACAGCCTTACGAGAATCTTGGCTATACACCCGGAACACAGGGCGACTTCAGTACCGCGGAAGACGCTGCTCTGTATGACTGGCTGCACTCCAGAGTAATGGTTGACTGGGGTCATGCTGTACAGGAGCTTGGATATGTAAGGGTTAACAGAAGCGCAGCTTATATTATTGCCGGCGGAGACGACGGAAGATCTACAGGCGAGAGCTTCAAGAGTGAAGGTGAGCAGGCAATGGCAGACGCTTTCAAATAAGATTTGACTGATGTAAGTAAAGTATATTGACTACATTGTGTGGCTGTGAATTCTATGCAAATAGGAGCGCAGCCACATAATTGAAATGAAAGGGCTGATGGGGTGAAAAAGAAAAAGAACAAGACCCGCATTCGCAATATAAGCATTCTGATTGCACTGGTTGTCATAGCAGTAGTCGCATTGAACGTGGCTTCTACCGACGAATATGCAGGCACCCGTGATACGGTTTTGGAAAAGTATCTCAGCTATGAGGATGCTTCCGCTGTCAGTTATGATTCCTATATTTCCCAGTACGGGAAGGCATATGTAGCTGATCAGGCAGGAAGGATAGCTCTGAAGGCTTCCGAATACAAGGAAGCGGATATGAGCGGTCTGACGGAAAGCAACGGCGTTGTATGGACACAGGATGAAGGCTCCATTACTTATGCTTTCAATGTACCGGAAGCTGGCCTGTATAACATACAGCTTACATATTATCCGGATACATCCAGCACACAGACAATATTGCGCAATGTGTATGTAAATGGAAAGTTACCATTTGATGATTGTGAGGATATTACCATCAACCGCCTTTGGGTGGATGACAACAAGAATTGGCTTATGAATACCAACGGCAACCAGGCTGCTCCCACGCAGGTGCAGGGAGAGGGACCGGCGGTTGCATATATTGATTCTTCTGACTGTGACACCTTGGGAAACTATATGTTCTATTTCGATAAAGGGGAGAATACGGTAACCCTGGAGTCCACGCAGTCGGCATTGGGATTGAGTGAAATTGCTCTGGTTCCCGCATCGGAGCTTCTGGATTATGAAGAGTATCTCGCGATGTGCAAGGATGAACTGGACGCAGCGGTTATCAGCGCCAACAATGTCCGGGACGGCGCCATTATTATTCAGGCAGAGGATGCGACGATGAAGTCAAGTTCTTCCCTGTCACCGAATAATGACCGGACTTCCGTGAAGACACAGCCTTATCATTCTACATATATTGTATACAATACAATAGGCGGTGAGAGCTGGGCCAGCGCGGGACAGAATATTACATGGACAGTTGACGTAGATCAGGCAGGCCTTTATAAAATTGGTCTCCGTTTTAAGCAGTCCATGAACAGAGGATTTTATTCCGCCCGTTATATTACCGTAAACGGAGTGCTTCCCTTCAGAGAGGCAGGACAGATAGAATTTGATTATTCGCCCGACTGGCAGACAGCTTTTGCCGGCAATGACGGTCAGGATTATTACTTCTATCTGAATGAAGGAAGCAATACCATTACCATGAATGCAACATTGGGGGATCTGGCCGAGGCAGTGGATCTGGCCAGCACAAGTGTGGATAATCTGAATAATCTGTACCGTGAACTTACGGCAGTTACAGGTTCTGACCCTGACAAGTACCGCGATTATCAGATTACTACTTATGTATCAAATATGACGGATGTACTCGAAGTGGAGTATACGAGACTGAACGCAGTAGTGGAGATGTTCGGTGAGAGCATGACTTCCGCCAACAAGACTTCCAGCGTCGTGGATATGATGAATTCCATGATAAAGCTGATTAAGAGGCCTGATGATGTAGCTGAGTATCTGGGTGATTTCAATACGAAGCTGTCCGCTCTGGGAGATTGGATTAACAGTATCAACAATCTGCCGTTAGAGCTGGATTATCTGGCGGTGACAGGAGACGGTTACAATCTTCCGAGGGCAGAGGGCGGCTTTTTTGCCAATCTGGCTCATAACTGGAAAGCGTTTATAGGCTCTTTCAGCAACGACTTCAAGGTACATGCGGAAGGCTCGGACAATACGCAGAAGAATCAGCTGGATGTGTGGGTAGCAACGGACACAAGAAAACAGTTCGATATCATCCAGAAGATGATCAATGCTTCTTTCGGGGAATCCGGTTATGAGGTAAATTTAAGCATGGTCGGCGGTGATACCGTACTTCCCGCTACAGTGGCAGGAGAAGGCCCTGATGTGGTGCTGCAGTCCAGCTACAGCCAGCCTACAAACTTCGCTTACCGCAGCGCGGCTTATGATTTGTCTCAATTCAGTGATTTTGAGGAAGTGTTTAAGCGTTTTCCTTCGGATACCAGAGCATTTTTGGAGTACGAGGGCGGCGTATACGGTCTGCCTGATCAGCTTTCCTTCCCTGTTATGATCTACAGGACGGATATCCTGGATGCCGTAGGCCTGGAAGTGCCGGAGACATGGGATGACCTGCTCGCCATGATTCCTTATCTGGAAGCGGAGAACATGAGCGTATATCTGGCAAGTAATGAATATCTGACTCTTGGAGGCGGTACAAGCTCCACAACGGTTCCGGTGAACAGCATTTTCCTTTCCATGCTCTATCAGCAGGGATATGATTTGTATAATGATGATTATACACGCACCATGATGGATGATGTGGAACATATGCTGGTATTTAAGAAATGGACAGAATATTATACCAATCAGGGATTAAGCTATTCCATTAACCTGGCAACCAGATTCCGTACAGGTGAAGTTCCTCTGGCAGTAGTGGATTATACTTATGTAAATACCCTGAATGTATCCGCACCTGAGATATCCGGCAAGTGGTCCATTGCCAGGATGCCCGGAACGCGTAAGGATGACGGAAGCGTAGATCATTCCGCAGCCTGTATGATCGGTACCTGCTTTATCGTGTCCTCCACAGTTGCCAAGGACGGCATGGCAAATGAGGCATGGGAGTTCCTGAAATGGTGGACGGATGAGGAGACTCAGATCAATTATGCGACTGAGCTGAAGGCGGAAAACGGTGAAGCAGCCGAATTCCCGGTATCCAATGTCAAGGCAATTGAGAACGGCGGACTGAAAGAAGAGTTCAAACAGGTAGTGCTTTCCCTGTTGGGCGATTTAAGGGCAGAGCCTCAGGTTCCCGGCGGATATATCACTGGACGTGTCATCAGAAACGCATTTACGTCAGTTGTAACTAATAATGAAGATCCGGTAGATACGCTGTATATTTTGTTGGATGAGATCAACAGCGAAATCGACAGCAAACGTACCGAGTTCGGTCTAAACACGGCAGAATAGGAGGGGTGAGATGGCTGCTAATAAGATTTCTTTTAAAAGAAGGGCCGAATTGACTCTCAGAGACATGAAACGGAGCATCCCTTTGTACATAATGATCGCCCCCTTTATGTTGCTGTTTTTCGTATTTGTGGTGTACCCGGTTTTAAGGGCTGTATGGTTCAGCTTTACGGATTACAATGTTCTGGAGAAGGCTAACTTTGTAGGCCTGCGGAATTATCAGAAGCTGTTTCTGGAAGATAAGACTTTCATCACTGCTATTAAGAATACCTTCATTATAGCAGTGATCGTAGGACCGGGCGGTTATATTCTGTCCTTCCTGCTGGCATGGATGATCAATGAGCTGCCTCATAAGATAGGCACTGTACTGACTGTAATCTTTTATGCGCCCAGTATGGCAGGTACGGCAGTTATTTCCGTATTCACCATGATTTTCTCCAATGACAGCAATGGTTACCTGAATTCCATACTGCGTAATCTGGGGATTACCGATGAAGCTATTCTGTGGCTGTCGGATTCGGATGTGGTTATGGTAGTAGTTATCCTGGCATCTCTGTGGATGAGCATGGGTGTAGGTTTCCTCTCCTTTGTTGCCGGTGTTAAGGGCGTGGATGATGCACAGTACGAGGCAGGAGCTATCGACGGCATCAGAAACCGCTGGCAGGAGCTTTGGTATGTGACGCTTCCCAACATGAAGCCGCAGCTGCTCTTCGGTGCCGTAACAACCATTACCAGCTCTCTGTCAGTCGGATCCATCGGTGACAGCCTGGTAGGTTTCCCCAGCCCTAACTATGCGACCCATACCATCGTTAACCATCTGAATGACTATGGTAATATCCGTATGGAGATGGGCTACGCTTCGGCAATAGCCGTTATCCTGTTCCTGATTATGATTTTATGCAACATGCTGATTCAAAAGCTGCTGCGTAAGGTCGGAACCTGATCGGAGAGAGGAAGGGTGAATATGGAAACAATTAAAAGATATTATCACAATTATTTGAAGAGAAAAAAGGCAAAGGATTTTACACCTAACGTGAAGAAATCCAGAAGAAGTTTCTGGGGAAATGTTATTCTTGGCCTGTTTCTTCTGGCGATGGGATTTACATTCTTCTTTCCGGTGATTTATATGGTCAGTAATTCATTTAAGCCGATGAACGAGCTGTTCCGTTTCCCGCCGAAGCTGATTGTAAACAAGCCTACGACGAATAATTATCAGGATTTTGTGAATATACTGGCAAATACCGTGGTTCCTGTTACCAGATCGCTGTTTAACTCCCTGTTTGTGGTGGTAATCGGTTCCGTGGGACATATTGTGCTGGCTTCTCTTTGCGCGTATCCGCTTGCGAAGTATAAATTTCCGGGAAGCGCTTTCCTGAACCAGCTGATTGTATACTCCCTGATGTTCAATGCATCGGTTACAGCGATTCATAACTTCCTGACCATCTCAAAGCTTGGAATGCTGGATACCCAGTGGTCAATCATTATACCGGGTTTTGCTTCCACATTGGGATTGTACCTGATGAAGAACTTTATGGAACAGATTCCGGACAGCCTGATGGAGGCGGCGCAGATCGACGGCGCAGGATATGTCCGTATCCACTTTACAATCGTTATGCCGGTGGTAAAGCCGGCTCTGGTAACGGCATTTATTATGGTATTCCAGGCGTTCTGGACCAATACGGGCGGCAGCTTTATCTACACAGAGGCACAGAAAGGATTTGCTTATGTGGTAAGCCAGCTGGCAGCCGGTAAGGTAACAGGCGTGGGTGCTTCCTATGCGGGTATTTCTTCCGCATCGTCTGTTGTTATGTTTGCTGTACCTCTGGTTGTATTTTTGATTATGCAGAACAACGTGGTATCTACGATGGCAACATCCGGAATGAAAGAATAAGAGGTGGCGTATGCAAAAATCAAATAAGATTTGGAGTAAGTGCCTTGCGGGACTTTCTCTTGTATTATGTGCCATCCTTGGATTTGGCACGGTGTCCAATGCGGCAGAATCTTATTCCTATGACATCTGGGGCAATGTGGTTGCTGCACCGGCTGCATATGAATTGGAACAGACGATATACGGATCGGATCTGGGAGTGGGCAATATGGCCGCTGCAACCGATATCTTTTACCGCAACGGGAAGGTTTACCTTATCCTGAGCGGAACTATCGTCATTGCCGATGAGGAATTTGAGAACATAAGCTATATTACTGAATATGTAAAAGAAGATGGAAGCAAGGCTTCCGTGAATGCTCCCACAGGCATCTATGTCACTGAGGATGAACACATTTATATCTGTGAACAGGCTCAGGGAGAGATCGTTGAATTTGATGAAAACGGTGAATGTGTCAGAGTAATCGGAGATCCCAACTGTATCGGACTGACTACGACATATGCTCCCAGAAGGCTGGTAGTGGACAGCGTGGGACGTATCTATGTACTGGTACAGAACTGTTATGAAGGTTTTGTAGAACTGAATCCGGAAGGTGAATTCAACCGATATGTCGGTGCTACGGAAGTAACTTACAGCATGGCAGACCTGTTCTGGAGAAATCTGCAGACAGAAGAGCAGAGGGCCAGAAGCGCATTGTGGCTGCCTACTACTTACAGTGATCTGGCGATTGATGATGAGGGTTTCATTTTTGCCAGTGTATCAGGCGCAACGACAGATGAACCTGTGAGAAAGCTGAATTCTTCCGGCGACAATGTTATGCCTGAGCATGATTTTATCAATGTTCCCATGGGAGATTATGAGAATAAAAGTTCTCTCTCCAACCTGGGCCGTATTGCTTTGGCGGACGACGGCAGATTCGCGGTAATGGATACAACTTATTCCAGAATCTTTGTCTACAGTCCTGACGGTTATCTGATGTATGAGCTGGCAGGTACCGGAAACGCAGAGGGTCTGCTGAACTCGCCGTCGGCATTCTGTTTCATGAACGACAAGATTCTGGTTGTGGATATCGTTTATCAGTCACTGGAAATATTTGCCCCGACGACCTACGGCAGCTTGATTAATTCCGCCCTGAATGCACAGTCTGATTATGATTACGAGACGGCGGCAGGGTACTGGCAGCAGGTACTGGACATCAACAGCAATTTCTATTATGCGAATTTAGGATTGGGCAAGTACCAGATGCGTACCGGCGAGTACGAAGCGGCAAAGGATAATTTCTATATCGGCGCTGACAGGAGTTATTACTCAAATGCCTACGCACAGGTGTCAGGTGAGTGGATGGATCGTAATTTCGGCAAAATCATAGCGCTTATTGTCGTTTTGATTGTGCTGATTATTGCCTGGAAGATTTACAGGAAATATCATCCGGCGCAGGAAAAGGATACAAAACTTGCCAGGTTCTGGAAGAAAACAAAGTTCACTCTGTTTAAATGGCCGGGATACGTTCTCTCCAGTCCGTTCAAGGCATTTGATGATGTGAAATACTATGATGACGGCTCCCTGGTATTCAGTGTGGTAGTTATTATCCTGTTTGGATGGATCAGCCTGATTAAGTATCGCTATACGGGCTTTATGGTAAGCTTTGTGGATATTGACAATGTAAATGTACCTATGATTGTGGGCAGTGCCATTCTTCCCTATGTAGCCTTTATCGTGGGCAACTGGGCAGTAGGCGTATTGCTCTCAGGAAAAGGTAAAATGGTACATATTACCAAAGTAGTAGGCTATTCCCTGTATCCGGCCTGCTGGCTGTATCTGGCGGGAACAATTCTCTCCAATTTCGTGACGGAGGATGAGGCGGCTCTGGTAAGTGCATTGTTTGTATTCGGTATGGTACTGTTTTTCTTCTATATGTTCATCGGAACGATTATGGTGAACCAGTATACCTTTACCAAAAACGTAGCTACATTACTTCTGTCGGTTGTGGCAATGCTGATTATCTGCTTCGTGGCAATGCTGTTTGCTACTCTTCTGGCACAGTTTGTCAATGACTGGATGCAGATTTTCAGAGAAATATTCATGGTACTTTAGGAAGGAGGCGAAGAAAATGAAAAAACGCAGTATTCTTAATTACGCCATAGCGGCCGGTCTTTGCCTTGCTTTCCTGGGAGGATGCGGTGATTCCTCGGATGGAACCGTTGTAGAGAGTACGGAAAGCTACTGGGAGACACAACAGTTTGATGATCTGACAGGAACTGATTTTATCAAGGTCGGAGAGAGCGGTAAAATGCAGCTGTTGATGAATCCGTCTACGGCTACCATTCGCTGGATGGATACTTCTACCGGTGCCTATCAGGATACCAATATGAGCCATGATGAGGGAATGCAGGGGCTGACGAATATGGAACAGTCCGATCTCGTGGTGAGATATTTTGCCGGCAGCAAAAATAATAATATGCTTTACTATACGCTGAATTCATATGATTCCTACAGTATGTGTATCAGCAGAGACCAGGTGTCTTATCAGCTGATGGACAATGGAGTCCGTGTACTGTACAGACTGGGCGATGACAGCGTGACTTACAAGAATTTCCCTCCGAAATTATCGGATGAACGGATGCAGGAATATATTCTGCAGTATCTGGATGATATTCAGAAGTCCGTAGTTACAGAGAAGCGTTATACACAGCTTTCCACCGGTGAATGGCTCAGGAATTTCTCCGACGCGGCACAAAGCCAGCTTACCAAGGCGGCGGCAGCGGAACTTTACACTATTTTTTATGAAGTGGGACATTATACGGATGAACTCCTGATGGAAGACCTTCAGGCGGCAGAGGTAGAGCCTGATAAATACCCCAGTAACCTGGAATTAAGAGTTGCTGTGGAATATTATCTGGACGGCGAGGATTTGATTGTTAATCTGGATACGTCCACCATGGAAACCGATGCTGATCATCCTATCAATCAGGTACAGCTGACTCCTTATTTCCTTACTTCGGATTCGACAAATGATGCTGAAGAAGGATATATGTTTATTCCGGACGGCAGCGGTGCGTTGATTTATCTGGACAGCACCAAGACCAAGGAGTACCATTATGCTGGGTATTTCTACGGAGGAGATAAGCTTGTAGGCGCAACGAACTACAGCAGTGTGGACAATAAGATGATGATGCCTGTGTACGGCATGAAGACAGAGAACAGTACCATATTCGGAATTATCGAAGAGGGTGCGGAGGTTGCGTTCCTGGATGCTTATGTCAGCGGGACGGATAACTCGGAGCCGTTTTCAAAGATAAAGCTGTCTTTTGACATTCAGACTCAGCAGTCAATTGCTTCCGGTGCAAAGAATGCGGGCGGAGATTTTACCATGGTGAAGGCTTCCGACGATGTCTATGACGAAAATATTACGATTCGTTACAAATGGCTGGGCGAGGATGCGGATTACCTGGATATGGCAAATTGCTATGCCGGATACCTGGAAGAAAAAGGCGTGCTGACAGCCGGAACTCAGGAGGAGGAAGCTCCTTTCTATGTAGAGTTGTTGGGAAGCACGGACAAAACCAAGTATTTCCTTGGAATTCCCTATGAGGGTTCCCAGACTTTGACCACCTTTAAGCAGGGAGAAGAAATTCTTCGGAATATGACTGACAATGGTGTCAAAAATGTGAAGCTGATTTACAGCGGTATGGTGAACGGAGGCATGAACCAGCGTTCTCTGGCGTCAAATGTGAAGCTGGCGCCGGGATTGGGCGGAAAATCTGCCCTGAACAGCCTGAAGAAGTATGCGGATTCCGTAGGGGCTACACTTTTCCCGAATCTCCAGCTGCAGACAGCGTACACAAAGACTAAGATAAGCAATGATATGGCAGCCTGGAATATTGTCAATGAGCGTGGGCAGATTTATTCCTTCAATCCCGTGAAAAACACGGTAGAGGATGAGGCTGATTACCCGCTGTATCTTATCAGTCCTTCTTATCTGGATAAATACATGAGCAAGGTGAAGAAATCCTACTCCAGTAAGATCGGGCTTAATACCATGGCTTCCAATGATTTGTATACCTTTATCGGGACGAATTACAGATACACTCAGGTATCACCTTCTTCAGGAGAAAAGCTGATGAAGGATGCAACGACAAATTTTGCTGACGGTATGACGCTGATGTTGTCCAATCCGGTCAGTGATGCATATGCTTACAGTACTTACCTGACGGATATTCCTACCACGGACAGCGGTATGAGAGTACTGGATGCGTCTATTCCTTTTACCGGGCTTGTGCTGGATGGATATAAGATGTATTCCTCCGAATCCCTGAACAAAGAGAGTACGGATGTGTACGTGAATTTCATGCATGTCCTGGAAAGCAACGGCGCACCGAAGTTTACCTTTATTTATGAGGACAACTCCATATTGTCAGGTACGGAGCAGGAGAATTACTTTGCAGTGAATTACAACTACTGGCGGGATAAGATAGGCGCTTATTATGAGGAGTACAGCAATTTCTACAATCAGGTAAAGGGAGCGGCTATCACAGAGCATGAACTGTATGATCGTAATGACAACCTGAGAGTGGTGACTTATTCCAACGGAGTCAAGGCTTACTTTAACTACAGCGACCTGGAAGAACAGATTGACGGAGTGACGGTGCCGGCTTTCAGCTATGTAATAAAGTAAAGGAGGAGGTAAGATGAAAAAAGAAACAAAAACGGCGGAAAAAAAGCCGACTCTTTCCTGGTATAAGAGAATGGACTTCTCCAAAAAGACGGCGTTGTGGGGTATTATATTCCTGCTTCCGTGGCTCATCGGCCTGGTTTTCTTCTTCCTGAGACCCCTGGTGAACACGTTATGGTATTCGCTGTGCAGTATGGAGATGGTGAACGGCAAGTTTTCCGGAACCTTTATTGGAGTTGATAATTTTAAATATGTGCTGGGTGTCAATGCCAATTACACACGATATCTGGCAGAATCCTTTACCAATATGGCCAAGGAAGTGCCTTTCCAGATTTTCCTTGCCCTGTTTATCGCAATGCTGCTGAACGGGGAGTACAGGGGAAGAGGATTTTTCCGGGCAATCTTTGTTATCCCGATTATCCTTGCAACTGGTGTGGCAACTTTTGAACTGGCAGAGGTTAAAATGTCCACAGCGACTACGGAATCTGTTATGGATATGAAATGGCTGGAGGACCTGATTGTGAATTCGGGTATCCCGCAGCAGCTGACATCGCTACTGGTTACTTATGTACAGAATATTTTCAAAGTGGTGACTACCTGCGGCGTGCAGATTCTTTTGTTCCTGTCGGGTCTGCAGGCAATCTCTCCTACCCTTTATGAGGTAGCAAAGATGGAAGGGTGTACTCAGTTTGAGACTTTCTGTAAGATCACGCTTCCCATGGTATCTCCGACGATTCTGGTGTGCCTGGTTTACAGTATTGCGGAATCTTTCGCTTCCGCAACGATTACAGTGGGTGATTCGACACAGTCGTTTTCCTCATATATACAGAGTATCACCTTCAATGGATCTCCTGAGTATTATGGCTACGGCGCGGCGATGAGTTTCATATACTTTGCTGCCACATTGGTTACGGTAGGCGTTGTCTGCGGTATCGTGTCGAAGGGGGTGTTCTACTATGACTAAATTGAGCAGAAAAGAAAGAATGCAAAAAGCAGAAGAAATGGCGGGCATCAGCTTTTGGGTTGACCTGCGCAAGGGACGTCTCAGCAAGTATACCATTCAGAAGAAGGTAAAAAGCTTTATTGCATCCCTGTTCCGCTATGTTATATTAATCTGTCTTGGTTTCGTGGTTATTACACCCATATGGAATCTGGCGAAGGATGCCTTTACGGATCCCGCAATGCTGGGTGATAAATCCAGTTCATGGATTCCGCTGAAAACATCCGGAATTTTCATGGAAATGGCAGCGTCGAAGAGCCTTATGGAGTATGGAAAGAGCCTGGTTTATACGCTTCTGACCACCTTAGTACTGACTTTCCTGCAGGTACTTTCCACGGGACTGGCGGCTTACTCATTTGCCAGACTGAAGTTTAAGGGCAGCAATATCCTCTTCTTCTTCGTTATCCTGACTATCGTGGTACCCAGCGATTCCCTGATGCTGGCCCAGTATGCCGTATTCAGAAATTTTGATATTTTCGGCCTGATCGGTCTGATTAAGGGGAATGGCGTAGGTATTAATATGATTGGCCAGCCTGTTGCACAGTTTATTCTTGCCGGAACAGGCATGGGTGTAAAGAGTGGTCTGTATATTTATTTCATGCGCCAGGGTGTGAGAGGTTTGCCGATTTCCGTGGAGGAAGCAGCTCATGTGGACGGTGCAGGATTCCTGAGAACCTTCTTCAGTATCGTGGTTCCCAGTATGTCCGGTTCCATACTGACTGTATCGGTTCTGAGCTTCCTCTGGAACTATACCGATACATATTATACAGGACTGCTGAATCCGAGTGTGAACCAGCTGGCTTACAGATACTCATCATTGCAGGCTAACGTCCGTTGGGGTATTGATTCGGCAGCCAAAACCAATGCGGAATGGCTGACACGTATTAACCCTTCCAACCCGTTTGTGCAGACTTCCATAATTTCTGCCTGTGCCCTGCTGGTGGTACTGCCTTTATTGGTTATGTACTGCTTTGTACAGAAACGTTTTGTACAGGGTGCAGCACGAAGCGGTCTTGGCGGAGATTGATGTACGGATTTGGATGTTGATTCTAAATGGAGCGGTGCCGGCACCCCGGCGCCGCTTTTCTCCCATAAAGAGAGCCATATTTAGATATGTAGACACTTCTTTATTAACAGAAACAGGAGGAATTTATATGAGCAGGATCATTGGTAATGCGCTTCCCGGAATACCCTGGCAGGAAAGGCCGGAAGGCTGTGACAAACCCATCTGGCGCTATTCAGATAATCCCGTTATCGGACGGCATGATATTCCGATTGCCAACAGTATTTTCAACAGTGCTGTAGTGCCGTTTGGGGATGGATACGCAGGAGTATTCCGCTGTGACAGTCTGTCTGTAAGCATGGATATTTTTGCGGGATTCAGTAAAGATGCTATTCACTGGGAAATCAACCATGAACCCCTTACCTTTGAGGGAGAGGACCCGGAGGTGACAAAGAGGGAGTATCGTTACGATCCCCGTGTAGTAAAGATTGAGGACAAATACTTTGTGACATGGTGCAATGGATACCATGGACCTACCATTGGTGTGGCTTACACCTATGATTTCAAAACCTTCCATCAGATGGAAAATGCATTCCTTCCTTACAACAGGAACGGTGTACTGTTTCCCAGGAAGATTAACGGCCGCTATATGATGCTGTCCAGGCCCAGTGACACAGGACATACGCCCTTCGGAGATATCTTCCTGAGCCAGAGCCCGGATATGGAATTCTGGGGACATCACAGGTTCGTTATGGGAACTGTGCCTGGCGACCTGTCTGCATGGCAGTCCATGAAGATTGGCCCCGGCCCCTGTCCCATTGAGACGGATGAGGGATGGCTTCTGATTTACCATGGCGTGCTCAGAACCTGCAGCGGCTATGTGTACCGCATGGGATGCGCTCTGCTGGATCTGGAAGAGCCCTGGAAGGTAAAGATGCGTTCCAGATATTATCTGCTGGCTCCGGAAATGCCTTATGAGCAGAACGGGGATGTTCCCAATGTGGTATTCCCCTGCGCTGCATTGACGGATGCGGATACAGGAAGAATTGCGGTTTACTATGGGTGCGCCGACACTGTGACCGGTCTTGCATTTACCACAGTGGATAATCTGATGGACTGGATGAAGAGATATCCCATGCCCATTCGTTAACGGTTAAGAAAACAGGGAATAATAGATACTGCAAGTATAAGCATTTATACTGCACTCCGGTTAAATTTGCAGTACAACCCGTCTGCAGTATACATGAGAATTGCGGGAGCTGCCGCAGGCTGTTCAGCGGCGGCTCTTGTTTTGTCCGTTTATTTTCTGTTTATTCCGTTTTTAGCCACAGGTAATCCGAAATGCGGAATCCGATGGGCATTTCGTACGCTTCTGCAAAAAATAAGATAAAAATGTAATAAATATGGAAATGTCAGTAAATAAAGAAAAGAGAGGTCCGGAAAAGGAAAGAAAATGTTTTCGAAAGTGTATTACAGTGAGATCAGGAAGTATTTTGACTATCAGATGATTATGTTGAATGACAGGGTGGAAGAACTGAGAAGGAAAGAAGCTGAGATGGCAGAGGCAGATCAGAGGCTTTGCTGTGCCAGCCGCATGCTTCTGGAACGGAAAATCGAAGAGATATCGTCTGTTCTGGGACAGTGTACACAGGATGAAGCGGAGGCTCTGCAGTTTTTATACAGCGCCATGCCGCTGAGTGACCTGTTGAATTACCCGGCTGCGGTATATCTGGCATATGCGAAGCATGGCGTTTTTCTCTGGAGGGAAGGAGACTTTGCGGGAAAAGTGCCGGAGAAGCTTTTTGCGAATTACGTGCTTCATTACAGAGTTCATAACGAGGACATAGCGGATACCAGAAAATTCTTTTATAACCGGTTAAGGGAGCGTACAGCCAATAAGAGCATGTATGAAGCAGCTGTGGAAACGAATTTCTGGTGTGCTGAGAAGGCTACCTATCAGAGCACATTTATGCGGACTCAGAATCCTTTGACCATGTACGGGACAGCGGCCGGACGCTGTGGGGAGGAAGCTCCTTTTGCAGTGACGGCACTGCGGAGTATTGGGATACCGGCGAGAGGGGTATCCGCACCCTGGTGGGCTCACTGTGATGACAATCATGCCTGGGTGGAGGCATGGTGTGACGGAGAATGGCATTTTCTGGGAGGATGTGAGCCGGAGAAAACATTGGATAAGGGGTGGTTTAATGGCTCTGCGTCACGTGCCATGATGATAGAATCAAGATGGTTCGGTAAGGATGCGCCCGAGGAACAGGTGACAGGGCGTCCTGATATGTCTGCCAGACTGAACCTTTTGGGACTGTATGCCGACACCGTGAAGCTGGGGGTAAAAGTGACGGATGAAGAGGGTAATCTGGTTCCCGGTGCAAGGGTTGACTTTGCGGTATTGAATTATGCAAGATTTAACAGCGTGGCATCTCTTTATACCGGGAAGGAAGAAGGCAGTCCGGATTATGGCAGGGTAAAAATTGATACAGGTTACGGAGACCTTCTGGTTTGTGCATATGCGGATGAATGCTACGGAGAAACTCATGTTTTGCTGTCAAAGGAGAACCCTGAAGCGGAATATACAGTGGTTATCAAAAAAGAAATGCCGGAACTGAACCAGTGGCGGGATATGGATTTTCATGCGCCGGAAGGTGTGCTTCAGGATGAGAGAATGACAAAGGAAGAGGCTGCGGCAGAGAAAGCGTGTCTGGAAAGGGCAGCCGGAAGCAGACAACAGAGAATTGCGGATTTTTACCGGAAGGAAGATGCGGAACGTGTGCTGATGCGTTTTACGGAAGAAGACAAAATTGTGGTAGATGAATTTCTGCATCAGGCACGTGGTAATATGGGAGAAATAGTCCGGTTCCTGGAGTCGGATTTCACAGGGCGTGTGCCGGAGCTTGAAAAGCGGTACGGACAGGAGCACTGGAAGGTAGAAGCGCTGAAGACGCTGCATCCCAACGATTTCTGGGATATCAGGGCGGAGGTTCTGGCAGAGTGCAGCATCTGCGCTTCCCCGTATGCAGACGGATTTTCTCAGGAAGTGTTCTTCTCTGACCTGCTGAACCCCTGTGCCATGTTTGAGCTACCCAGGACCTGCCGGGTAGTACTGAGGGGCATGTTCAGCGAGGAACAGAAAGAAGAAATCCGGAAAGATCCAAAATGTCTGCCGGGGAAACTTGACAGTTTTCTGATTTCCCTGCCGGAACAGGAATATGCCAATTTGATAACAGGACCTGTGGGATGCATGACCGGAGGTATGGGCAACGAGATTTCAAGGGCAGTGCTGTGTATTCAAATATATCGTTCCCTGGGGATTCCTGCCAGAATGCGCCCTGTGGACAGAAGCATGGAATGCTATGTGGACGGGACATTTGTTCCGGTTGCTTCAAAAGAGATGGGAAAACAGGGCACCCTTATTCTGGAAAGCGGGGAATCCCTGAGCCTGGAAAACTGGAAGCACTACTCACTTTCCAGATTTGAAAACGGACGTTTTATGCCGCTTTTTATCAGGCCGGAAAGAAAAAAATCCAGGCCGGATTCAGGACAGGGAGCGGAACAGGAGAAGATGCCTGAGAACGACGAAGCCGGAAAGCAGGAGCGCAGGCTGGAACTGGACAGCGGCAGATACCGCATTGTGACTACAAATCGTCTTCCAAACGGAAATCAATACGTGAAAATACAGGATTTTGATATAGAGGAAGGGAAAGAGAAGCGGATAGAACTTCAGATGCGTGAGATTTCCAGGGAGGATCTTCTGAGCAGAATGCCGGTAGAGGATTTCGCCTTGCATACAGAAGAAGGGGAGACAGTGATGCTTTCCTCGTTAAGCAGGGGAAAGAGGGCGCTTGTGCTGTGGCTGGAGCTGACCAGGGAGCCTACGGAACATGTTTTGAATGAAATGTATGAAAAGCATGAAGTATTTAGAAAAATCAGTGCCCCAATCTACTTTGTGCTTCGCAGAGATGAGAATTACATCCAGGATCAGACGCTGCAGAGGACATGTGGTGTACTGCCGGGAATTGAGCTGCTTTTCCATGATTTTGGTGAATCCTACGCTGATCTTTCACGGCAGACAGGCAGAAATCCGGGTAAATTACCGCTTGTAACGATTATGGAAAATGGAAATGACTGTATTTTCTCCGATTGCGGCTATAATGTGGGCATGGCGGATATGCTTCTGCGGATTTTATACTTGTGATTTTATGATTGAAAAGACATACAGGAAGCACTCAATGGTTATACATGCAGGTTGGCACAGATATTCCTTAACATGTATAAAACTTGACGGTATTCAGCATAAAAATTGGCAGAAAAAAATATGCATGTAGAAGGCGGAAAGGTGTGGTGATTGTCTATGATGGAGACGATGCTGGTAAGTTCTCTGACAAAAGCGGGGCTGGAAAAGGCAATGACGCCATTAACGGAGGGGAAGCCCCTGATTGTATGCCGCAGTGAAACAATATCTTTTCAGATTGTATTCCGGGACAGCAATGCCGGGGCGGATACCAGAGTTTCAGTCAGCAGAGAGTTATACGGAGAAAAGGGTAAATGCATACAGGGACGGCATGGCGCGGGAGAGAGAACCTCAGCCGGAAAAGAGTTATACGGAGAGGAAAGTCCGGGGGAAGATAAGAACACGGAATCGAAGGAGGGACCTGAAATCCGTGTCCGACGGGTATTGAATGTCATGTGCCGGCGCAGCTGTAATCCGGAGTCTTATGACCAGGATTACCTGTTTTACGATGCCAGGATGGCGCCGGACCTGCTTCGGGACGTGGCTGAGGAGATGATTCCCGTTACCGGGGAATGGCAGAGCCTGTGGATTGATATCTTTGCAGGGGAGAGGCATAAACCCGGTATGTACAGACTTGTGATTCGTCTTATGACGGAAGGAGGAGAAACCGCTGCGGCGTGCAGTGTGGAAATCCGGGTAATCGGCCAGGTGCTTCCGCCTCTTCCCATTCTTCATACTGAGTGGTTCCATTGCGACGGAATTGCGGATTACTATGGAGTAGATGTATTTTCGGAAGAATTCTGGCGAATTTTCCGGAATTTTATTCAGGTCTATGTAAAAAGAGGGGGAAACATGATATATGTTCCCATTCTGACGCCGCCTCTGGATACGGAAGTTGGATTGGAGAGAACCACGGTCCAGCTGGTGAAGGTGGAACAGGAAGGGGAAGAATATTGTTTTGACTTCTCGGATCTGGGAAGATTTCTGGATATCTGCCTGGAGGAGGGAATTGCGCATTTTGAAATCAACCATCTGTTTACACAGTGGGGCGCCACCGCTGCTCCGAAGGTAGTGGCATGGACAGGCGGGGAATGCAGGCGCATCTTCGGGTGGGATACCTCATCGGATGATCCAGGGTATCTGAGATTTCTGGGAGTGCTGATTCCTGCTCTGAAGGAATACCTGAAAGGGAGGGGGCTGCTGGATCACACTTATTTCCATATATCCGATGAACCCAATCCGGAATCCGTACAGTATCAAACGTCCCAGGGCGCAGTGCGGCATCTGCTGGAGGGCTGCACGATTATCGAGGCTGTCAGCGATTACGAATACTATGCGAAAGGGCTGGTGGATATCCCGGTGTGCGCGACCAACCATATTGAGCCGTTTCTGGAGAACCGGCCGCCTGTTCTTTGGAGCTATTTCTGCTGCAGCCAGACAGTGGAGGTGCCTAACCGGTTCATCAGCATGCCATCGTGGCGGAACAGGATATACGGTATATTGTTATACTGGCTGAAGATAGACGGCTTTCTGCACTGGGGATTTAATTTTTATAACAGTATGTTATCAAAAAAGAAAATTAACCCCTACGATACCGTGGATGCGGACGGCGGTTTTCCCGCAGGTGACCCTTTCCTGGTTTATCCCGGTAAGGACGGCATTCCTGAGGAATCCATACGCATTATGGTACAGGATGAGGCGATCAATGATTACCGTGCTCTTTATGCTTTGGAATCCCGTATCGGAAGGAATAAGGTCATGGATCTGATCCGGCAGGAAGCGGGTATGGAGCTTTCCTTCCGGCAGTACCCGAAGGGAGATGAATTTATAACGGGGCTCAGGGAGAAAGTGAATCTGCTCCTCGCACAGGAATTGTAGCTTTTGGTACAGTTGTAATTGTAATATTTTTGTAACAATTTGCTGCACTGTACAGCCTCTTCCATATTTTATTATGTAAGGATTCAGGATTTTAGTAGACAGATTGACAATAATCTATTATAATCTACATATAAACTATTAACTCAGCGACTCGTGAACAGCTTGTCATTCAATACCGGGAAATGAGAGCGGCAAAGCGGCAGGATGCTGCTGTTTGGAGGGGAGTAAAGGAGGAAGAAATGAAGAATCTCAAAATCGGGAAGAAACTGTTGATTACATTCATGCTGATCATCCTGCTGTTTATTGCCACAGTAGCGATTGCAATCACGGCATTGAATGAAAATTCAAAAAAGTACTCGGATTTTTACAATGTGGGGTACCAGATTACCAACAAGGTTATGAGCATGCGCCGCGGACTCCAGATCATCGTGAAGGACCTCAGCTTCTATACAATGGAGGATGATCAGAGTAAGAGAGAGAATTACATGAGCGACATGAATAAGGAACTCTCCCTTCTGCAGGAAAACGGGCAGTGGCTGTTTTCGAATTTTACCAGCGATTCCGCTTTGCTGGATGCATTTTCCACGAATATCACACAGGCTGTGGAGATGCAGAACACTGTAATTGAGACAGCCAATACGGATATGGCTTCAGCTCAGAGAATGCTTCTTGATGAATACCAGCCGCTGGTAGAGGAAGCTGTAAACAATCTGATCCAGATCAGCAATCTGGCCGAGCAGGATGCGGATCAAGATTATAATGAGACCGTTTCCATGCAGGATATGCTGGTGGCTGTACAATTGGGCATGGCAGCCGGAGCATTGGTTATTACGCTGCTTCTTTCTACATATCTGACCAGATCCATTACAGGTCCTGTCCATGAGCTGGAGAAGGCTGCTGATAAGATTGTAGGCGGTGACTTTGATATTAAGGTGACTTATGAGTCCAAGGATGAGATGGGCAGCCTGACAAAGGCATTTAAGAACATGACTTTGATTCTTGGGGATGTCATATCGGATGCTTCCAGGCTTTTGAGTGAGATGGCAAACGGTAATTTTGATGTCCGTACCAAAGCGGAGGATCGTTATGTAGGAGAACTCCAGGGACTGCTTCTGTCTATCCGCAAGCTGAACCGTGACCTGAGCATGACATTGGGTCAGATTAATCAGAGCGCAGATCAGGTTTCCTCAGGCTCCGGACAGGTATCCAACGGCGCTCAGGCGCTTGCACAGGGCGCTACGGAGCAGGCTGCTTCCGTGGAAGAGCTGGCTGCTACCATTACCAATATCTCACATCAGGTGAAGACTACCGCAGACAATGCAATGGAAGCAAGACATCAGGCCAACACCGCAGGAGATGAGGTAGATGAATGTAATACCCAGATGAAGGATATGATGGCGGCGATGGAAGAGATTACCCGTACATCAAATGAAATCGGCAAGATCATCAAGACCATTGAAGATATTGCTTTCCAGACGAATATACTGGCTCTGAATGCCGCTGTAGAGGCAGCCAGGGCAGGCGAAGCAGGCAAGGGCTTTGCGGTGGTTGCCGAGGAAGTGCGCAGCCTGGCCAGCAAGAGCTCCGTTGCGTCCAAGAATACGGCTGAGCTGATTGAGAGCTCCATCGAAGCAGTGGCCCGGGGAACAAAGATTGCGAATTCCACTGCAGAGTCCCTGATGCGTGTTGTAGATCAGGTTCGTTCCGCTTCCGGCAAGGTAGACGATATCGCGAATGCCGCCGAAGAGCAGTCGGGAGCTATCGAGCAGGTTACTTTGGGAGTGGATCAGATTTCCAGCGTTGTACAGACGAACTCTGCAACGGCGGAAGAAAGCGCTGCCGCCAGCCAGGAGCTTTCGGAACAGGCTTCCATGCTGAAGTCCCTTGTGGCGAAATTCAGTCTCCGCGAGGAATATGCGCAGGCTGCTGTTAACAGCAATAATATGAACAGTGGCTGGGCTGCTCCGAATCAGATTAATTTATAAAAAAGGATTTATTAAAAAAGCCGGATGGATGACATCCGGTTTTTTTCTGTCCATTTCAATGAAACCTGTAGTAGGTTATAACGAAAGATTGACATCCTATAAACTCTCTTTAGATGGATTTTTGAATTCTGGCAGTCTTTAGTATAAATGCACAAGAATGCAGAAAAATCAGCATTGTTCGTGGAGAATATTGCAAATAAATGTTAAATATGTTAAAATGAAAATGCTTAAAAAATTTATGATGGAGTCTGCGAAACAGCTGCTGATGTGAGGATTGCGGGTCAACAAAAGAGAGGAAATCATGAATAAAGTAACAATGCAGGACATTGCGGATGAGTTGGGAGTTTCCCGGGTAACTGTATGGAAAGTATTTAATAATTATTCAAATGTGTCGTCAGCGCTTCGGGAGAGAGTGCTGAATAAAGCCAGGGAGCTGGGTTATACGAAAGGGATTGTGGAGCTGGAGCAAATGGTTCCGGAGAAGAATATATCCCTGATTGTGTCCAGGCCGAATTCGACTTCATTCTGGACCAATATTATCCACAGAATGGCTCAGGAGCTGTCTTTTCATAATATAAATCTGGTATATACCTATATGCCATCCGGTTATTCCAATAAGTTTAAGATGCCTTCCGTGCTGGTCAACGGGACAATGCAGGGTGCGATTGTTTTGAATCTGTATGATGAGAAGCTTGTCAGGGAGATTAATCAGCTGAATATTCCAAAGGTTTTTCTGGACACTGTCCCTCAAATGAATACCAGAGAGTTAAAGGGAGATTTGTTATTGCTGGAGGGGTATCATGTTACTTATGATATTACCCGTTCCGTGATAGAAAAGGGATATGAGAAGATTGGTTTTATCGGGGATATTCATTATGCCCAGACGAATCTGGATCGTTTTGAGGGATTTTGCCAGTGCATGAGGGAACATGCTCTTCCGGTGGAGGAAAAGTTCTGTCTCACTCACAGGATAGGTATTTTTTCTTATGGCAAGGAGATAAACAGATTTCTGGATGCTCTGGAGGAGCTGCCGGATGCCTTTATCTGTGTAAGCGATTATATTGCGCATATATTGCAGCTTTATTTTTCGGAGCATCAGGAGCGGATTCCGCAGGGAATTGTTGTGACAGGGTATGACGGCCGGAATGAGTATGATGTAGTAAGGCTGATTACTACGGCGGATGTGAGGACGGAGCTGATCGGCAAGCGGCTGGCAGTTCAGATTATGTATCGCATGGAGCATGAGGATGCGCCTTATGAGAAGACATATATTGAGCCGGCTGTTGTTTACCGGGATTCGGTGCTGTACGGATAAATGTCGTTGACACTTGTATTTTACAATGATAAAATGAAATTATAAAATGCGTAAAAGAAAGGCACAGGCGTAGTTTGAAACGATGGAATTCAGGGCAGAATTTCATTGTAAAAACTACAGAGTGGATGCCCGTTAAAGCGGGCCGGAGGTGTAAGAATGAAGATTTATGCAGCAAAAGACTATGATGACATGAGCCGTAAAGCGGGGAATCTGATTGCCGCTCAAATTACCATGAAGCCGGATGCGGTTCTGGGGCTTGCCACAGGCTCTACTCCTGTGGGCGCTTACGGTCAGCTGATCAAAAAGTGCGAGGCCGGAGACATTGATTTCTCCAGGATCCGCAGCGTGAACCTGGACGAGTACAAGGGACTTTCCGGTGAGCATGATCAGAGTTACAGGTATTTCATGAACCATAATTTGTTTGACCATGTCAATATTGACAAGGCAAAAACCAATGTACCCAACGGCCTGGCGGAGGATCCGGAGGCGGAGTGCCGGCGTTACAATCAGGTGATTGCGGATATGGGCGGCATTGACTTACAGCTGCTGGGCATCGGCGGCAACGGGCATATTGGCTTTAACGAGCCCTGTGAAGTATTTGAGAAGGGAACCCATGTGGTGACTCTGACAGAGGAGACCAGGCAGAGCAACGCAAGATTTTTCGCTTCTATTGACGAGGTGCCCACTCATGCCCTGACAATGGGTATTCAGAATATTATGTCTGCAAAGAAGGTACTGCTGCTGGCTTCCGGCGAAGGAAAGGCGAAAGCCCTGTACGATTCCTGCTTCGGACCTGTGACACCTCACGTGCCCGCTTCTGTTTTACAGCTTCACAGTGATGTGGTAATCATTGCGGACGAGGCTGCCCTTACTTTGATTCGGGAGAATACCCACTGGGAGGGTTCGGTTTATGATAATTAAGAACGGCAGGGTCTACCAGGAAGATAAGACCTTCGTAAAAAAGGATTTATATATTGAGAACGGCAAAATTGTGGAGAGTGCTGACCAGGTGTCGGACAAGTCCGAAGTGGATGCGGAAGGCCTGCTGGTACTGCCCGGACTGGTTGACGTACACAGCCACGGCGCTGTGGGACATGATTTTTCTGACGGGGATATGGAGGGGCTGAAGGCCATACTGGCTTATGAGTATGCCCATGGGATTACTTCCTACTGCCCGACTTCCATGACCATAGAAAAAGAGGAGCTGCGCAGAATATTCCGGGAGATGGGCCGTTTTGTGGGCAGCCAGGAAAATTCTGAAGCGCCTATGTCCCATGTGGCAGGCATTAATATGGAAGGACCTTTTCTGGATGCCGCAAAGAAGGGAGCGCACAGGGAAGAGTGCATTATGGCGCCGGATGTGGCGTTTTTCCGGGAGTGCAATGAGGCGTGTGGGAATTTGATCCGGCTGGTGACGCTGGCTCCCAATACGGAGGGCGCAATAGAATTTACGAAGGAGCTGCATGAGGAGGTGTCCATTTCCCTGGGGCACAGCGGAGCGGATTACGATACGGCGAAGGCGGCTCTGGAGGCGGGTGCCAATCATGTGACTCATCTCTTCAATGCGATGATGCCTCTGGGACACAGAGCGCCGGGACTGATCGGAGCGGCGGCAGAGGATGAGAACTGCATGGCGGAGATTATCTGTGATGGCATCCATGTGCATGGGAGCATGATAAGGGCTGCTTTCAAGCTGTTTCCGGGAAGAATCGTGCTGATCAGCGATTCCATGCGTGCGACGGGGATGGAGAACGGCACTTATGATCTGGGCGGGCAGCAGGTGACGGTGAACGGGAAGCTTGCCACATTGGCGGACGGCACCATCGCGGGGTCTGCCACGAACCTGTATGACTGCATGCGGACAGCGGTGTCCTTCGGGATTCCTGTGGAGGAGGCGATTGCGGCCGCTACCATGAATCCGGCCAGGAGCATCGGCGTGTACGATGAACTGGGGTCTCTGACACCGGGGAAACGGGCGGATGTGCTTTTGGCGGATGAGGAGCTGAATCTGGTGAAGGTGCTGTAAATGCTTTTAGTTTGGCAATTATGGCAGCCTTAAGTATTAATACTCATGATCAGAGCATCTGGCAACGTAATTGTATAACGAAAGACCGCCGGCCGTAGCCCTGGCATAAGCGATTTGGCAAATTGTGGTGGTCTTGAGTATAGCGGATGGAGGGTATCCGTAAAAAAGTGACTTACGGATACTCCTCTTTCTTATAAATAATTTATCGTTATTTCTTATGCAAAATCTGTAATTTGTGAAATTCTTTTATTATTTTCAGGTCTGTTACCCCGTTTTTACGGCATTCAAACGTATAACAGGGGTTATCATGGAATTTCCCTGACATATGCATTCAGCGTTTATAATTTTCTTTAATCAACCATGTGTTTGTTTCGCATGTAAAGCTTTTATAATCAAAGTAATCAGAGTATAAATTGTATGACATTAAATATACGTTGGACAGAAAATTTATGTAGAAGGAGACAGTATGTTTTTTACAGATATGAAAAATACCGGTTTCTTTATATTTACCGGAGGTCCCGGAAGCGGTAAAACAACAGTTCTCACTAAACTGGCGGAAATGGGCTATCTGACAGTGGAAGAGACAGGAAGAAAAATCATTCGTAATCAGATGAAAATTTGTGGGACAGCAGTTCCCTGGGAGGATGCGGAGAGATATGCGAGGCTGATGTTTTTGCAGTCGGTGATGGATTTTGAACAGCTTGGACATATTGATAAACCATGTTTTTTTGATCGGGGAATCATTGATATATTGGGTTACAGCCGCCTGGAGAAGATTCCTGTCACTCCGGAGTTGGAAGAAGCAGCCGGAAAGTATCAGTACAATAAGAAAGTTTTTCTGTTTCCTTTCTGGGAAGAGATCTACAGGACAGATGCGGAGAGAAGGCAGAGCCATGGGAAGGCGGAGGATACTTTCCATATGATGAAGGCTGTATATCAGGAATACGGTTATCAGACAGTTACAGTGCCATGCCTGTCTCCGGAGGAACGTGCGAAGTGGATTATTGATGAGATAAGCTGAGAAAAAGCGGTTTAGCAAATTTAATTATGTTTGTAATCTATCCGATTATATGGTAAAATTGTCTCAGTTGGTAAGGAAATGTCTACAAATAACTGCTACAAGTTTAATGTAATTTTATTATATTTCCGAGCTTTGGAAATTGCAGCAGTTACTTTCCGACAATTCATAAGCAGTATACAGGAAGTTCATATGGAAAAAATGGGATAGGAAGGCTAGAAGTCTTCTTCCGGAAATTGGCAGTGGATTAGTAAACACGGAACGAACAACTGGAACAGGAGGAAAAAGATGAGTCAAGTAGAAAAGTATCAGGGTATCATCCCGGCATTTTATGCCTGTTACGACAAGGACGGAAAGGTCAGCGAGCAGCGTACCCGCGCTCTGGCAAGGCATTTTGTGAGGAAGGGCGTCAAGGGTCTGTATGTATGCGGTTCTTCCGGTGAGTGCATTTATCTGAAGGTGAAGGAGCGGAAGAAGATTCTGGAGGCCGTGATGGATGAAGTGGGCGGGGAGCTGACCGTGATTGCCCATGTGGCCTGCAACAACACGGAGGACAGCCGAAAGCTGGCAGCCCATGCGGAGTCCCTTGGGGTGGATGCAATTGCCGCTATTCCGCCGATTTATTTCCATCTGCCCGACCATGCTGTGGCACAGTACTGGAATGACATTTCCGATGCCGCACCCAATACGGATTTTATTATCTATAATATTCCTCAGCTGGCAGGCACGAAGCTGACTGTGCCGCTGTATCTGAGGATGCTGGAAAACAAGAGGGTGATCGGTGTCAAGAATTCTTCTGAATCGGCACAGGATATTCAGCTGTTCAAGGATGCAGGGGGAGAGGGACATATAGTGATGAATGGTCCCGACGAGCAGCTGGTCAGCGGTCTCGCTATCGGCGCGGACGGCGGAATCGGCGGTACATACGGGGTGATGCCGGAGCTTTACCTTGCGATTTTTGACGCGGTGAAAAAGGGTGATATCGCCAGGGCGCAGGAAATTCAGAACGATGCATGCAGGATTATCTATGCACTGTGCGGCTGCCGCGGCAATATGTACGCTGTGATTAAGAAGGTCATGGAGCTGAGAGAGGGCTTATATCTGGGCGGTGTCAGAAAGCCGCTGGCGGATATTACGGAGGATGATATGCCGAAGATTCTGGAGTGTGTGCAGATGATAGATGCCGCTGTCAGGAAGTGCTGATAAAAGAAAGGTTGCCGTGTTAAGTGATTTTATAAAGGATATGGCCATATCTGTAGGGCGGACATGGCTATATCCTTTTAGTGTAAGGCTGTCTTTAAGATTCGTCTTCTTCTATTCGAGGCCCAATCAGGTATGTAACTATCATTTTCTGGACTTTCGGCGGGTATTTTATCAGTTTATAGGAAATTCCTGTAGCGGTTGTCTTTTCCTCAAGGATGATGCCGCAGTCGGCTCCCTTCTGGGTGGGCATCTTGGTAAATACGCCGTTGGTATTATTTTCATAAGTGAGCTCCTGGGATACAAGATAATCCCATATGACTCCTATTGAAATTTTTTTGACTCCTTCTGTTGTGCAGATGCGGTTCAGTTCGTTTTTTATGTCACTTATGTAATACATTTCCTGGTATACGAATTTATCGGCGTCGCCCTCAGAAAGGTAGAAGGCTGTCTTTTTTCCGTTTTTTGCTTTTTTCGTTTTGGCAGTTGTTGATGATTTTGCTATATCAGCGTCGGCAGCAATATTGCCGCTGGTAGCGTCTGCTATTGGCTGTATGGTGATAACCGCGTTGGGGTGGGCTTCCGTAAAGGTTGCTATGGCATTCAGGAATCTTTGGCCGTATTTTGCAAGCTTATTTTCGCCTACGCCGGAGACGTTCAGGAATTCTTCAGCCGTTTTGGGCAGTTTAACGCACATGTCGATCAGGGTCTTGTCGTTAAAGACAATGTAGGGCGGAAGGGATTCTTCCCTGGCGATTTCCAGGCGGAGCCTGCGCAGTTCATCAAATAAATCGTAGCCTGCGGCAGTGAGGGAATCTGTGCTTTTCCTTCGAGTGGGTTTTTCGCCGCCTAATATTTTGCTGTCGAATGTTTTGTCGCCAAATGTTTCATTGTTGGCTTTTTCTCCTTCGATTTTCACTCCTTCGGGTTCTTTTTCTGCATAAAAACGCATCATAACACGGGTGTTTTCCTCTTTTAAAGGTGCGATATTGCCCATTTTCAACACACTGTATCTGTCCTCTGTCTGATAGAGATAACCTTCTTCGATTAGCTGGCTGATGAGGTTCCGTATCAGAGATTCATTGCGCCCTTTCAGCGCACCGTAAGACCTGTAATTCACGGTGCCCAGTTCCCGCAGTCTTGCCCGGTCTGCGCCTGTCAGGGTTCCGGTGACAATGGTCAGTCCGTAACGTCCTTTTGTCTCGGCCACGCAGTTAATGACCTGCTTTGCATCGGCAGTCATATCTATTTCCTGATAGTCTCTGTGACAGTTGCCGCAGTTGTCGCAGGGAGTGGAGGTTTTTTCCCCGAAGTAATTCAGAATAGCATTCCGAAGACAACCTGTAGTCCGGCAGTATCCTTCCATAACCTGCAGACGGCGCAGGTCGCGCTGTTTTATTAATTCTATGTCTTCGTATTCCAGGTCGGAGAAGTCTTTTTTCTCCAGAAGATATTTATTGATCATGACGTCCTGAGCCGAGAACAGCAGGATACACTGGGACGGCTCGCCGTCTCTTCCGGCACGCCCGGCTTCCTGGTAATAGTTTTCCATGCTTTGGGGCATGTTGTAGTGGATGACATATCTCACATTGGATTTGTCTATGCCCATGCCGAAAGCGTTGGTCGCCACGATGACGGGAGCGCGGTCATAGATGAAGGCTTCCTGGTTTTTCTTTCTGGTGTCATTATCAAGACCGGCGTGGTATCTGGTGACAGGAACGCCTCTTTTCAGCAGGATTTCGTAGAGTTTGTCCACATTTTTCCTGGTGGCACAGTAAATAATCCCGCTTTCCTTCGGGTGTCTTTCTATGTAGCTGATTACGAAATCGTCCTTTTTTCGGATATTTTCCACACTGTAGTACAGATTTTCTCTGTCGAAGCCTGTCACTGTCACATTGGGATTTACGAGATTCAGGATGCATAGAATGTCTTCTTTTACCTCTTCCGTGGCGGTTGCGGTAAAGGCGCTGACGATAGGGCGTTTCGGAAGGTTTTTGATGAAGTCAATGATTTTCAGGTAGCTTGGGCGGAAATCCTGTCCCCATTGGGAAATGCAGTGGGCTTCGTCCACCGTCACCATGGAGATATCCGCCCGGCTGGCAAAATCCGTAAAGCCGTAGGTTTCCAATCGCTCAGGCGCTACGTAGATGATTTTGTAAGAGCCTGCCGCCGCCCGGCTCAGCGCCATGCCAATCTGTGTCTCCGTGAGGGAAGAGTTGATAAATGCGGCGTGAATGCCGGCTTCGTTCAGCGCTTTCACCTGGTCCTGCATCAGGGAAATCAGCGGCGATATGACCAGGGTGATGCCGGGCAGCATCAGCGCCGGAACCTGATAGCAGATGGATTTGCCTGCGCCTGTGGGCATGATGGCGAGTGCGTCCTGCCCTGCCAGTATGGATGTGATGATGTTTTCCTGTCCCTCCCGGAAGGAGTCGTATCCGAAGTAAGATTTTAGGGTTTCTTTTGCGGTCACTTGCTGCTGGTTCCTCCTGTATTTAGTTCTGTCTCTGGGCTTCGGTTCCAAGACTGTTTTAGTTCCGTCTCTGCACTTCGGTCTCCTTTTAGGAAAGGAAGTTATGAGACTGTTTTAAGTTTCGTCTCCGGGCTTTAGTTCCCCATTATGGGGAAGGAAGTTGCGAGATTGTTTTGGGTCTGGATATTGTATCTATTGAAACAGGAATCTGTTCAATGGATTTATTATATATCAGTTTGGCACTTTTGGGAATAGGGATTTGTTTAAAAGGGTGAAAATTGTGGCATTGGGAGACAATTCTTTATATGGGAACAGAAACCGGATATTGCATACTAAAACGACAGGAATATAAGGTCCTTTTCCTTGAGAAGGACCTTATATTTCACGCTCCTTATCGGCTAACAGTGCATAAAATGTCGCCCAGGCGCTTGGTTTACCAATTCTTTCTTTTGGAAGATAGGATTTGGTGAGTGTGCCGGACAGGATTACCCGTCCCATATCGTCTTTGGCGGCATTCAAATAATTCCAGCCGGCTGCGGTTTCAGGGGCGTTTCCATAGCCAAGGGAGGAAATGGTCTCCATTATGTTCTGAATTCCGATCCGCATGGGCTCAAAGGGAGAGAATACGTCGGAATTTCGCCAGCCTTCTCTGCCGTCCAGAACCAGTTTATTTGGATTTTCATGCTGGAACAGCAGATTTCTGTCCAGAAAATAGTGAATCAAATCCTGTTCTATATTGAGTATAATTCCTCTTTTGCGGCAGCAGGAACACAGGCGAAGGGCATAATAATCTGCCTTATAACAACTTTTCGGAATATAGTTCAGCTTAATCCTTCGTTTTTTGCAGAGAAAACCGCCGTCAGGAAGGTGGTTATTGTACAGTTGTGAAAGTATTTTCTGTACATGTGGATTTTCATGAAATCCCAATGTAATAAGAGCCTGTAAAAGCATGAAGGATTCACATGAAAAATCGAAACTTGTCCGGATTCGTTCAAAGGCAGTTTCAAACCAATTGGGGGGCATTATGGAATGCTCCAAGCCGCATTCGGCTAAAGCATTGATGTAGTATACATACCACAATCCTTTTGTCCTGTGCCAGTCGGTGGGCAGGTTCTGGGTGATCCATGTGAGAGCTTCTTCAGGGCTGTCTTTAAGGTTCAGAAGTTCTGTCTTTGTCCGGTGCCGTATTGCGGGATTCCCGGTGTCCAGCAGCCAGGTGACGGTATTGTTGTACATGTTTTTCCTCTTTTTCGTTTGGATGATGATTCTTTTACGGCTTCATTATGCTGGTATACTGCAATGGCATCTTCCATCCACATCATTTACATAAATTCTGTAGTTCTCTTTATCCGGGTACTCCGGAAGGGTGCAGACTGCGTTTCGGATGATATATTTTCCCAGCAGATTATAGGTATCGCCTTCGGAAATCTTTCCGTTTGACAGTCTTCCTGTCAGCCATCCTTTTCTTAAAAGCTGTACCAGCCATTCCCTTTTTTGTTCCAGGAGGTTCTTTGTTTTTTCATTGTTGATATCTGTAAATGCCATCAGCAGGTAGGAAAGGGGAATCTCTTTTCGGGATGCTGCCTGACCGGCTCCGAATGAAAGGAAAGCTTCACCCAGAGGCGTCAGAAGTTTGTCTATCCATGTTTCGTCCATTGTCTGAATCGCTGCCAGAAGGCGTAAAACACAAATGCCTGCGGCAATACATTCTCCTTGTGTACAGGAGTTTCCGAAACAGGTTTTTTCGAAGCGTTTCAGTGTATGGCAGACCATATTCTTTACGGTTTCATGCTCCGTTGCAAATTTAGCGAGCAGACGGAGGATTTCCGCTTCGTAATGATTTGCGTATAGCAGATTCGTTTTGGGAAGATAGCCCTGTACAAGGCGGAGCTTTTTCCCGTTATGGTAAGGCGGAAGGTAATAGTCCGGATAGAGACAGTCTTCGTTCGGATTGACCCGCATGCGTTTTTTATATTGGGCGATTTCGTCAGGAGAATTTTTTCCGTTTAGGAAAACGGAAACGGTCTCGGATTTTTCTTTTTTGTGATATTTTCGCCAAATTGTTCTTTTCGGATTAACTCGCAAAGTATTTTGTATTTTTCCATGGTTAGACCTTTTCTTTGAGTGGATTTTCAGAGTTTATATTAATGGATCAATAACATTTGCTAAAGGCTCATCTCTTTGCGCCGTATTTAGCTTTGGGAAGAGTACACAAGGCAATCAGAGAAGCATTGGCGAATTGTCTTGTGAATACGGATTTTTATCTGCCAAGAGGCGTGGTTATCAGAAAGGAACCGGACAGTATTACAATGGAAAATCCCGGAAGTATTCGTACCGGAAAAAAGCAGATGTTGAAGGGCGGTATTTCTGATCCGAGAAATAAAGCGCTTATGAAGATGTTCAATATGATAGGAATTGGTGAACGCGCGGGCAGTGGGGTACCTGATATCTATTCTGTCTGGAAGAATCAGGGTTGGATTGCTCCGCAGGTAATCGAAGAATATTCTCCTGACAGGACTATTTTAAAATTGGCGTTTGTGAAGGATATAACAGACAAAAAATCGGCGATAAAAATCGGCGATAAAAAATCGGCGATAAAAATCGGCGATAAAAAATCGGCGATAACAGAAGAAAGGCTTCGGCAGATCATGGAAAGTATGGAAGCGGGAATCGAGTACAGGGCGGATGAAATTTCTGAAAACGTAGGGCTGAAGGCGTCCAGAATGAGACAATTGCTGAATATGCTGGTGGAAGAAGATAAGGTGGAGGTGTCAGGTAAAAACAGGAACAGACGTTACAGGAAGAAATGAAAAAGCTACGGCACTGAATCCCGTTGAAATCAAGAAAACATCCAACCCGGGCACGGAATTGACGAAGGTATTTAAACTGTTGAATAAATCGTCGGTTCCGCGCTCAAAGGGGGCTGTCATCTGCATGAAACCGGCTTTGGGCGCGATTGACAGGGATAATTACATTGTGCCGGTGTGGATGATTTAAGGGTGTTCTCCGAATTGAAAATATGCCGTAACTTTTGCTCCGGTGGGGACGGTTTCGAGTTGCAGATGTCCGCCGTGGTGTTCGCAGAGCAGTTTACAGATGTAAAGTCCAAGCCCGAAGTGCTGGGAATGGCAGGAATCCGCGTCCTGTGCATTTCCCGTGAAAAATGGCTTAACGGCCTGGCAAATCGTATTTTCGTCGAATCCGTCCCCGTCGTCGGACACGGTCAGAAGCAGCCCCTTTTCCGTTTCCGTTTGCAGACCAGGGCAGCGCTTTCACCCAGGGAGGTGAGGAAAGGCTGAAGAGGGACTGCCTTGTATTCCGGTCTGGCATCCTCCAGGCGCTGCAGGCGGCTCATGCATTTAAACCTGGGAACACTGCTAAATCAACAAACAGTGGAAAGATACAAAATGTGCTTGACATATAAATCTTACTAATGTAATATTTAGGAGTACTAAAAAGATATTTAAAAATTTCTGTACTTCAAGAAAAGGATTTCAACTGCAGAAAGAACCAAAAGAAGGTTGGTACATGTTGACAGGGAGGGTATATGAAAACGTCTGTTTTTGTAAAATTGATTGGCTGCGGAATACTATGCACGGTTCTTTTTACCGCCTGTTCCGGTAGGGGCGCCATGGAAAAAGGGCAGCAGGAAGCAAAAGAAGAGCAGGAAATCTCCGGCCACGAAAAAGACAGTGCATTGGAGGTACTGGAGGTTTCTATCTACGGAGGCGAACAGGACAACGCATCAGAGGAGCAAAAAGCAGCCGAAAACCAGAAAAGTAATCAGCCCGGGACAGATGCAAAAGTAGCCCTTCCGGAGGAAACAATATCGGATCCGGAGGGAACAGTAACGGAACCAAAAACATCGGAGCCTGTAATAACAGAGTCCGACTGGGAAGCATATTTTGACGGGTTCCATGGGGCGGCTGTTATTTACGACCCCGCTGCCCTGAAATTTAACGTATATAACAGGACGCTTTCCGAAACAAGGCGTTCTCCATGTTCGACATTTAAGATAATTTCCTCTCTGATTGCGTTAAAAAACGGCGTTATTGACCCAGATGATTCCACACGCAAATGGAGCGGCGAAGTATTTTGGAATGAGAAATGGAACAATGATATTGACTTCAACAGTGCTTTCCGTGAATCATGTGTCTGGTATTTCAGGGAAGTCATAGATGAGATCGGGCAGGAGACTATGCAGGAAGAACTGGATGCGCTTGGCTACGGGAATTGTGACATTTCCGACTGGAATGGAAAGCTGAACACGAATAACAATAACCGCGCCCTGACAGGTTTCTGGCTTGAGTCGTCACTGGCTATTTCCCCAAAGGAACAGACCGAAGTGATGGAGCGGATTTTTGGGGAAGCTTCCGTGTATCCGGAAGAGGTGCGGAATAAATTAAAGGAAGTCATGTCAGTGGAAAACCGGGAGAAAGCAGGCATTGCCGTCTATGGAAAGACCGGGATGGGGAAAGCGCAGGGAATTACCATAGATGCGTGGTTCACCGGATTTGCCGAAAATACAGGAAGAAATGTTTATTTCTGCGTATATCTCGGGCGGACGGACGATAAGGACGTAACCAGTACTGCGGCAAAAGAAATTGCCCTTCGGTTGGTCTCCGATTACTGCGGCGTGACTGCAAATTATACTCACGTTCAGTAACATTTGCCAAACAAAATATATAACGAGTGAGCGCATCTACATTGTAGAATAATAAAGCAGCAAATGTGTGCGCTCACGAGTATAAGTGTATAAAGAACCCTTAAGTGTTTCCGGTTTCTGATCTCTGTAGCTTATCCCTTTCTTTCTGTTTATTATGACGCAGATAAAAAAGAACGGAAATAATCGCCATAATCGCCATCAGTGCAGCCGAAAGCCAGAATGCGGGGGAATCAGGTTCCGTAATAGTGGAGCCCAGAACTGTTGACAATACTACGCCTAAGGCCGTTCCCAAAACGCCGCCTGCCAAGTAATAAGGAAAAGGAATCCCTGTTGCGCCGAGGTATAAGCTTACCGCGTCCCCGGGCAAAAAACTGAATGTGCGCAGCAGGAAAGATATAAAAACAGGATTCTGTCCCTGCCTGTCACAGATTTCTTTTAATTTTGGGTATTTTCCCTGCAAATTCTTTATCAGTTCAGAGCCGGAAAATCGTCCGACCCAATAAGGAATAGAGAGCGTGACCACTCTTCCTAAAAAATTGATCAGCAGGGCGGCAGGTGTCTGAAAAAGATGTCCCGTCGCAATCTGAAGCACAGCGATTGGAAATACAAATGATACACTTTTCAAGGCATACAAAAGTAAGATAACGATGGCTGCCGCAAAAGGGGATTCCGGCGTATAGTTCAAGACATCCTGAACCGTTATATCATTGCCGGATGCAAGAAAGAAAGCAATCAGTATCATGCATACTATCAAAGGTATAGATTTCAGAAAAGTTATGATTTTCCTGTTTTTTTGCGGCTTCATAGGATACCTCCGGCCAATCCGGGTTTTTTCTGAACTTGATGCCCGCAGGCGACGGACTCCGATGTAAAAAATTGATTTATGATTTTCTCCTTTCCGTTCAAAAATGCTGCTGTTGCTGTCTATAATAATCGCCGTCCGCATCGTCTTCACCTTCATCTATAGAACAAGCGTCTCATACGATGACAGTTCCTAAAGTCCTGGGTCACCTCTGCGCCTGCTTTGCTTCTTTTGCGGCCCTGTTTTCCGCCCACAGCCTGTCCGCTTCCGGCTTCCAGCAGGCGGCATAGGAATCGCACTTAGAGCACAGGTGGTCGGCAGTTTCGGGAGACTGGGGGTCCGTGGAATGGGCGCCGGACTGCTCTACCATCTTCCGCAGGGATTCCGGGTTCTCCAGCATGGGGCAGGGCATGAGCATGTTGTCATTGAAAGGCTGGTTGTCATGGTACGCCATGAAGATGGGGCTCTGCAGCGCCTCCAACAGGGTGCATTCCCTGATATTGGCATTGGAGTAATGGATGAACACGCAGGGGTCCACATCGCCGGCCGCATTGATGTGCAGATAGCGCCTGCCTCCGGCGATACAGCCGCCCACAAACTCCGCGTCATTCTGGAAATCCATGGCGAACAGCGGCTTTGTGGCTCGCAGTTCCCGGACACGATGGTAGACGGTCTCCCGCTGCTTTGGATTCGGCAGAAGAGCCGGCGCCGCGTCATTGCCTACAGGCATGTAATGGAAGTACCAGATGAAGTAGGCGCCCAGGTCAATCAGGCTCTGGTAATACTCGTCGGAAGTGATCGACTCATAGTTCTCACTTGTATAACAGGAAGAGATGCCGTATACCAGCTTGCGCTCATGGAGCAGCTCCATGGCATGGATCACCTTTCTGTAAGTCCCTTTGCCCCTGCGGCCATCGGTGGCCTCTTCGTCGCCCTCCAGAGAGATGGCCGGGACGAAGTTCTTCACCCGCAGCATCTCATCCGCGAACTTCTCGTCGATGAGCGTGGCATTGGTGAACGACAGGAACACACAGTCGTCATGCTTCTCGCAGAGCCGGATCAGGTCGGCCTTGCGGACGAGAGGCTCTCCGCCCGTGTAGATATACATATAGATGCCCAGTTCCTTGCCCTGGCAGACGATGCTGTCGATCTCATCGAAGGTCAGGTTCAGCTTATTGCCATATTCCGCCGCCCAGCATCCGGTACAGTGCAGGTTGCAGGCGGAAGTGGGGTCCAGCAGGATCGCCCAGGGGATATTGCAGTTGTAT
>DKVC01000228.1:36463-36650 GCA_002490995.1 Lachnospiraceae bacterium UBA7188
AGGATCGCCCAGGGAATATTGCAGTTGTATTTCTTTCTGGCCTCTTCCTGCACGTCCCAGCCCACTAAGGAGGCGTTTATGAAGAAATTAACAGCCAGCGTAGTCAGGACGTCATGGTCCACATCATTGATCAGATGACGGACATAGGGATAATAGACATTGTCCGGATCCTCAATCGCCTGGCGCA
>DKVC01000228.1:36966-37126 GCA_002490995.1 Lachnospiraceae bacterium UBA7188
CGCCTGGCGCACCATCCTGCGCTGTGTCTCAAATCCTCCCTTGCTGAACTTGTCAGCCCAATCCATCAGTCTGGCCAGGTTCTTCTCCGGCTCTTTATAGAGATACTTGAATGCCTGTTCAATTCCTAATTTTTTAATAGTCGTCGATACGTTCATAATG
>DKVC01000054.1 GCA_002490995.1 Lachnospiraceae bacterium UBA7188
TATAATAATACTTGAAGAGGCAGGTTCTCTTACAGGACAGGTTTCTGGTTCATATCAATACCTCCGACAGAAGGACATGGCAGCAGGCATGAGGGCGCCGGTTACAGGATTTATCTGTAGCCGGCGTCCTTTCTGTGCTGCTGGCAGGAAGGTGGTGGGCATGTATACGGAGGAGCAGCGGCAGACAGGGGAATGGGTGAGGAGGATTACAGCCGCTTCTTACAGGGGCTGGAAGGCATTCTACCATACGACAGCATGGAAGCGCAAGCGCAGGAAGATATTGGAGCGTGACCACAATGCATGCCAGAGGTGCAGGCAGAAAGGGAGATACCGGCGTGCTGTCACAGTGCACCATGTCAGGCACCTGAAGAATGTGCCGGAGCTGGCGCTGGAGGACAGCAACCTGCTGAGCCTGTGCAGCGAGTGCCATGAGGAGATGCATCCGGAGAAACACGCGGGACAGCATAAAAAGATAAAGGGATATGAAAATATTGAGAGGTGGTAGTGTTTGAAAGTGCATATTGTGACCGGATTGCCAGGGTCTGGAAAGACAACCTATTGCCAGGGGCAGGTTAAGCCAGGAAGTTTAGTATATGATCTGGATAGTATTGCTGCAGCACTGGACTATGGAAGGGGGACACAAGTAGCAAGGAGGACGGCAAATAGCATGATAGAGCCGTTCATTATTGCAGGCAGCTGCGAAAATGCAAAGCATTTATATATTATCCGGACTTCTCCGAGCATTGAAGAGCAGGAATTGTTTGCACGGTATAAGGCAGATTATATAGAGCTGGATCATATATGGGAAAAGCGGGATATAAATGATGAGGAATGGGACAGGATTGTGGTGCGGCATGAGATGTATATAAAACGCATAAGGCCGCGGATTGAGAATGCGGAAAAATGGTGATACCCCCGGGTCAAAAAAACGAAAAACTCCAGCCCCCAGGGGACCGATGCCTGGTATCCTAGCTTAGCGAGATTCTGCCTGTTATGCGTGTGTGAGGGGGCGATGAAATGAAAGAAGGTGGGAACATGGGGTGATGAAGCGTGAAAACCTGAGGAAGGCAGTCAGGAAATCGCTGGTGGAGCAGCTGAAGGCAAAGGGCGCAGACATCGACCTGTACAAAGATCAGGTCAACGACTACATGATGATGTGGGACCTGAAAGAACAGCTGAAGGATGATATCGGGGAGAACGGGCTGCGCATGAAATACAAAGCCGCCAACGGCGGGAGCGTGGAAAAGGACAACCCTTCCGTGAAGCAGATCCCCCTCATCAACAAGCAGATGCTGATGCTCCTGAAGCAGCTGGACATTTCCACTGACAAAGTCGTGAAAGAGGGCGGCGGTGACAGCGATGACTTATGAGCCGAATATTGACGAGTGGATATACCTGATCAGGGGGAACCATATTGAGCACTGCCGGGAGCAGGAGCTTTCCCTGGACAATAACATTATCCCTGTCCTGGAACGGCCGGATGTGTATGTGGATGCGGAAAGGATCAAAAAAGGCCTGAGCCTGCAGAAATATTTTCCGTACCAGCTGCTCCCCTGGGAGAAATACCAGTTTGCCATCATTGCAGGGGTTTTCCTGCGGCAGCCGGGGGTGGAGGACGACATCTATTTCCATGAGGTAAGGGACATTATCGGGAGGGGCGCCGGGAAGAACGGGTTTATTGACTTCCTGGCGCTGTATTTCATTTCCCCGCTGCACGGGGTGCCCGGTTACAACGTGGACCTGATCGCCAACGGTGAGGACCAGGCGGCTACTTCCATTGTTGACGTGGGGGACCTGATCCGGTACCCGGCAGACCCGCGCCATGCGAAAGCACTGAATGCCAATTTCAAGGCCTACGGGGAAAAGGTGGTGGGAAAGAAGATGAACGCCGCCTTCCGGCTGAATACGTCAAGCACGAAAAACAAGGATTCCAAGAGGACCGGCTGTGTCATTTACGACGAGAAGCACCAGTATGTGGATACAAGGAACATGAATACCCTGCAGTCCGGCCTGGGGAAGATGAAATGGTCCCGGGAGATCACCATCACTACCGACGGGCACATCAGGGGAGGCGTGCTGGATGATGAGAAGGAGCAGAATACAGTCATCTTAAGGGAATACAATCCTGACAACCGTGTCTTTGTGAACTGGTTCCGCATTGAGGAAGAAGATGAATGGAAGGATGTCAACAAGATAGTAAAGGCGAACCCGTCACTTGTGGACCCGTCTTTTTCCACGCTGAGGCAGAGGATCCAGCAGGAGATCGTGAAGATGCCGTTCACGCCGGAATATTTTCCGGAATTTCTCGCAAAGCGATGTAATTTTCCCATATCGGATCCACAGATGGCGGTAGCGGAATGGGGGGATATAGAAGAATGCACAAAGGAAAGGGCATTTGAGCCGACTGTCGGCATGGCCTGCGCGGGCGGCGTTGATTATACAAAGACAAATGATTTCTGCGGCTGCATCCTGACCTTCCGGAAGGGAAAGGATATTGTGAATTTCCATCATTCCTTTATCTGTAAGAATTCAAAAGACCTTGCTGGCATCCACGCGCCGGTTGACAAATGGGTGAAGGAAGGGATATGCACCATCATTGACGATGTGGAGATACCGCCGGAAATACCTGTCCAGTGGTTTGCTGAACATGCCCTGAAATACAATATTATGATGATAGGGATTGACGGGTACCGGTATACATGGCTGAATAAGTCATTCAAAAAGATTGGGTTCGATGCTTTCGACAAGGACAACAAAAGGATTTATATCGTGCGCCCTTCCGACATTGCAAAAGCAAGCCCGATTATTAACAGCGCGTTCCTGCAGCACAGCATTTCCGGGTGGGACAGAATGATGTGCTGGTATACAAATAACAGCAAGAAGATCCTGGACAGTAAGGGGAATACGGCTTACGGGAAGATAGAGCCGAAGTTCCGGAAGACTGACGGGTTTATGGCGTGGGTTGCGTCCATGTGCTGCCTGGACTTCCTTCCGGAGGAGAACTGTTTCCCGGATATCAGCCTGAGCGTGGCAACATATTGAGGTGGTGAAAATGTCAGTAATTACGGATTTCTGGAAGTTCATACATGGGAAGCTCATGGGCGGCAGGGAATACGCTGTGACATCCGAAGACATAACGGAATTTATAGATAAGCAGAAATGGAACCGGCTTGCCCTGTATGATTTTGCCCTGCATTCCGGCATCAACATCATAGCGAATTCGCTGTCTGCCTGCGAAGTCAGGACATTTGACAAGTGGCAGGAGGCCAGGCGGGACCAGTATTACCGCTGGAATTACCAGCCCAATGCCAATATGAACGCTTCCCAGTTTAAGCAGAAGCTGGTGTGGTCCCTGATCTACAGGAATGAATGCCTGGTCATCCAGACCAGGAAGGGGGATTTTCTGATTGCGGACTCCTATGACCATGACCGGTATGCCCTGTATCAGGATGTGTTCCGGAATGTGACGGTATGTGCTGACGATGATAGCGGGGTATCCCGCCCGTATACATTCCAGAAAAGCTTCCGGATGGAGGATGTCCTGTTTTACCGGCTTTCCAACCGGAATATCACAGCCCTTTTAAGCCAGCTGGTATCGGAGTACGGGCAGCTGCTGGAATCGGCAGTGCAGAAATTTTATAAATCCGGCGGTGAGCGCGGGGTTATGGTGATTGACGCGAATGCTTCCACGGGGACTTACGGGATGAAGGCGGACGGCACGCCCAGGACCTTTAATGATGTCTATGCGGAGCTGATGAACAAGCAGTTTGCAGCCTATTTCAAATCACCCAATGCGGTGCTGCCGCTGTTTAAAGGGTTTGACTACCAGACCAAGGGCGGGGAGGCCTCCAGAAAATCCACGTCTGAGGTCAGGGACGTGACTGACCTGACGGACGAGATCTATGATCGTGTTGCCAATGCGCTGCAGATTCCGCCCGCCCTGCTGAAGGGGGATATCGCGGACGTGGCTGAGCTGACCAGGAACCTGATCACATTCGGCATTAACCCCATCGCCAAAATGATTGAAGCCGAAAACAACAGGAAGCTTTATGGCACACAGGTTCTTGACGGCAGTTACCAGATGATCGATACATCCACGATCACGCATATGACAGCGGCCGAGCTGGCAGCGGCTTCCGACAAGATGATCAGCTGCGGCGGATGGAACATAGACGAGATCAGGAGGAAGGCGGGTGATGCGCCGCTTCATACAGAGTGGTCCAGGGAGCATTTCCTGACAAGGAATTATTCGGAGATGGAAGCATTGAAAGATGGCAGAAGTGGTACCGATCCGCAGGCAGGCGGTGAAGATACAGACAGTTCAGGTAAAGGAGGAGAAGATGAAGGAAGCACAGCACAAAACCAGGTTCCGGTTTGAACAGATGGCCGGCAGCCCGGGCGCGGTACATAAGCTGTATGTCTACGATGAAGTCCGTGCGGAAGGCAAATTTAACTGGAGCACATGGGACTATGAGGAGTCGGAGACATCAGCAAAGTATTTCAGGGACCAGCTGGATGCAATCCCGGATGGGGATACCATTGAGCTGCATGTGAACAGCGCCGGCGGGGAGGTTGGGGAAGGAGTTACGATCTATAACCTCCTGAGGCAGAAGTCAAATGCCGGGAGCAGGCTGGTGGGCTATGTCGACGGCATGGCTTACAGCGTGGCCATGGACATCATCATGGCATGCGATGAGATCCATATGGGGCTGGGGACGTCCATGTTCCTGCATAACCCATGGGCTTACGCGGCAGGCAATGCCGAACAGCTGCGGTCCATGGCCGACCAGCTGGATGCGCTGGCGGATGCATCCCGGAAGTTATATCTTTCCAGGTCAAAGAATCTGACGGAAGAGGAACTCGGGCAGATGATGCAGAAGGAGACGATGCTTGCCCCGGATGCCTGCCTGGATTACGGTTTCTGCGATTTCGTTGGCGAGGCCGGGGCTGACGGAAGCAGTCCCAGGGAGGAAGAAAGCCAGGATGGAGATTCCGCAGAAGGTACTGCGGGAGAGAAAACTGCCGATGGAGAGGGTACCGGTGATGGAAGGAAGGAGCTGAAGGGAGATGACGCTGCGGCAGGGCAGATCAGGGAACTGCGGCAGCAGCTGTACAACCAGAAGCAGCTGATGGAAATGCTCAGGGGACTGAAAAAGCCCTCCATGTGTGATACCATGCAGGCGGCATTCCGGCAGCTGGCAAAGTAACTGCCGGCAGCCAGCCGGTATAAGCAATAACAGGAAAAGGAGAACAGAGAAATGGGTATGAAGAACAATGACCTGATTGACCAGGAAACGCAGAAATTTATGCAGAAGATGATGAATGCACTGCAGGAGAATGATGCCAGGCAGGCGGCGGAAGCCATGCAGGAGATGCAGGACGGGATCTGCCAGATTATCGAGCAGGAGTTTGAGCAGTACAAGGGTGTCGGGGATATGGAGGTGCTGCAGGACAGGGGGCTGCGCAGGCTTACGTCAGAGGAGACAGCCTGGTACCAGAAGTTTATCGGCGCGGTCAAGACCGGTGCAAAGCAGGAGATCACCAACCTGACAGCAGCAATGCCTGTCACTGTGATTGACAGGGTAATCACGGATATGCAGAAGAGGCACCCGCTGCTGTCGGCAATCAATATCACGGATGCGGCAGGCGCACAGAAAATTGTCATGAACGGTGTCCAGATGGCATCCAAACTTGGCGGATGGGGCAAGGTCACCGGCGCGATCAGCACGGAGCTGAAAGGCCAGATCAAGACAATCGATGTGACTGTGGCAAAATACACAGCCTATTTTATCATCCCGAAGGACTTTGTAAAGTTTAACTTTACGTTTGCCCCCATGTGGGTGGACCAGTATATCCGCATTATCCTGTCTGAGTCGATCGCGTTCGGACTGGAAAAGACCATTATCTCCGGTGACGGTTCCAGCCAGTTTATCGGGATGACAATGGATATCAGTACCACGAGCGACGGGAAGTATTCCCAGAAGACGGCTGTGGCCATTGCGAACTTTGATGAGGATTATTCTGCGGTTGTGGCCACAATGGCGAAGGACAGCAACGGGGACGACAGGACGGTCCCGGAGGTGCTCCTGGTGGTAAACCCGCAGGATTACATCAGGAAAATCCGCAGGATCCAGAATACGCTTATCTATGGGACGGGTTCCGTAGACCTTATCAACAATACTTATCCCACCAGGGTTGTGCAGTCCTCCATGATCGGGGAAGGGAAGGCGGCTGCCGGAATCGCGGAGAATTATTTTGCGGCGATCAACGGGGGAACGTCCGGGATCATTGAGTATGATGATTCCAACCAGTTCCTGGAGGATAACCGTGTTTACACCACCCGTGTATACGGCAACGGGCAGCCGGTAGACAATACCAGCTTTGTGTACCTGGATATCAGCGGGGTGGAGGCCCCGGCGCTCCCGGTGCTTATTAAGGGCGGCACGGTGACCACGAAGACATCTGCACAGACAGCTGCTACGCAGACAGCTTAAGGAGGGAAGCAGATATGCCGGTAACGGATGAAATCTATCAGATGCTCATTGATAACCTGCATATCACATACACGCCTGACGAGTCAACTGTTGCGAGACTGCGGAATGAAGCCGCGGCGGGGATTGCGTATATAAAAAAGTACTGTGACCCCGCTGCGGACTTTTCCCCCGGGACGAAGTTCGGCCAGCTGCTCTGTGATTATGTCCTGCGGGCGGAGTCAGGGGCGCTGGAAACCTTTGCACAGGATTTTGCCGGGGAGATCACGGCTGCAAGGATTGAGTCAGACGTGGCGGGATATGCGGAGGCGATGGGCTATGCTTAAAAGGAAAAACAGCGGCTACCAGACATTTACGGACGGATGGGGGACAGCCTGGGAGACCGTTGACAGGCGGCTGGTATCGGTCCGGCAGCAGGTTGTCCATTTCCAGGAGCAGACGGTGGGGGAGCGCAGGTACTGGGACGCCTATGTGGCGGGCACGGAGGTCAGCCGGGCAGTCAGGGTCCCATACGGCTCTGCTGTTGAGCGTGGGGATGTGTTTATCATTAACGGGCAGCAGTATGAGGTGGTGCAGAAGGATCTGAAGGATGACCGCCTGCCGGCATCGTGGCTTCTGTCCCTTGCATCCGCCCAGATTGAATACAGGGAGAAATGATATGGGCAATACAAAAGTCAGGATGGATGGCCTGCAGAAAGCTGTAAAGCAGGCCCTGGAAGAAACCAGGGAACTGACAGGGGAAGCCCTGAAGAGGGCTGTGGATAAGACATCAAGGGAGACTGTAAACCAGATTAAGGGGGCTGCGCCGGTGAAGACCGGGAAGTATGCGAAAGGATGGGCATCAAAAAGCACATCCCAGGGCGGCCGCGGGGCGTATGGAAAGACCGTGTACCAGCGCTCAAAGCCGGGGCTTGCGCACCTGCTGCAGCATGGCCATGGAGGCCCGCGCCCTGCAGGAGCACATCCGCACATACCTGCAGATGAGGAGACGGCAGCCCTTTTTGAGAAAAACCTGGAAAAGGAGATGGCAAAAAAGTGACGGGTGAAGAAGTAAAAGCAATGTGCAGGGGGATGGGGATCCCGTTTGACGAAGACCATCCGGACCACATCAATGTGGGCAAACAGAAAAGCATTTCCCTGCCCTTTATGGAGTATTTTCTGACAGATAAGCCTGTTTATGCAGACGGAAAAAGATATCTGGACATTAAGGAACTGGAAGTCAGGATTTATTCCGATACAGAGGTATCCGAGGCGGAGGGAAAGGTACAGGAAGTGCTGGAAGGGGAGGAATTGCGATGGAAGCGTTCCTCCGAGTATATTGACGAGATTGCGCTGTGGGCGATCACGTATAGGCTGCAGGTATAGCGCTGCGTATCCCAGGAGCCAGTCTGGATCCGCCGGAACCAGCAGGCTGCCGGGGAGGGAAAAGTTGCACCGGTGCAACCGGGGAAAGGAGAGAAATGGAAGCAAAGAAAAACAGGTACCATTATGATGTGCAGAACTGCCATTACTGCCCGGGGGTGAGGAATGATGACGGGACTATCACGTTTGGGAAGGATGTAAAACGGGAACCCGGGCTGATGTCCATTGACATGGGGGCGGAAGGGGATGTGACCAAAGTGCGGGCCGATGGCATAGATTATCTGGTGATCTCTTCCAACAACGGATATTCCGGCACTTTGAGTTTCATCAAAGTGTCTGACCAGTTCAGGAAGGACTGCCTGTCCGAGGTTACGGATGAGGTGACAGGGATCCAGTATGAGGATGCAGATGCCGACCCGGTGCCATTCGCGCTGATGGGCGAGTTCAAGGGGGACAAAGAAGGCATCCGCTGGATTTATTACAATTGCACGGCATCAAGGACAAGCCAGAAGGGGGAGAACAAGGACAACCAGAAGGAGCCGGATACAGAGGAGCTGTCCGTCACGGCTTCCCCGCTGCCGGTCATGATCGGCGGCGAGGCAAAGAATATCGTGCGCGGCGGCATTACCAGGAGCATGAACGAAGCGACGTTCAATGCATGGTTCAAACAGGTGGTCCTTCCGGGTGCAGAGCTCACGGAGCCGGGCGGCATGGATGGAACGGACACGGAACAGGAGGCAGGTTAAATTTATGGAGAAAATAATAGAGATCGAGGAGGGCAGAAGTCTGAATTTTAAGGCTTCTGCCTTTTCTCCCATTATGTACAACAGATTATTTCCCGGAAGGGATTATATGAAGGATATTGAAAAACTGAAGGATGCACATGACAGTAATGAAGACCATTTTCAGATTCCGGAGTACGAGCTTTTTGCCCGCATTTCGTATCTGTTTGCATATCAGGGCATGGCACCGTCGCCAAGGCAGACGCAGGAGCAGAAGGATTTTCTGGAAAAGTATCCGGATGTATGGGACTGGATTGACTCATTCAAAAGCTTTTCCATCTACAAGATACTTCCGGAAATTGCAGGGCTCTGGAAGGGAAATGAAGTACAGGTTTCCAAATCAAAAAACAGGGTACCCGCACCACCCGAGAAATAAATACCATGACGTATTTGTTAAGGTGCAAGCAGCTGGGGCTGTCCATGGATGAGCTGGATTACCTCAGCTGTGGGATGGTGTGGGATCTGATTACGGAGAATTCAAACGACAGTTACAATTATCCGAAGGTTGCCGGGCAGAAAGAATTTAACGAGTTTTTAGGGATTTGAGAGGCGGATACATATGGCTGGTGGAAGGATCAGGGGAATTACAATTGAAATAGATGGCAGCACCACAGGACTGAATGAAGCGTTAAAAGGTGTTGATAAACAACTGAAAAATACGGATTCTGCCCTCAGGGACGTGAACAGGCTGCTGAAGCTGGATCCAGGCAATACGGAACTTCTCCGCCAGAAACAGGAACTGCTGCAGGGAGCCATAAAAAATACCAAAGAACGCCTGGAGGCACTGAAAACCGCAAGCGAACAGGCAGCGAAGACTGCCGGGAATTATGATGCCTGGAAAAAAGCCTATACGCCCATACAGGAGGAAATCGGGAAGACCAGTGAAAAGGCAAAGCGGCTGAAGGAAAAGATGACCGAGCTTGAAAAGGCCGGGAAGGTGGATACTTCCGGGTATAAAGCCCTTGGCGAGGAGCTGAAGGGTACGGAAAGCCAGCTGAAGGATTTAAAGCAGCGGGCGAAAGATGTCAGTGAAGAATTTGGAAATCCGATCTCACATGAGCAGTATGATGCCCTGCAGAGGGAGATAGTGGAAACAGAGCAGAATTTACGGTCACTGGAGGACTCTGCAAGTGGTACGGGAGATGGTGTCAGCAAATTCGGCGATGCATCGCAGAAAACCAGGAAAGATGTAGAAAGCCTTGGAGATTCAGCTGATGGCACTGCCTCAAAGCTGGAAAATGGCATAAAAACAATGGCAAAATGGGGGGCCGCCGCTGCAGTGGCAGTTGGAACGGCCGCGGTGGCAGTTGGAACCAGGGCGGTGGCTGCTGCTTCTGACTTTGAGACATCCTTTGCTAAAGTAAATACCCTTCTGGCGGATACAACTGATTTGGATTCATATAAGAAGTCCATTATTGATTTATCCAACGAAACAGGGGTATCAACAGATGCCCTGTGCGAGTCAATCTATTCTGCAATTTCAGCAAGTGTAGACCAGGCGAATGCAGTGGATTTTGTTGCATCCGCACTGAAACTCGCGGAGGGTGGCTTTACGGATGCGGCTACAGCCGTGGATGTCATGACCACAGCCATAAACGCTTATGGACTGAGTGCCGAGGATGCCACGCAGGTCAGCGATTACCTGATAACGACACAGAACCTTGGAAAGACGTCAGTGGGTGAACTGGCATCAAGCCTTGGGGCTGTAATACCGATCGCGGCAGCCTATGGTGTGAAAATGGATGACTTATGTGCCAATACCGCGCTGCTGACAAAGAACGGTATTGCTACTGCGGAGGCGATCACCTATACAAAATCAATGCTTAATGAATTAGGTGACAGCGGATCCAAAGTGGGCGGCATCCTGAAAGAGAAAACCGGCCAGTCATTTGCAGAACTGGAAGCCAGTGGGATGTCCCTGGGGGATATTATTGATATCCTGGGAGAAAGCGTTGATGGGGATACATCTGCATTTAATGAACTGTGGTCAAGTTCAGAAGCCGGTGTGGGCGCGCTGACGCTGTTAAAGACCGGCGCGGAAGAATATAACAGTACGCTGGAAGAAATGAGGGAATCCACTGGCGCGACGGAAACGGCTTATGAGACAATGCATAATACTTTTTCTACTAAAGTGGAGCAGCTTAAGACAGTTGTTACAAATACACTGGCAGAAATAGGTGATACACTTTTGCCGTTTATAAATGAAGTGCTTGACTGGGTTATAGGAAACATGCCGGTGATACAGAGTGTCGTACAGACATGCTTGGATGCAGTACGGCTTGTTGTTGAGGAACTCTGTGGATTTGTGCAGGATGCCTTTTCCCGTATCCAGGGCGCGATGGATGGTATGGGAATTACGTTTGGTGATGTGGTGTCTGCCATGCAGGATATATTTTCTGCCTCATCAGAAGTTATCGGAGAAGTATTCGGGGAGTTATGGAACAGCTGTAGTGCAATATGGGAGTCATCCGGCAGATCCATATTCAATTCCATAGGCGAAATCCTTGAATGGCTGGTCGGCAGATGGTCGGATACTGAAAGTGATTCAACAGGCATTTTCCAGCAGATCTGGGATTACTGCAGGGAAGTATGGGAAACCATAGGATATCCAATCATAGTCTTTATAGTAGATGCACTTGACTTTCTTTTAGAAAACTGGGAAACCATTGCCGGAAACATTGAAGACGTGTTTGGGCTGCTTTGGGAGGTGCTCAGTGGAGTATGGGATAATACCGGTAGGGTTATTTTTGAAAGTATTGTTGATACGATGGCATGGCTTTCAGAAAACTGGGGTGAAATTGCAGACATTATTCAGACGGCATTTGAGGTTCTTTGGGATGTATGCAGTACTCTGTGGGATTCCATCGGCCAGCCGGTATTTGACCTGATCGGATTTGTTATAGAGGAGCTGGCGGGGCTGTTCAGTGAGCATCTGGATGACATCCTCGCCTTTTTTAAGGAGGCAATGGAGGGAATCCGTGATACCTGGGAGAACCACCTGAAGCCGGTATTTGATGCCATCGGTAGTTTCCTGAAAGAGCAGCTCTTGCCTGCATTTGAGTTTGTTTTCAAGGTATTTACACCACTTTACAAGTTTTT
>DKVC01000100.1:0-309 GCA_002490995.1 Lachnospiraceae bacterium UBA7188
GCATAGGTTTTCGCTGTTTCCAGCTTGTCACGGACGTTGCCGCTCAGATACTCGTCCGCTGTTTCCCACTTGTCCGTTACGGGATTCTGGAAGATGATCCCCGTCAGTTCCTCTTTAATTTTGTCAACGCTTTTCCCGGACAGCTCCGCCATATAGTCAAGGTCAACCCTGGCTTTTTCCGACAGCGACACCGCAAGGGCTTCGGTTGCCGTGTCAACACTTGTGACAACCTCCGCTTTCTTAATGGTGCGCTTTGTGAACATATCCGCCTTGCCGACAAATTTTCCTTCCTCGTCCGTCTTTTCAAGG
>DKVC01000100.1:652-4027 GCA_002490995.1 Lachnospiraceae bacterium UBA7188
TAACAGGCAATAGCTGCTGTCCTGGTTAAATGCCCGCTTGTTGGTCTGTGAATTGATAAGCCCGTACTTTTTGGAAAAAGCATCATACAGTGAATTTAACTCTGCCTGCCTTTCCTGAATGACGGTATCCGGGTATTCCTCTAGCTGCACACGGATAAGCTCCTGCGTACAATCCCTTATTTCTACCATGCCCTTAATGCGTTCCAGCATGGAATCTTTCATGTCCACAGGCTTCATAACAGAATTTTCACGGTAATAAACCGTGTCATCCACAAGCGTATAGCTGTAATTCTTTACATTTGGGTCTGCCGGGATAACTGTTGCATCAATATCTTCCTCCAGTTCGTAAAATCCTGTATTTTCTATCGTTCCCTGAATATGGCTCACTGCATTTTTCAGTTTTTCCCTTAAATTTCCCTCTGTCGGCAGGCACACCAGCTGCGGCCCGAACTGTCCGTTCACAACCTCCTGTTTTCCCAATACCATCTCCGGGTGTTCAAGGAAATAATTATTTTCGGTGACTATGTTATGCCTTACTTCCCCGTTTTCTTTCACATGGTCACTCTCATGTATAATAGTGGTCTGTACCCAGTCTGGCATATCGGCTGTCAGATCTCTCTGCCGCTCCCTTTTCTGGAAAAACAGAATATCTGTCGGAAGTTCCGCATCCTCAAATGCGCCGCTCGGCAGGCGGACAGCTCCAAGCAGGTCACATCTCTGGGCAATATACCTCCTGGCTTTACTGTCACGTTTATCAAATGTGCCTCCACTCATCCCATTCGTGGTGATCATGGCAATGACGCCTCCCTGACGCACCTTGTCAATGGACTTGGCGAAAAAATAATCATGCACAAGGAGATTGTGCCTGTCATACCGTTTGTCCGACACTTTGTAATTTCCAAACGGCACATTGCCAATGACAATATCAAAGAAATCATCCGGATAATCTGCCTTTTCAAATCCTGTGATCTTTATATCTGCTTTGGGATAGAGCTGTTTTGCAATCCGTCCGGTAATATTGTCAAGTTCCACACCATACAGCCTGCTCTCCTGCATTTCCTCCGGCAGCATACCAAAAAAATTCCCGATGCCCATTGAGGGTTCTAATATATTCCCTTTTTCAAACCCCATGTTCTCCAAGGCTTCATAGATGCTGCGGATAATGACCGGGTTCGTATAATGGGCATTTAAGGTACTCCCCCTTGCGGAAGCATACTCCGTTTCGGACAACAGGCTTTTCAATTCCTGGTACTCCCCCGCCCATGCGCTTTTGCTTTCGTCAAAGGCATCGGCAAGACCGCCCCAGCCGACATACTGTGATAAAATTTCCTGTTCCTCCGGTGTGGCAATACGGTTCTCGCCCTCAATCTTCTCCAGAGTGCGGATTGCTTCTATATTCCTCCTGAATTTCTCTTTAGACGTAAAGCCTGCGTTTTTCTTTGCCGCATCAATGCCTGGGGCATCTTCTGTAATGCGGAAATTAACAGCCCCGGACTTGTCAATCTGCACCGCTTTCTCCGGCTCCGCCTTCTCCGGTTCTTCAAAGTGCAGCTTCTCAATAACCACGTCATAGGGCAGATTGTTTTTTTCGCCCGGATAGACCTCCACTGTTTCAGTTGTGTAACCCGGCTGGCCAGGCTTTTTTTCTTCTGGTGTAAACAGGTGTGCGTTCCGTTCATCCTGCCGCAGCAGCTTCTCAAAGTTTTCCCAGCTTTCCAAACGGCGAGGAGGATTGTACAGGGAGCGATCCATAATCTCCACATTCCAATCATTGGTTTGGGTAATCTCATAGGGCTTATTGTCCAGATATACTCTAACCCCAATCCGGTACTTCCGCTTTTGGACATCATGTCCAGAAGTTTCCTGCTCCGGAGCTGACAGTTCACGCTCTTTTTGTGAAAAATCTTTCCATACCCTCTCCGAAACAGCAGGAAATTCAGGCGATTCATCTTCCATGATTTCATACTCAATCTCCTTCAAGTCCTCAAGGCTTTCCATTCCGGCTATCTTTTCATGGTATTTAAAGTACACGGCTTCTCTGCTGAGAATCCCCTCCAGACGCTCCAGCTCCGGCTCCGGCATACGCTCCCATATATCATCCTTTTCCGTATGAATGGTAAAGCCTTCCCCGTCATCATGGTATTCCAGGGTATATTGCAGGGAATCATGCTCTCCCCGTATGTCACATTCAAAGTCATATACCGTAGTCCGGGAACCCGCAAAATATTCCCTGTTTGTCAAGACCAGATTCTGTATATCGTCTGCGGTCAGCGGCTTTTCTACACGTTCGACATCTATGGCACGCCATTCATCCAGTTCTTCCCCATTCTGAAATTCAATGCCTTTTCTGCGGCAGTAGTCCACTGCTTCATCAACAGTTTCAAATGTAGGCATATCTCCGTAGCTGTCACGGTATGCCCGTACTTCCTCCTCTGTATTTCCATCCATAACAGAAAGATAGTAACTGTCAGCAAAAGCGTCCGAGGTAAGGGAAATGGTATAATAAATATCCGGCTCACCCCCGCCCTCAAAACGGGAATCTACCTCCGCTTCATGGCGGTCAATATCCCGCATGGCTTCCATGTCTATGTAATCATCTTCCACTTCATCCCGGTAAGGCTTATGGTCATACTCAAAAAAGTCTTTCCCGTTTACCGATGCATAGAAGAAATCGCTGTCCTCCACGGAATTTCCCACTACATATACATTATCCCCGGCTTTCCATTCATCCATCTTTATACATTCCTGCCCGTCAATGGAAATCCTGTCACCGGACTTCTGGACATGATGTCCAGAAGTTTCTTTCTGCACCTGCTCCTTTCTGTTTTCATTCTGTTTTTGCATGGAACTGTATACCATCTCATCATATCCGATCACATCAATCAGATTAGCATGGGTATCTATGTATTCCTGCGCCAGCTCACGGTTAATAAAAAATCGGCTGTGTTCCGGATAAGGTATGAGAAGTCCGTCCTCTGCCATTGTCACAAGGCGGTAACGCACGCCCTCCCTGCCGTCCGCATACTGGTGGGTATAAAATCCAATCGCCGGCTCTGAAAAATCTTCTGAAGATTCCAGCGCAACCGTGATTTTCTCCGTTTCATCCACGTCAGCGAACCTTAAAGCGTAATCTTCCCCACCTTCCTTTGCCCCGCCCAGTGTTTCCGATACAGAAACCGGGCCTGCATCCGTATTGTCGGTGTCATAAAGGGCATACCCTTCCGCTTCCTTATCAATCCAGAGAAATTCCCCGTTAGGCAGCTTTGCGCTCCATTCCGTGGGCTGTCCGTTATCATCGTCCATTTCATGTACGATATGCCAGTCTAATTCTCCTTCAGGAATATCCGGCATATCTTCCTGCACTTGTGCCTGCGC
>DKVC01000094.1:0-12427 GCA_002490995.1 Lachnospiraceae bacterium UBA7188
GAGAAATTGGAGAAAGAGGAATTTGATAAGAAAATAGCAGGTTTGGAAAAAGGTAATGAAGACTTGCTGAAGCAATTTTCTGATTTACAGGATGAGAATAATAAGGAAAAGAAAAAGAATGCAATACTTACATATGTATCAATTGGTCTTGGTATTCTTTCAGTTGTCTTGGGTATAGCTGCATTTATATAAAAAGGATTAAGCGCTTTTTATCGTGTCGCATCGCATGAGGTCTGCAAGAATAAAAAGGGAGTGATGGTATGCGGCTGTGGCAGAAAATTTTCCTGCTGACTCTGTGCCTGACCGCTCTGGCTGCCAACGCAATCTCCTTGGTGCTCCTGGTGCGCAATCAGGCAAACAGTCTGTCTCTGGCGAAGGAAAGGGTACGGACTATCTGTGACGGAGCCACGGCGGAGCTGGGGCATCTGATCCAGGAGAAGAGGGAAGCGGATGGATGTTTGCTGGTGACTGAACGTGAGCTGGAAGATTTATTTTCGAAATTACGGCTTAATTCTAACGGGCAGTTGATTGTGAGGGAAAGCGGAGAGGGCGGACAGGACGGAGAGGACGCGGAAAGCGGAGAAGGCAGGCAGAACGGAGAGGACGCGGAGAGCGGAGAAAGCGGACAGGACGGAGAGGGCGCGGAGAGCGGAGAAAGCAGACAGGACGGAGAGGGCGCGGAGAGCGGAGAAGGCGGACAGAACGGAGAGGATGCGGAAAACGGAGAAAGCGGACAGGACATAGAGAACAGAGAAGATGTGCAGGAAAATGAAATTGCCGTGACGCTCATAGAGGGGAATCCGTCCGGGTCGGCATTGCATTCGGGAGATTCGGGAAGCATCCGCACGATGCTTGTGGAGGAAAACGGGAACTGGCGGATTTGCAGCGGTACTACGGCTTTCTGGGAGGGACGGTTTTACCGGGTGGAGGTTTCCTCGGATGTGTCGGAACTGTTTGGCAGTTTCCGGGAGGATTTGATTTTCAGCCAGTGGATGAGCGGGGCGGTTTCTCTGCTGATAGCGGCGGTGCTGCTGTTTTCCATATTGTATCTGACCCGGCCGCTGAAACGCCTGGAAGCTGCCACAAAGCAGATTGCTGCCGGAGAGTACGGGTATCGTGTCCGGGCAAAGGGGCATGACGAAATAGCGGAATTATCCGGCCATATGAATGAGATGGCGGCGGAGATCGAAGCCAATATCAGGCAGGTGGAGGCGCTTGCCCGGGGACGGGAGACATTTATCGCCAATATGGCTCATGAGCTGAAGACACCATTGACGTCAATTCTTGGGTTCGCGGATATTATGACCATAAAAAGCGATATGGGAGAGACGGAACGCCGGGAGTATGCCGGTGTGATTGCGGCGGAGGCCAGGCGGCTAAAGCTTCTTTCCTCCAGGCTGATGGAGTTGATTTCCATTCAGGAAACAGAACTGGCGCTCCGTCCGGTGGATTTCGGAGAACTGACAGAGCGTGCATTGGAGGTCTTTGCGCCTGTCTGTGGGGAACGCCAGTGCACTGTCCGGAAAAAGCTGCAGCCGCTGCAGGTGGAGGCAGATGAGGTGTTGCTCACATCTTTGGTGCTGAATCTGCTGGACAATGCGCTGAAGGCTTCCGCGCCGGGACAGGAGATTGCGGTCACACTGAAGGAGCAGGAGGGCAGTGCGCTGCTGGCAATCCGGGATTACGGAATCGGCATACCGGAATCGGAGCTGGAGCGGGTGACGGAGGCGTTTTATATGGTGGACAAGGCCCGTTCCCGCAGCAGCGGCGGCTCGGGCGTGGGGCTGGCTCTGTGTAAGGAGATTGCGGAAGCTCATCATGGCACTCTGAAGATTGAAAGCAAAGAACAGTGCGGCACCAGAGTTTCAGTTGTGCTTCCCTGCGCCGGTGACAAGGGCAATTTCCGGGAACGTTGTAGAACCGTTTGATGAGGAAAGAGCAGGAGGGGCAATGGATAAGAGTCATATGCCCGGGAGAAGAATGTAGCGGAAAAGGAAGAATCTGTTTACTGTACTTCCGTGCCAACGGATAGATGAGGGACAGAAGTATGAAAAGGATATGGGTAGCAGTGACGGCGGCGCTGGCTGTTTTGATTCTGGCGTTGGGAGTCGCAGCGCTGCCGGCCATGTATGCGGCGGTGTTTGATGCGGAAAAAATGGTATATGAAGAAGAACCTTTGCCGGATGGGCTTTCCGAGGCTCCGGGCCTTTTTATGGACAGGTTCCGCTATCCGATGCTGGAGGAAGCGGAGGTTCTGCCCAGAGAGGAGCGGGAAGCCAGAATGAGGGACAGCAGAGCTGCTCTGGGGGAGGAACTGTATGAGCGGATGTTCCGTCTGGTTGGGCTGGAGGAGGTTGACAGTTATTGGTATCCTCTTTCTGTCATACAGGACGGGAGTGTTTACCTGATTCAGGCTCCGGCGGAGAAGGACGGGAAAGAATATCAGCTGTCCGCTGCAATGAATGAGGATTTGCTTCCCGGCCTGATTTGCTGCAGAAGAAAAAAAGAACCGTCGGAAGCGGAGATGCAGGAGGCTGTAGAGACGCTTTCAGAGATTTGCAGGAGCGGGACGGACGGTCTGCGGCGATATATTGAAGAAATTGATGGAATCTATGAAAACTGCTTGGAATACTGGAACCGTGTAATCCGGCTTTACAGTTCGCTTTTGCCGGAAGGGGAAGCGGAGGTGACTGAGATTCCGGAGAGGGTGCCGCTGTGGGACTGCTGTGCCCTGGGAGAGTGGCAGATGTGCCGGGACGGCGGGGAGGCTTTGCTGGTGTGTGTTATGGGGCAGGGGAGTCTGGTTTTGTACTATGATGCTGTGGAGAAGGGGTTTTGCGGGTACAGGGTTTTGTTTGGAGACAGTGCCATTTTTTAAAAATGTGTGCCTGTTGTGTTGCAATTTGCTTCACTTTTGTCTATAATTGTTGGTGAAAGGTGGTGAATGGCTTATGGCAATGAAAACAGCAAGTGTCAATTCCAGAATGAGGGTGGATATAAAACAGCAGGCAGAGGAGATTCTTGACAGGCTCGGGATTCCGAGGTCTGTTGCAATGGATATGTATTACAGACAGATCATAGCGCATAATGGAATACCTTTTTCCTTGACTCTCCCGACAACTGTACCTGCGCGGGATGAAATGACTACGGCTCAGTTTGATCAAATGATGGCCACTGGTCTCAAACAGGCAAAAGAAGATGATTCCTTTGATGCTGATGAGGTTTTCGCTGAATTGGAAGGCTGATGTATGAAGACATATACGGTCAGAATTACCCGGCAGGCCCGTGAGCATCTTAGAGGTATCAAGAAATATATTGCAGAAGAACTCTTAGCTCCTGATGCCGCAAAGAATACTATTGCTGCCATAAAAAAAGAGATAAAAAGCCTGGATAAAATGCCGGAGCGCATAAAGATGACAGAAGAAGAGCCTTGGAGAAGTGAAGGCATACACCGGATGAGAGTTAAGAATTACTATGTATATTTTTGGATAGATGAGGAAAACAGCAAGGTTCAGGTAACATCTGTGATATATGCAGCAAGAGATCAGACGGCACAGCTTATATTGATGCAAATAGAATAAAAAAGAAAGAACAATTATTTGAAAAGCATCTCTTCGGAGGTGCTTTTTAAATGCACTTTTTTGGGGAGGTGATTTTGCAATTTTTTTGCATTTTTTGGGGGATTTCTTATGAAGAGAAGCTTTATTCTGTCTGTAACAGAGGTCAGAAAGGAGTTTTTCATTATGAAGAAAAAATTTACAAAGGCAATTTCAGCCGTATTATTAATGACAATGCTGTCAGGATGTGGAGAGGATGCTTCCACGCAGATGGGAGGCGGATTGGTACAGGATATGGGGGAAGGCGCAGAGGGCAGCGCACTTTCGGGAGACATATCCACAGAGGGGGAGGATTCGCCTGTGGGGAATGAAACGGGGAATGGCTCTGCAGGGGGAGACGATTCGCATGCAGGGGACATAGCGGCAGGAGGGGGGCGGAGCGCAGGCTACGGCAAAGCCCGACCCACTGCCAGGCAGTGAACCGGAGGTGGACTATATAGATGAAATCTATACGGAGGAAGAGAACATTCTGCCGGTTACCCAGTCAGCAGCCGCATGGGGGATTTCCTATAAAATTGAGAATGTGGAGTACACGGAAAGCATCGGGGACAGAGAGCCGGAACGTTTCAGTACATTGGGGGCGGAAACCGACAGCCAGGGAACGCTTCAGGGGGATTCCAGGTATTTGTTTCTGACCATAACTTTCACCAATACCACGGATCAGGCGCAGGAAATCTACCGCACTTGCAACGATATCTCCGTTATCGGGCTCTCGCTGAACACTGTCACCTGGTCCGGCGATGCCTGCTATTATGATGTGGACTGGGATGAGGGGACAGCCGGCGAAAAGCATCACTGGATGTTGGATCCGGGAGAGTCGGTGACCAGCGAGGTGGGGTGGATCATAGAAGGATGCGGAAGCGCCCTGGCGGCGGATGATACGCTGGAGATGCGCATGGGTTCCGGAGGCCCGTATGCGCTTTACTATCATGTGAAGCAATATGACGGGAGCAATGAGGGCAGCTATTACATAGATTTGGGCGTAAAGGCGGAATAGCAATGAGGAATGTACTGAAATTCGAGCTGGACAGGGCATTCAGGAACCGGCGCATGCTGGCCGCGCTGCTGATTGGCTGTGCTGTCAGCCTCTGGCATTTGTGGGATTATATTCTGCCTGTCCGGTATTATGTGGGCGAAGGCGGCTATTGGTTTCCTGTATGGCAGGGTACCGGATTTGTCGGATCAATGCCCGGTATCCCAGCTCTGAGGTGCGGATCGGCATGCTTCATGACTCGGTTCAGGCGGGAAACTATATGATTACCTTTTCGGACTGGCAATGGGGGGACGGCACTTTGCTGCAGGAACTTTGCCCGGAGTTCAGACTTATTCCGGATGAGGACGGAAACGAATATCCGGCTGAACGGCAACGGGTGGGCCTGATTACCTTGTCCATCACGAAAAATGCGCAGGATGACACCTTCCTGGATTTGACCAGCATCGCTTTTGAGTCAGGAGCCTGGGGGAACCAGTTTGATATGGAACTGATGTATCTGCTGAATCCGCAGTTGGAGAGATTGCGGCTGCAGCTGGAAGAGGGGGAGAGCAGGGAAATTATTTTTCCCATGACAATGCTGGATACTCAGTTTGCAGAGAAGGACTGGGAGCGGATTGATGAGAGGCCGTTTTATGTGGTTTTGGAGTATTATCCGGAGAAAGTGCAGTTTCAGTGCGGAAAATGACCAGGACATAGCTATTGACTTAACTAATTAGATTTGTTAAAATAAAAATCAGATTAGTACGTAGGAGATGATATATTGCCGAAATCAAAAGTTGATAAACCCCTGGTTATCAGAGAGGCTGCGCATATGGCCAATGAAACAGGAATAGAAAATCTATCCCTGAAAACACTTGCGGTACGATTGGGCGTTAAGTCACCGTCACTTTATAACCACATAGACGGACTTGATGACCTGAAGCGGCAGGTGATGCTTTACGGGTGGAAGGAAATGGAAGACAGGCTTATTCAGGCCATAATAGGATTAACCGGGTATGACGCAATCAGGTCCATGTGCCATGCTTTTCATGAGTATGCGACAGAAAACCAGGGGATTTTCAGTGCCATGCTCTGGTACAATCAGCATGAAAATGAACAGACGCTGGAAGCGACTTCAAAGATGTCTTCGGTCTTTTTCAAAATAACAAGGTCACTGAATATCTCCCAGGAAAACTGCTGTCACTTAATCAGGATGTTTCGAGGCTTTTTAGAGGGATTTGCATTGCTTGAAAACCATCACGCCTTCGGCAATACAGAGCCAATAGAAGACAGTTTTAATTTGTCGGTAGATATCCTGATTGAAGGGATGGAAAAGTTAGAGCAGAAACAGCATGGCGGCATATCAGGAAGGGAATCGTGAAAATGGATAGCGACGTATAGGCAATTGGGTTTGCGAAGAGACGGATGCGGGAAAGCTGCACGCTCGGTTTCAGAGAGAGGGTAGGGAGTAAACCCCGCATCTGCCCGACAATATTGAGGCTCAGGAAGGCGCTGAGAAATAGAAAGGCTGGATATGGGACAAAACAATATGGAACAGAATGTTCTGGAATTCGAATGCGTTGGATTAAAGGATGGCGGAAAATTTCCGGTGGAAAATACAGGCAGGGGAAAAGACATCTCACCGGAATTTATCATTCGGAATCTGTCTGCCGATGCAGTTACGCTGATGATAACCCTTGAAGATTTGAGCCATCCGATAAAGCAATTTACCCATTGGATTATTTGGGACATTCCTGCTGCTGATAGAATTAGGAAAGCAATTCCGTCAGGAAAAGAAATAGCCTCACTGCAGGGAGCCATACAGGGAATTGGATATGGTTTTCATCGTTATGCGGGGCCGAAACCGCCTGAAGGAAAATCTCATAAATATTGCTTTACGGTTTACGCATTGGACTGCAAACTCAATCTAAAACCATCTTCTTTCAAACGAAAAGTCCTGAGTAAGGCGGGTGCCCATATCATTCAAAAGGGAAGGCTTTATGTGTATTTCGAATAAGTAAATTATCGCACCATGCATTTCATTTAGGAACTGTCGGAAAATAACTGCTGCAATTTCTTTAGGCAAAAGCCTGGAAATACAATAAAAATTGCTATAAACTTGCAGCAGTTATTTGTAGACATTTCCTTATGATAAGGCTGCTATACAGCTTCCCATAGTTGAATGCGGCGTAAAGAGACACGCCTTTTATTAGAAGCATGGGGATTGCTTCCGATAAGGCACATTATGGGGCTCCCGCATTAAGGGTCATAGACACCGGATATAGATATGCCTGCTTACCGGATATTCTGTATCTTGTGTAAAATTTGTTAATGCGACAGCCCCATGGTAAAATACGGCGCAAAGTGTGTGCCTTATATCGGAAGCGAAAGGATGGCTTTCCATATAGATACTACATCATACCATCTTTCAGCACATCATGGTCTCTCAATACTTTTTCGATTACAGTTCCCTTTATGAAGTGAAGCAGAGGCTTCTTTAACGCATTCAGCGGCCCGGGCAGTTCGATTTCCAGCGGCGACTTGCCGTCCATGAGCTTGACGCTGCTGTCCAGAAGCTCCCTGATATCGTAAACGCTGCCCCATACCTCGGGCACGCCCCTGTCTACGCCCAGCAGCCCATATACGGCTTCCATAGCGGTACGCACGGAGTACTCGGTGGTGAATACGGTGTCTCTCGGCGTGTCTGCAAACTGTCCCAGGAACGCAAAGTTGACACATCCGTCAGGTATTACATCCGGACGGTCGCCCTTAGTTCTGGGCATGAAGAACGCCGTGATATAAGGCATCATGGTGGGAACGCAGACTGCGCTGTGTTCTGCCAGCTCAGGGATGTCCTCTACGGGCACACCGATGTGATACAGCCACTCTTCGGTGATTTCCCTGCCGGTACATTCCCGCATGGGCTTTTTCACATAGTCGCCGGGCACGTCTGTGAACAGGCCGTATACCCAGACGCAGACCTTATCTTTATCCTGCTCCTTGAACTGTCCCTGTCTGTTGATGGTCCAGCTTAAGAGCCAGGAGGAATCCTTGCAGCTGACAATGCCGCCGGTGACCACCCTGCCGCTCCTGGGGTCGCGCTTGCAGATATTGGTGATATAGGGAAGAATCCTGTCGTCCAGTGTGGTGACGGTGGCGGATTCCCAGTTGGTTTTTCTCACATCGGAGCAGAATTTCTCCGGGTGCCCGAAGGAAGGATCCTGCTTTGCGATGTTCCGCCACAGGCTCCAGCAGCCGCTGGTCCGTACTTCCGCATCTCCGTTGGGCGCGTGGTTCTGGTCGCCGTAGACAGTGCCCTCCGTGCAGCTTCCGTTGGTGACGAATACCAGGTCATTTTCGGTGAGGACGATGCCTTTTTCCACACCTTTCACCTTGCATTCGATGGCTTTTGCCACCTTTTTCCCGTTCTCCTTCTCGAAAATCACATTGGTGACTTCCGTGTTGAACTGAAAGTCCACACCTGCTGCCTCCAGGTACTTCTGCATGGGCAGGATCAGGGATTCATACTGGTTGTATTTCGTAAATTTCAGTGCACTGAAGTCCGGCAGTCCCGCAATGTGGTGAATGAAACGCTGGAAGTACAGTTTCATTTCCAGGGCGCTGTGCCAGTTTTCGAAGGCAAACATAGTTCTCCAGTACAGCCAGAACGTGGAATCGAACACTTCCTCGTCGAATACGTCCTCGATAGTCTTGTCGTACAGGTCTTCATCCCTGGTCATGAACAGTTTCATGATTTCCATTGCGCCCTTCTGGCTTAAGTTAAATTTGCCGTCCGTGTGGGCATCCTCTCCGCGGTTTACGGTGGCGCGGCAGAGGGAGTAGTTGGGATCCTCCTTGTTCAGCCAGTAGTACTCATCCAGAACGGACACGCCCGGCGTCTCCAGGGAAGGGATGGAGCGGAAGAGATCCCAGAGGCATTCAAAATGGTTCTCCATTTCACGTCCGCCTCTCATAACATAACCTCTGGTAGGGTCAAATATGCCGTCACATGCGCCGCCGGCGATGTCCATCGCTTCCAGAATGTGGATATGGTCACCGGGCATCTGGGCATCTCGTACCAGGAAGCATGCTGCAGCCAGGGAAGCCAGACCGCTGCCTACGATGTAGGCGTGCTTGTCGTCTACGCCTTCCGGTTTCCGAGGACGGGCAAAGGCTTCATAATTGCCGTTGGAATAGTAGATGCCTTTGCTGTTTTTCTGATTTTTTCCGATTTCCGTGTTGCGGTATTCCTTTTGTGTGGTCTTGGAGGAAGTCTTTTTTACTTCGGCTTTGTGTGCGTCTTTATGCTTTTTGGCGACGATTGCCGCTGCTCCTGCGCCGGCTGCCAGCGCTGCCCCGATTGCCAGATTCTTATTTTTTGCCATATTCTGATCATCCTTTCTTATTGCCTTGTATCTTCCTTTTCAGAGCTGCCATCAGGTTTGTGCTGTGGCTGTTCCTTAGGAATTGTTGGCTGTTCTTTACTTATGATGGTATCTTAACGCGATTTTATTCTTTTTCCAATTTACAAAACAGCCCCAATGATAAAAAACTTATCACCGGGGCTGTTTTGATAAAAATATATTAGATTCGCACTTTGAGTGGCGAAATACTCACTTATAACTGTCTCGCTCAGGGCTGAGATATGCCCGCTTATAACTGTCTCTGTTAAAGGTCGAAATATACCTTCTGTTAAGTGCAGGGCTTTAACTTATGTATAGTATACTCAAATATGCGGAAAATAGGAACTGCTTTCCGCAATTATATTTGGTAATTATCAGTGGTTGTGAAGTGTTTTCAATGGGTTACTTTTTTATATATTCGAAATTCCGTATAGAATTATCAATAACGCCATGCATAAGGATGCTGATCCGGTCAGTGATTTCCTTATAGTCAGCTTTCATCCCTTCCGCAATCCAGTCCAGCATAACGCCCACAAAGCCGTATTTGTAGAATTCCGCAATGAAGGCTTTGTCCGGTTCGGCCAGACCGGTACCTGCGGATTTTTCTTCCACTACATTGGCAATCAGGCTGTAGGTCAGCTTGTACAGATAGCTTTCAATCTTGTCCCTGCTGACAGAGCGGTAGACATTCATGATAAAGGGCTTATTCTCCAGAACCGCCTCGAAAATCTGGCACAATCCTTCCTGCCAGGTGTCGTAGGTTTTCTTATCCTGAAGGGCGCGCCGGCCGTCTTCCACGCAGACCCATTCCACCAGATCGTAGATATCCTTGAAATGGTAGTAGAAGGACATCCGGCTGATGCCGCAGTCAGTGGTCAGGTCATTGATGGTAATTTTGTCCAGGGGCTTGTGCAGCAGGAATTTTTTCAGGGATGCTTCCAGCGCCAGTTTGGTGGTATTGGGCATGTTTCGGGTTCCCTCCTTGTTCTGGTTTCAGATTTTGACCAACAGTTTTACGCAGGTTATTTGGAGACATTTTCTCAATGATACGGCACATAGAGATTGTGCCAGGTTTTTAAGTAATTTCCTGATGAGCGTTTTCCATTAAATCTGCGATGGTGACGTTGTCAATGACCTGATTGATGGCTTCATGAAGCTTTTTCCACACGGGAAGGGTCTCGCAGGTGTCACAGCGTCCGCAAATCTCCGCCTCTTCATCCAGACAGGATACGGGAGCCATGGAGCCTTCCGTCAGGCGCAGTATCATGCCCAGGGTATATTCTTCGGGAGCCTTTGCCAGACGGTAGCCGCCCTGGGCGCCGCGGACGCTTTTCACATAACCGGCTTTGTTCAGGACGGAGATGATCTGTTCCAGATATTTTTCAGAGATGCCCTGCCTGGCGGCGATGTCCTTTACTTTGATGCACTGGCCTGTATTGTGCAGCGCCAGGTCAAGCATGACCCTGGTAGCGTATCTGCCTTTCGTTGAAATCTTCATGGAAACCTGCCTTTCCTACTATACGAATGGGAATATTATGGATTTCATGTTACTACCGGGGACGTGGTTTGTCAAGCATGGATGAGGGCAGGTTCCAGCGGTTTTGAGTGTGAAAGATACTGTTCATTTTTGTCAGGTGGCTTGAGAGTAAATCACTACAAATGTCAAAGGCTTTTTTCAAAAATTTTTAGTTGCCAGAGGAAATATCAATTTTTCAGGCATCGTTAGATGCCACGGCATCAGTAACGAATTTATCCACAGTGATTTTCCATTCCTCTACCATGACAAGCCCCGTTTTTCTCGCCTGGTCTGCAAACTTTGCGATTCGGCGGAATTTTTCTTCCGGGCTGCCGTATTCCAGGACGATTCCGGCGTAGTACACCGGCATTGCGGCTGTCCTGACACGGAACTGGACGTCTTTATCGCATTCGGTCAGGAGGATTGCCTGTTCAAACAAGCTTTCATACTGGCGGAACAACTCTTCCCGCATCCAGGTGTCCCCGGCATCCAGAGGGCCTCCGAAAATATTCAGCTCGCCTCCGGCTTTTTCCATCTCATCGTGAATCAGGTCGATATACTGCAGAATCAGAGGACCGGCCTGCTTGTAATAGCCGTTCAGGAAGTCCGTCATGATCTCCCGCTCGTCCGCATAAGGGTTCCACATCAGCTTGGCCAGCAGGTACCCCCGCAGCTCATGGAACTCCCCGCCAATCTCCCGGTTGCACTGGCTGAACAGGGAACGGACATTGTTTTCCGTGAAAAACCGGATGTTCGGCCCCAGTACCCGCAGGTTCGGGAAAGGGCTCACCAGGTTGCGGAACTGGATGCAGTAATCCCACAAAAAGACATTTTTGCAGATTTCCTTCCAGTCCAGGAGTTCCTGACGGGAACCGGCGGATCTGACGTCCGTTTCAATGGGAAGCCCCCGGTTTGCCTCAATGTTGCAGAGCATGATGTGCACATTGGAGGCAGGACGGGTAATTGCCGGAGCCTTTCTCGTGTACCAGTAGGCCAGCGTGGAAATGACCTTGTCCGGAAAATGTTCCGCAATCCGGTTGACGAAATTCAGGACGGAACCCATGGGAGAGCCGTCCCGCTCATTCAGTTCCCGGCATTTTTCGCACTGGCAGTAAGCGGCGTTGTCGTTCTGGGAGACAGACCAGTATCTGGCTGCTGGTTTCTTTGCCATATGTTTTTTCAGGTTGTCCAGGACGATTGTGAACACATCGGGATTTGGCAGGCACAGCTGGGCTTTGTCTCCCACCCGTCTGCCCTCATACAGGGAAAAATATTCCGGATGTTCGTCAAAATATTCTTCCGGTGGGCACAGAGTGTAGAAGGAATGACACCAGAAGCCCCAGTGCTCCTCCCGTTTGGAGCAGGGCGCCATTTTGTGCTTTTCGGCAAATTCCGGGACTCCGAAGTCCTTGTACAGAATTTCCCGGTACTCCAGAACGGGCGTGAAACTGTATTCCTCGAAGCATACCGTCAGGTTGGCATCGAAGGGGATGTACTCGTAGTCCCGGGAAAAATAGCGGCAGCCTGCCACCCGTTCCAGCCAGTCGTAGACGGCATAAACAGCAGCCTGTTCATTTCCGGCCTCAATCACGATATCCTTGTCGAAGATGCGCCAGGCGAAGCCGTCGGTACCGTGGTCTGCGGATTTCAGGACGATGCTGGGATTTACGGAGGAGGTCTCCTGTATCCGGAATACCGCGTCGGTGATTTTGTGCAGGTATTTTGCCAGGATATCGGCGGCCCGTTTGTACTCCTTTGCCACGATGCAGACATTAGCGTTTTTGTTTTCGGCAATGCAGATTGGTTTGCTCAGGTTCATGTGGATTGGCTCCTTTCCGATTGATTTGCCTGTTGGCTGCTTTATTGAAAGCATTCAGAGATACTCACGCTCAGCAAGGAAGTGTCTCCAAATAACCGC
>DKVC01000094.1:12753-16528 GCA_002490995.1 Lachnospiraceae bacterium UBA7188
TTTTATTGTATTTCTGGGGTTTTGCCTAAATAAGTTGCAGCGGTTATTTTCCGACATTTCCTAACACTTGTCAAACGAATTGTATAACGAGTGAGTGCTTCTGTAAAGCCGGGATAGAAAGCGGAAAATGAATGTACTCACGAGTATATTTGCGCCGGCAAGTGCTTTTAAACCGTGACTATATATTAGCATCAGCAGGATGGCCTGGCAAGCGATTATTCCGGGACATTTTTCAGGCAGGTGTGGAAGCCCTCAATGCCGGTAAGGGTGTAGAACATGATATCATTGAGGGGAATGAAGAAATCCAACATATTTGTGGACTGACCCCTGAAAAATTGATTGCTTTTATAAGTATATTGCGATACAATGGGAAAGGTTGGAAAAGAATAAAAAGCGGCAGGGGAGGCGGGGCTATGGGCTGGTTTTCTGATGAGATATTGTTTTACGGCGGGCTGATTATGGCCGGGGTTGTATTGGGCATCCTGGTGATCTACCTGTGCGCGTCGCATGCCAGGCTGGCACGGCTGAATGCCAGGCTGGATGCGGAATATGGGGAAAGGGAGAAGGCGGGAGCCAATAGAAAAGGCAGGAACTGAAGGAGTATACAATGCCCGGAATTATTGCATCAACTTATGAAATATTAGAGAAGCTCGGGGCAGGGGGAGGAGGAACCGTCTACCTGGCCAATCACCTGCGCCTGGGAAAGAAAGTCGTGCTCAAGGTGGACAAACGCCCCATTACGGCCAGGCCGGAGCTGCTGCGCCGCGAGGTGGATGTATTAAAGCATCTGAGCCATGCGCATATTCCCCAGGTATATGATTTCTTCGTGGAAGAGGAAAACGTTTATACGGTAATGGAATATATTGAGGGGGAAAGCCTGGACAGGCCGTTGAAGAGGGGCGAGAAATATTCGCAGCCACAGGTAGTCAGGTGGGCGAAGCAGATGCTGGAGGCGCTTTCTTACCTGCACCGCCCTGTCCATGGGGATCCGCCTCGGGGATATGTCCACAGCGACGTCAAGCCGGCGAACCTGATGCGGACGCCGGATAATGACGTCTGCCTGATTGATTTTAACATCGCGCTCGCGCTGGGAGAGGAAAATGTCATCGGGTGCAGCGTGGGATATGCCTCGCCTGAGCATTATGGGCTTGACTTTTCATCGGATTATGACACGCAGGTTTCCGGCTACAGGTCAGGGAGCAGGCTTTGGAGTTCCCTGTTCAGGAGCAGAAAAACCGGCGGGCAGACGGAAGTTGAAGGAGAGGGGGAAGAGACGACTGTTGTATCGGACGAGGATTCCCGGGCAGCCACCGTGAAGCTCCCGGAAATGGGGGCAGGGAGCGAAAGCGCAAAGGTCAGGACGATAGTCCCGGATGTAAGGTCGGATATCTACAGCGTGGGCGCCACCTTATATCACCTGCTGAGCGGGAAGCGTCCCGCGCGGCACGCGAAGGAGGTGGAACCGCTCTCGGAGAAGGAGTTCAGCCCCCAGATCGTGGCGATTATCACGAAGGCCATGAACCCTAATCCGGATCTGCGGTACCAGACGGCCGACGAGATGCTGGACGCATTCTGCCATCTGCATGAAAATGACCCGCGGATGCGGCGCTACAAAGCGGGGAACAGGGCGGTGGTGGCGGGGCTGTCTCTGTTGTTTGCGGTGGATGTGGCAGCGGCTTTCCTGGGATTGAAGCGGATGCAGGCGAGGGAGGAATATCTGAAGCTTGCGGGATATTCCGCCGATGCCCTCTCGGCGGGGGACGGAGTCAGCGCAATCCAATATGCTATGGAAGCGCTGCCGTTGAAAAAGAGTATTTGGGAACCCAGTCCTCCGGCAGAGGCGCAGAATGCGCTTGCGGAGGCGTTGGGCGTCTATGACCTGTCGGACGGGTTTAAGAGATACAGGACGGTGGAGCTTCCCTCGGAACCGTTTTGCATGGCGCTTGCGCCGGACGGCAGGCATGGATGCTGCGTCTATGCCTATGAAATGGCTGTGTTTGACACGGAGACTGCGGAGATTCTCCATACATTCCCGGCGGTGGAGTCGGCATTGGCGGAAGCGAGGTTTCTGGACGACAGAACCATCCTCTATGCGGGCAGGGAGGGACTGCAGGCTTATGACATGGAGCGGGACGAGGTGCTCTGGAACGGAAAACCGGCTACGATTATCCGGGTTTCCGGTGACGGCAGGAGAGTGGCTGCCGTATACCGGGATGAAGAATTTGCCACGATATATGACGCGGCGGACGGGGAGATTGTCTGCACCATCCCTTTTGAGGGCAGGCACCAGCGGGTGGTGGCGAATGATGTCGGCGCCAATCCCCAGGATAATCTGCTGGAATTGAATGAGGATGGTTCCATGCTGGGGGTGAGTTTTGAGGACGGCTCTCTGGTGATTTATTACGTGGATGAGCCAGGAAGGGGGAGGACACTTCTGGACAACACTTCCGGATATGACCACTTTGAAGGGGGATTTTACCGGCAATACTTTGCCTTTTCCGCAGCAAACAGTGGAAATTCGGCACTCGCGATCCTGGATATCGCCAACTGGGAGCAGCTCTGGGGATTCCAGGCAAACTATCGTGCATACAGCGTCCGGACGGACGAGGACGGCATTTATGTCATGATGGACAATATCCTGGTGAATGTCCATCCGGTGACAGGGGAGCAGACGCCCCTGGTCACCACCAGCGAGCGGCTCTGTGGCTTTGCAAAAAGCAACACACACACTTTGGTGGCAGGGGAAGAGCATTTTCTTTTCTTTGACCAGGATGCGCGGCAGATTTCAAGCTATGAGAAGGGTCAGGGAAGCAGTTTCGTGCTGCTTTCGGAAGAAACGGCGCTGATGGGGAGCATTGATTCACCGGTGGTTCAGATCATGCGATATGGGAACCATCCTGAGGCGGAGATTTTCGCTTATGACGCGTCCTATGAGCATGAGGAGGCAAGGCGCAGCGCAGACGGGAAGCAGGTCATGCTCTTTTCCCACAAAGGCTTCCGGGTATATGATGTGGGGGGGATGATGATTGCGGAAGAATCCATCCCGAATCCGGAGCAGGTGTATGACCAGCAGTATATCCGGGACGGGGACCTGTCCAGGCTGGAGGTCCGGTACAATGACGGCACAGTATTGGTTTATGACGCGGGAGATGGAGAGTTGCTGCAGGAAACGTCCGGGGAGAAGCCGGACAGGAGCCTGGATGAAGAATTTTATACGGATAGGCTAAGGATTTCGGCACCTTTGCACGGAATTCCGACAGCCTATGACCTACAGACCGGGAAGCTGAAAGCGGAGCTGGACAAGGAAGCGTACCTCACCTATGCGACACAGGCGGGAGAGTATGTGGTGGTGCAGTTCATTACGGCGGACGGGTATTATTATGGGCAGCTGCTTGATGAAGACTGCTGCGTTCTGGCAGAGCTACCTTGGCTCTGCGATGTAATCGGGGAGAAATTGATCTTCGACTATCCTACCGGTAATATGCGGGAATCACGTATTTACGATATAGGGGAATTGGTATCAATTGCCCGGCAGGCCCTGAGCCGGGAATAAGGATTTGGGGCTTTCTACGAAAAGAAGGAGGAGAGAGACATGAGGTTTAGGAAGGGTTTGGCATTGCTTCTGGCAGCGGCGCTCACGATGTCCATCGCACCGCAGACATGCAGTCTGGCATCGGCTTCGGAGGGGCCGTCTGTGCAGGAAAGCATGCCGGAAAGTGGAGCAGCGGATTCTGGATCGGAGGCTGGGATGGACAGTGCAGCGCCGGAGAGCGGA
>DKVC01000214.1 GCA_002490995.1 Lachnospiraceae bacterium UBA7188
CCGTAAATCCTCTGGGGTACCGGCTGGACAGGTGCTGTTTAAAGTTCCGCACCTGCCTGTATCCTTTCAATATACATAGGGCGTCCTTCCGGTGATTTCCCTGTAGCAGTCCAGAATGCCGTCCAGCGGGACACACCAGTATCTGGTAGGATCCGTGGAGTACGCATAAGCCATGCAGATCAGGTTGCCGTAACCGTCCAGAATCGCGGAACCGGAATCTCCGTGCACCAGTTCCACCGTTACTTCGGTATGTTCCGCATGATTGTTCCAGTCAAACTCCTGTTTCACCTTGATCAGCTTCCCCTTTGTCACATGCAGCAGTCCCCCTGTCCGGTCCACCCGCTCCAGCCCCACTTCGATATCCTGCTGATTCAGGGTTTCCCAATAGGTTCTGTCAATATGGACTGTCATCAGCTCTTCCAGCAAGTCACCCGGCACGTTTTCCAGCGGCACCTCCACCACACCCACATCATAGGCCTGGGTGGTGCCTGCGGCTTTTCCTCGCACTACAGTACCGTCGTAAAAGTAAATATCCCAGTCTTCATATTTGCTGACCACATGATGATTGGAACAGACGTAAATTCTGTCATCCGTTATCTCCATGATATAGCCGGAGCCGGAGCTGTATCCGCCTCTGCCCACACCATGATACAGCTGTACCAGCGCCGGACGCATGTATTCCAGAGTCTCGTCGATATCCGCATGCTCAGATACCCCGCCGTCATAAATATTGGGCGCTCCGATGATGGTATCCTTCCTGTAATCAATCTGGCGGCGTCCGATGAGAGACTGTATCTCATCCGCATCCGCCACCAGGACCTTTGTTTCCTCCACTGTCTCAAGCCCGTAACTGTCCTCAGCCACATATCGCAGAGAATAATCGCCCGGCTCATCCAGACTCACCCCGGAATCATCAACCCGTATCTCAGCTGTCAGGTCTCCGTCCAGATCATCGTGTGCCGTCACCGCTTCCAGATAATCAGGGACACTTCCCGGCACACAGTAAAAATCGTGGATGCCCTCAAAAGAAGGCGCCGTATCCACAATCACGGATATCTGCCCTCCGGTTTCATTTCCCGAGCTGTCCCTGGCAATAATTCCTACCTCATACTGACCCACAGTGTCAAACCGCAGGTTGCTGCCGGGGGAATCTCCCTGAGAAAAAAAAGCCTCCGCCGCGGGGTCCACATCCTCTACCCCTTCAATGACATCCTCCACGGTATAGTCAACACCGACAGCCAGATAAATCTGCTCCTCCTTCCAGAGAATTTCCGGCGCCACCGTATCCTGAATGGTAACCTCATATGTAAACTGATTTCTTCCATGATAGACTACTGCCTGATAGGTGCCTGTGTGCCCCTGATCCACCTGCGACAAATCCAGCTCTCCCAAATGGACGGACCATTCTGTTCCCGACAGATAGTCCTCAATATTCTGACTGATCTGGTCACCATACTCACAGGTCATCTCACTGAACGCCGGCACCACTTTATAAATACGAAAATAAAAGAATAACAGGCCTGCCGCAAGCATAATGACACCTGTCAATACTCCCGCCGCCATCCTCCTCTTCTTTCTTTTCTCCCCACTTCTCACTGCATCATTCTCCATCCTCTATATACTCTCGTTCAGCCAAATTCAGGGAAGCCAGAGACTTCCAAATACTTCCCCTGCCAGCTTCCGGCAATAGGAAAGGGAAAATTGACCGTCCTGGTTTACAATCTCATTCCGCCCGGCCAGCTCCTCCGTATACTCCTCCAGCGGATATACTGTAACACCCCCATATCCCTGCTCCACATGGCAGACCAGAGGTTCCACTCCGTATGAGGTTATGACAGCTTCACCCGCTTCGTCCAGTCCGATGGTCACCTTCGCCATACCGCCTACCATGCGGTTCGCTACGCCTTCCCCTGTACCCGATGTCCAATTGACAAAATTCCCCAGGGAATAGTAAGACAGTGTGCCTCTGCCGTCCCCGCTGTCTGCCCCTGCCCATTCCACAGGCTCTATCACATGAGGATGGGTACCCAGAATCAAATCGGCTCCGTTTTCGGCAAAAAACTCTGCCCATTCCTCCTGCTCCGCAGTTTCCTCCAGAACATATTCCGTGCCCCAGTGAGGGCAGACTATTATAAAATCCGACATCCCCCGCGCCCTCTGCAAATCTTCTGCCACCCGCTGCCTGTCCAACAGATCCACTGCCCAGGGCATATCCTGCGGCAGCGCAATGCCGTTGGTCCCATAGGTATAATTCAAAACAGCAATCCGGATTCCATCCTGCTCATACACATAGATTTCCTCCTGATCCGCCTCACTCCCGTGAATGCCCAGCACTGCAATATCGGGATACGACTCCTGCCAGAAAGCCAGGCAGTTGACAAGTCCCTGTCTGCCCTTATCCAGCGCATGATTGGTGGCATGAAGCACCACATCAAATCCGGCATCCACCAGCGCGTCCCCCAGTTCATAAGGCGCGTTGAAAGCCGGATATCCGGATACCCCCAGTTCTTCTCCGCCCAGAATGACCTCCTGGTTCACTAATGCCACATCGGCAGATGAGATCTCTTCCCTCATTTGGGCAAACACGGCGCTGAAATCATAGCTGCCGTCTTCTCTTCTCCCGCTCTCCGCTACAGGCGTATGCAGAAGGATGTCTCCCACCATTACCAGCGTTACCTCGGGTCTCTCCGCACCGGCATCTGCATCGTCTGCCATATCGGTACCAGCCCGGCTTTTCACGCCTGCTCCCTTTGTCACACCGGCGCCTGTCCCG
>DKVC01000271.1 GCA_002490995.1 Lachnospiraceae bacterium UBA7188
ACCCTACCAACCTGAAGTGGGAGCTGAAAAAACAAAGGGACTCAGCTGCAAAGCCGAGTCCTCTTCTATCTTACATCATACAGGAGACATCATGAACCTCTCATTTTACTTAGTTGATTCTGCTTATTGTGACTTTTTACGGAAATCCGATCCCCGTGTCCCCTACACCATGGAACATAAGTCTACGCGTCCATTCGTTGGAATCGTTTTTACTATAAATAATGTACGTTATTATGCCCCTTTATCTTCGCCCAAGCCTAAGCACCTTCAGATGAAAAATCAGCTTGATTTCCTGAAAATCAATCATGGAACATGGGGAGTAATCAATTTTAACAATATGATTCCTGTTCCTTCCTCCTGCCTCACCAAAGTTGATCTCCAAATAGTCAGTACCGATTCTGAGCAGGATATTGCATACAAGAACCTCCTGTCCAATCAGTTATCCTGGTGCAATTCCCATAAGAATGCAATTCTGACACAGGCACAAAAACTATACCGCATCATTACCCAGGGAAAACCATGGGATAAATTGGCTGAACGTTGCTGCAATTTTTCCCTGAATGAACAGCAATGCCTTTTATATCGCCCATAATACTATATTCACTTTATGACAACCTCTTTATTTTATCCCCAATCCCCAGATTCATCCCCCATGTCGCCGCCAGCAGCAGAGCCACCAGCGCCAGATACCCCCCATAAACGGAAGCCCCCGGTACCGCCACCAGTATCACCACAGGCACCGCCGCCGTAACCAGCCCCACCAGCATGGTCACCATGGTAGAAGCACTCTGTTTTACCACCCTGACCTCACTCTCCCAGTCAAACAGCGGAAAGAGCTCATTTACAGCCAGCCCTGCCCTGGCGCCGAAAATAATATAAGCCGCCGGTACCGCCAGCAGGCTTAAGCCATCAGCCCACCCCGGACGCAGCGCCAGGAACAGCAGTATCTCAGACACCAGGTAAAAGGGCAAAACCACCAGAAGCTGTGCCGCCACCTTGCTCTGTATCATATCTTTCCTTGTAACTGGCAGTGTCTGCAGCATCCACCACTGTTTTCCTTCCATGGAAATAGAGCAGGCAGTCAGCGGCATCATCACCGGAAGAGCTCCCATCAGAACAGGCAGCGCCCTTCTGACCACCCCGGGAAGACCCAGCATTGTCTCCAGAGAATCCATGTCCATGAACAGAACCGCTCCCGCCAGCAGCACCATCAGCAGTTCTCCCACCATGGTATTCACCACATAGACGGACGAAGAAAAATAATGCCTCAGCTCCCGCTCCACCATGGTTCCCAGGACAGATTTTTCCCGCAATTCCTTCATCCGGTAATTGCCCTTCGTCTCCCTTGCGCCCAGCAGCATACAGATATTAACGTAAAACCGCTGTAAAATCTCCAGAAAAAGGAGAAATCCTCCAAGGGACACTGCCAGAAACAGGGCCATCTTTGTCGGATTTCCCTGTACCATGGCATCCGCAATCCAGACAGCGGGGGGATAAATCCGCTGAATCTGCTCTTCCATCATTTCTGCTGCCTGCTGAAGCATGGCCCCCAGCTCACTTTCCTCCATCCCGCTCATGCTCATACTGCCTGCCATGAGCGCACATACCAGCACCAAAGTCAGCACTATGGAAACCAGATTCTTATATCTCCATCTGCTGCTGATGCCCGCAATCAGCGCCCCCAGCACGGAAGCCACCGTCAGCGGTAAAAGCGGCAGAAAAATCCCCGCCAGAATGCCATAGAAATAAAAGGCGCCCTCTGGTTTCTCCATCACACCATACACCGCCATGCCCGGCAGCAGCACCAGCAGTCCCAACAGCATATTTGTAATATACATGGTCAGGAAACGGCTGACTATAATAGAACGCACATTCACAGGCAAAGCAATCTGCTTTTCATAGGCTTTCCGGTCAAACAGCACAGGCCCTGCCTTGAATATAGTGAAAAACAGAACCACCAGCGAAACGCCCATAACCAGCACCGCCGGAATAAGCCGCCCTATCCCCGCCGCAGCCAGTCCCACGCTTATCATGCACACATATCCCGCCAGCATGACAATCAGCAGCCCCCAAAGGAGTCCCATAAGGCAATATCTGATTTTTTTGCTCCTGTCCCTGGTGTGGCGGAATTCGTTGAATCCGAACATTCCCTGCAGGGAAACCTTTGTCAACAGCTTAATCTGCCTCATCATGATGAGTCACCTCCATAAATACATCCTCCAGGGATTTATCCCCGGTGAGCTTCTTCGTCTCTCCCTCCGCCACAAGCTTTCCGCCGGAAATCACCGCAATCCGGTTGCAGAGCTTCTCCGCCACCTCCAGCACATGTGTGGAGAAAAAGATAGCGCTTCCCTTCCCGCACAGAGCGTACATCTTCCCCTTCAGAATCAGGGAAGCCTCCGGATCCAGTCCCACAAAAGGTTCATCCAGCACCAGCAGCTTCGGTTCATGGAGCAGGGCCCCGATGAGCACCAGCTTCTGCCGCATGCCGTGGGAATAAGTGGATACCAGATCCCCCAGAACCGGATAGATACCGAACTCCTCCGCCTCCCTGCGGATGCTCTCCTGCCTCGTATTTCCCGGCACCTGATAGATATCCGCGATAAAATTCAGATACTGGATACCTGTCAGGTATTCGTAGATATCCGGATTGTCCGGAATATAGGCCGTGACTTTTTTACACGCAAGGGAGCGGGTGCGTACATTCATCCCGTCTATCAGAATCTCCCCTTTGTCAAAATCATGGATTCCCACCACTGCCTTAATGGTGGTGGTCTTCCCGGCGCCGTTATGGCCGATAAAACCGTAAATGTCCCCGGCCCGCACCGTCAGGGACAGATTGTCCACTGCGGTCTTGCCGCCTTTGTATGTTTTTGTAAGGTTTTTAATTTCAAGCATTGTCTGTTTCCTCCCGTCTTGCTCTGTGTGTAGCCGGATTCTATTTGATATCATTATCATATCACTCTAATTTATTTTTTACAACTGTTTCGTGAAAATTTTCAAAAATTCTTTAAGCAGCTTGAAAAATTCCTCATCCTATGATAAGGTTAGGATAAAGCAGATTTTCATTCTAGGCTTATTCTGTAATCAGTCCTGTCCTTTCTACAGATCAGAAAATTCCTGCTTTCAATTCAAGACAAACAGCGGGTGTTTTTCTGAAAGCTCCCGCACAGCCAAACACGGGAGGTAACAAATTAAGCAGAAGATTGTCCATCTGGAAGCACTTTGCGACTTGATGGAAACCCTCACCGGAGATACCAGATTTACAGAGCTGGCCAGACAATTTCGTGAGAACAAACAGAAAGGAGAGCAAATTATGATGTGTGAATATCTCAACCAGCTGGAAGAACAGGGTGAAATAAACGGGGAAGCAAACCTGAGCTCTCTGTTGGAAAAATTATATGATCTCGGCCGCAGCAAAGATGTGGAACTGGCTGTACGCAATCCTGATGCCCGGGCAAAAATGTATAAGGAATTCTCTATTCCCAACTATAGAGATTAAAAATTTCAGCCTTAAATTATAAAACCGGCAAAAAGATTGACGCAGTAAATAAACAGTGCTACGATATGGCTGAATGTTTTGGAAAAAAGCCAAAAACGGCTGAACAGAAAAGAGGTATCAACATGAAAAGAGTATTGACAATACAGGACATTTCGTGTCTGGGAAAGTGCTCCCTGACAATCGCATTGCCCATAATATCGGCTCTGGGTGCAGAGACGGTGATTCTTCCTACCGCGGTTCTGTCAACGCACACAATGTTTCATAATTTTACGTGTAAAGACCTTTCCGATCAGATTGCGCCGATTACCGATCACTGGAAAAGCGAAGGGATAACCTTTGACGCCATCTATACCGGGTATCTGGGGACAATTGAACAGATTGATCAGATAAAAGAGCTGTTCAGAAACTTCCGGGAGCAAAACACCCTGATAATCGTTGATCCCGTGATGGCGGACAACGGAAAGCTGTATCCCGCCTTTAACATGGCCTATGTAAAGAAAAATGCCGAGCTTTGCGCAGCGGCTGACATTATCGTACCCAATATTACCGAGGCCGCCCTGATGACAGGGATGGAATACAAAGAAGAATATGACGAGTCCTATATAAAAGAACTCCTGTCCAGGCTCAATGAACTGGGGGCAGACATCAGTGTCCTGACAGGGGTCTCATTGGAAAAGGGAAAGACCGGAGTGATGGGATACGAGCGTGAGACCGGGGAATATTACGTTTATCAGAACCGGAGAATCGACGCTGCCTACCACGGCACGGGGGATCTCTTCTCCAGCACCTGCGTGGGGGAAATCATGAGAGGGAAAAACTGGCGCGATGCCATGCGCATAGCCGCTGATTACACGGCCCATACCATAGAAGTGACCCTGCAAAACCCCCGCAAGCCCTGGTATGGGGTCGATTTCGAGGCTACCATTCCGGACCTGCTCAATTTACACTGACAGTCAATAACATTTGCCAACCTGAGTGTATAACGAGTGAGCACACGTAACGCCAGTATATATGCATCATCCTGTGCGGATTACTGCAAATTTATTTCATGCCACTTCCTTAGGAATTGTCGGAAAAT
>DKVC01000010.1:0-5309 GCA_002490995.1 Lachnospiraceae bacterium UBA7188
GTTATTTGTAGCCATTTCCTTAGTAAGCGGTGCCAATCATATTCAGCACATGGGAGGCATACTGAGAAAAGGCCTGTCGGTCTCTTTTCAGTTCATCGGTGAGTTCAAAAAAGAGTTCCTGACTTTTGTAATCCCGTTTAAAGAAAGGCGTAAAAACATAATCCCACTGAGGCAGATAGCTTGACTGCTTCCGGGTATAGCAATTTGCTGCCGATGCAGGTATCCGATATGCCTTATCCACAAATCCGGCTACGGATTTATGGAGCGCTACATCTTCCGTGGGGAGGTAGTAATAATCATGGTAATTGGAATAGAAATACTTAAGTTCCTCTTCATAAATCGGAATTTTCAGGAAGCAGTCATCCTTTTCCCCGCGGAAGACACACTGGTTTGCGCTGGCTGACACCGGTTTTGGAAGAGGCGTATTCGGATGGAACTGGATGATCAGCTCCCGTTTACGCATACCGTTCACATCTTTGTAATAATTTGCCTGAACCTTCCTGGCCTTGACAGGCTGATTGAACAGATCGTAATAAGCCAGCATGGGAAGGGCCTCCAGCATTCCCTTCAGATCGTCCGCATTGTGGAGGAATATGGCTTTTTCCGAATACTCGGAGGGATTTTTGACATATTCCCGGTAGATTCCTATCAGCTCGCTTCCGGAAAACACATCCTTGCGGTTTACTTCCAGGAACTGTTCCAGGGTCTTCTGCTTGCAGTTCGGAAGCTTCAGAAAATATCTGTAGGGTGAAATCCGCCTGTACAGGTCGATACCCTGATAGCCCTCAAAATGAAAGGACAGGGAAAGCAGCTCGCATTTCTGAGTGATAAACGGAAGGTCGAAATTATTGCCGTTAAAATGAATCAGGCATTGATAAGGCCTTGCAAAAGTGAAAAAAGCCTTCAAAATATCCGCTTCCTGATCGTAATTCTCAGCCATCCACTGTATGGTATGCCATTTTCCTTCCATATAATAGGCGCATCCTATCAGATACAGGCAGGAAGAACGGGCAGTGAAGCCGGTGGTCTCTATATCAAGAAAAAGGATCTGCTCCAGAGAGTTCAGCTTGTCCAGGGGATAAGTTATGGAAAAATTTTCCAGTGTTTCCTCGCATATTCGCATGGGCGTCCTCCGTTTTTATTATGGATTTGGAGATATTATATCATAAATTTAAATTTTCCAGTAGTATTTTGCGAAAAAAAATAGTATATTTATAGATAGATTGAAGTATGGAACGAAATACTGGAAAGGACTTAAGAGAAGATGGCAAAGTTGACATTTGTAGGTGGAATACACCCCTATGACGGAAAAGACCTGTCCAAGACAAAAGCCATTCAGGATGTGCTTCCGGGGAAGGAACTGGCATATCCACTCTCCCAGCATATCGGGGCGCCTGCGAAGCCGATTGTGGCGAAGGGCGACAGAGTGCTGGTGGGGCAGAAGATTGCGGATGCGGGAGGATTTGTCTCGGCGCCCGTACACAGCTCCGTATCCGGAACGGTGAAGGCGATTGAACCCAGGCGGGTGGCCACGGGCGACATGGTAATGAGCATCATTGTCGAAAATGACGGCCTCTACGAGGAGGTTCCGTTCTCCGGAAGGAAATCCCTGGATGCGGTGAAGCGGGAAGAGATTGTGGGACTGGTTCGGGAGGCGGGAATTGTAGGTATGGGAGGGGCCGGTTTTCCCACCCATGTGAAGCTTTCTCCGAAGGAGCCTGAGAAAATTGATGTCGTAATCGCAAACTGTGCGGAATGCGAGCCTTATCTGACTTCCGATTACCGCAGGATGCTGGAGGAGCCGGAGAAGCTGGTGGGAGGCTTAAAGATTATTTTGAAGCTTTTCCCCAACGCCCACGGGATTCTTGCGGTGGAAGACAATAAACCGGACTGCATCTCACTTTTGAAGCAGCATACCAAAGATGAGCCGCGAATCAGCGTCAAGGCATTGAAGACCAAGTACCCCCAGGGCGGAGAGCGCCAGCTGATTTATGCCGTCACAGGCAGAAAGATTAATTCCACCATGCTTCCGGCGGATGTGGGATGTGTGGTGAACAATGTGGATACCATGGTGGCAGTATACAGGGCAGTCATGGAGGGGCGTCCCCTGATGGAGAGGATCGTCACCGTGACAGGGGATGCGGTTGCGAACCCTGCCAATTTCCGTGTGCGGATCGGGAGCAGCTATGAAGAAGTCCTGGAAGCGGCAGGCGGTTTCAGGGAGCAGCCTGAGAAAATCATCTGCGGAGGCCCCATGATGGGATTTGCCATGTTCGGGCTGAATGTGGCCATTACCAAAACATCCACAGCGCTGCTGGCCCTGTCAAAGGATGAGGTGTCCGCCCTGGAGCCGGGACCCTGCATCAACTGCGGCCGGTGTGTGGAAGTGTGCCCCGGAAGGGTAGTTCCCAGCAGGCTGGCGGATTATGCGGAGCATTTTGATGAGGAAGCGTTTCTGGCAAATTACGGTATGGAGTGCTGCGAGTGCGGCTGCTGCAGCTATGTCTGCCCCGCGAAACGCCCCCTGACCCAACAGATAAAATCCATGCGCAAAATCCAGCTTTCCAAGCGCAAAAAATAAGGAGAATCATTACATGAGCGAATTATTTAAGGTGTCATCCAATCCTCATATTCGTTCCAAGGCGGCTACAAACAGCCTGATGTTTGCGGTTATCATTGCCCTGATGCCCGCAACCGGCTTTGGAATCTATAATTTCGGACCCAGGGCACTTGCCGTCATTGCAGTGACTGTGGGAAGTACGATTCTTACGGAATATCTTTTCGGGCTTTATAAGAAGAAACTGAGTGTGACAGATTTGTCGGCGGTGGTGACGGGACTGCTGCTGGCGCTGAACCTGCCGGTAACCATACCGCTGTGGATGGCTGCCCTGGGCGGCGTATTTGCCATTCTGGTGGTGAAGATGCTGTTCGGCGGCCTGGGGCAGAATTTTATGAACCCGGCGCTGGCTGCCAGGTGTTTTCTACTGATATCCTTTCCCACGGCAATGACGTCATTTGACTGTGATGCCTATACCGGGGCCACACCCCTTGCGATGCTGAAAAACGGGGAGCCGGTGAACCTGCTGAATATGGTGACAGGACATACGGCTGGAACCATCGGGGAGACCTCGGTGATTGCCATTGCAGCCGGAGCATGCCTGCTGCTTGTGCTGGGCGTGATTGACCTGCGGATTTCCGGCAGCTACATAGTGACCTTTGTTATTTTTGCGGGATTGTTCGGAGGCCATGGCTTCAATCCCTCTTACCTTGCGGCGCAGCTTTCCGGCGGCGGACTGATGCTGGGGGCGTTTTTTATGGCAACCGATTATGTGACCAGGCCTATTACGATAAAAGGGCAGTATGTGTTCGGTATCGTTTTGGGACTGCTGACAGGGATCTTCAGAATCTTCGGGCCCGGTGCGGAGGGCGTTTCCTATGCAATCATTCTGGGCAATCTGCTGGTGCCTCTGATTGAAAAATATACCATGCCCACTGCCTTTGGATACAGGAAAGGGGGAGTGCGCCATGAAAAATAAAAACGATATTTCTGTCATGCTGAAGGAAGCGGGTATTCTGTTTACCATCACGCTGATTGCCGGTCTGCTGCTGGGCGTGGTCAACGAACTGACAAAGGAGCCCATCCGTATTCAGCAGGAAAAGGCCATACAGGAGGCGTGCATGACCGTGTTTGCGGATGCAGCATCTTTTGAGAAAACGGAGTATACCCTGGATGAAGCTCTGGAGGAAGAACTGTCCGGCATGGGAGTAAAGCTGGGAACGGTCTATCAGGCGCTGGGCAGTGACAATGCAATGCTGGGGTATGTGCTGGAGTCCACTTCCACTCAGGGATATGGCGGCAACATTGTCCTGTACCTGGGGGTGAGGACGGACGGAACGTTAAATGACATATCCATACTGGAAATTTCTGAGACGGCTGGTCTGGGGATGCTGGCGCCCCAGGTATTGGTTCCTCAGTTTCATGACAAAAAGGTGGAGAGCTTTGTCTATACAAAGTCAGGCGCGTCTGCCGAAAATGAAATTGATGCCATCACCAGCGCCACGATTACCACAAGGGCAGTCACCAATGCGGTGAACGGAGGTTTGAAGGCTGCAAGGATGATGCTGGAAGGAGGTACGGGCAATGAATAAAGCAGGAGAGAGGCTTTATAACGGACTGGTGAAAGAAAACCCGACTTTTGTGCTGATGCTTGGAATGTGCCCCACGCTGGCGGTCACGACTTCGGCGGTCAATGGTCTGGGAATGGGGCTTACTACCATGGTAGTGCTGGCACTCAGCAACATGATTATTTCACTGCTGCGGAATATCATACCGGACAGGGTGCGTATTCCGGCGTTTATTGTGATTATCGCTTCTTTTGTGACGGTGGTGCAGCTTCTGCTGGAAGCCTATCTGCCCTCCCTGAATCAGGCGCTGGGGGTTTACATACCGCTGATTGTGGTGAACTGTATCATTTTGGGGCGTGCGGAGAGCTACGCTTATTCCAATCCGGTGATACCGTCTCTGTTTGACGGCATCGGCATGGGGCTGGGCTTTACCTTTGCGCTGACCTGCATCGGGTTGGTGCGGGAACTGCTGGGAGCGGGACAGTTTTTCGGAATGGATATCCTGCCGGATTCCGTGGAGCCGATCCGCATCTTCGGGCAGGCGCCGGGAGCCTTTTTCGTGCTGGCAGGACTGGTTGCCCTGCAGAATTTTGTGAAGGAATCCAGGAAAAGAGCCGGTAAGGAATATGAGAAAATCGGTTCCGGATGCACGCATGACTGCATGAACTGTAAAGACAGCGATGGGTGCTCGAAACGTTTTTACGATGAAAATGCAGGCGGGAAGGCAGAAGGGACAAAGCAGGTAAAAACGCAGGAAAATGCAGCTGCAACCGGGAGCGTAAAAACCAGGAATGCAGCAGCTGGTAACGCGAAAACCGGAAACACAGATGAGGAGGGCAGATAAATGAATATGGAATATGTGAAGGAATTACTGGTTCTTCTAATCGGCTCTTCATTGGTGAGTAACGTAGTGCTCAGCCAGTTCCTTGGGCTCTGCCCTTTCCTGGGGGTATCCAGAAAGACCAATACGGCTGCGGGAATGGGTGTGGCGGTTATCTTCGTAATCACTCTGGCAAGTGCGGTGGCCGGTGTGATTTATGAGTTTGTGCTGGTTCGATTCCATGTGGAATATCTGAAGACCATTGTATTTATTCTGGTTATTGCGGCTCTGGTGCAGTTTGTGGAGATGTTCCTGCGGAAATCCATGCCTTCCCTGTATGAGGCGCTGGGCGTGTATCTGCCCC
>DKVC01000010.1:5607-5895 GCA_002490995.1 Lachnospiraceae bacterium UBA7188
CTGCCCCTGATTACCACCAACTGCGCCGTGCTGGGCGTGGCAATCACCAATGTACAGAAGGAGTACGGGATTCTCACCGGAATCGTAAACGGCTTTGCCACGGCGGCAGGTTTCTGTGTGGCTATTGTAATTCTGGCGGGAATCCGGGAGAAGCTGGAATACAATGACATTCCCGCCCCCTTTAAGGGCATGCCCACCGTACTGCTGACGGCAGGGCTGATGGCCATTGCTTTCTGTGGATTTTCGGGATTATTATAAGAAGAGACAGTCACTTTGTTTCGGCCCCCG
>DKVC01000177.1:0-1214 GCA_002490995.1 Lachnospiraceae bacterium UBA7188
ACTGTTTTCCGGTATTGTTGAAATCATAGCGGTAATTAGATTTTTCAAAAGGATTATGTCCGGAAAATATAATAAAATGAATTATAATATTTTAGTAGTAGACGATGAAAAAGAACTGGCTGATGTCATTGAGCTGTATCTCACAGGCAATGGCTGTACGGTTTATAAGTGTTACACGGGTGCACAAGCCCTGGACTGTATCGCACATACGGATCTGGACCTGGCGATTCTGGATGTGATGCTTCCTGATGCGGACGGCTTTCAAATCTGCAGGAAAATCCGGGAAAAATCCTATTTCCCCATCATCATGCTCACAGCAAAGACGGCGGATGTGGATAAGATTACGGGGCTGTCCATCGGAGCCGATGATTACATTACAAAACCGTTTAACCCGCTTGAAGTTGTTGCCCGGGTGAAGACCCAGCTGCGGCGGTACCGGCTCTATAACGGTTCTGCTCCACAACAGAAGGGATTGGCACACGAGTATGATATCCGGGGGCTGGTAATCAACAGGGACAGTCATAAGTGTCTTTTATTCGGAAAAGAATTGCAGCTGACGCCCATTGAATTTTCCATCCTGTGGTATCTCTGTGAGCGGCAGGGTATCGTTGTTCCCTCTGAGGAGCTTTTTGAGGCGGTATGGGGCGAGAAGTTTCTGCAGAATAACAACACAGTCATGGCCCATATTGGACGGCTGCGGGAAAAGATGGACGAGCCTGCCAGAAATCCCAGGTTCATTAAAACAGTATGGGGGGTCGGCTATACGATTGAAAAATAAAAAAGATTTCCGTCAGTTCCGCATGAAGATTTTCCTCCGGACAATCGGTATGCTGGTAACTGCCGTTGCTGTAATCTATATCACATATTCGGCTTTGCTGCGCGGTAATTTTGCCAATGGGATGGTGGCTTTTTTTCAGAATGCTTTTGGAATGAAGTATGATGCGGCGCTTCAATTGTACGAGAGGACATTTCGCAGCCATATGGATTCGATCATTCTGCTGTCTATCCTTCTGGTATTTGCCGGTCTGTTCTGTTTTTATCTCCACTGGCTGACACGGTACTTTGAGGCTGTCAGTGAAGGAATGGATATTCTGCTTCAGGATACTCCCGGTGAGATTTCCCTGCCTTCGGAGCTGTTCCCCATTGAGCGGAAAATGAATCTGGCAAAGCATATGATTGGGGTCCAGAAGAGTGATATGCTCATGGCTGAGCAG
>DKVC01000177.1:1559-4013 GCA_002490995.1 Lachnospiraceae bacterium UBA7188
GCTGAGCAGCGGAAAAATGATCTGATCATGTATCTGGCCCATGATTTGAAAACGCCGTTAGCTTCCACTATCAGCTATCTGAGCCTGCTTCGGGATGAAAAACAGATATCTGAAGAGCTGCGGGAGAAGTACCTTTCCATCTCTCTTTCCAAAGCGGAACGGCTGGAGGATTTAATCAACGAATTCCTGGAAATTGCAAGATACAGCCTGTCCAACATTACGCTGCAATACAGTGAGGTCAATCTGACCCGTATGCTGGAACAGCTTGTGTATGAGTTTCAGCCTGTTCTGGACAGGAAGGGACTGACGTGCCGCCTTGTGGCTGCAGATGACATTCTGTTGAAGTGTGATGCCGACAGGATACAGAGAGTTTTTGACAATCTTTTGCGCAATGCCGTCATTTATAGCTATGATGGAACCGAAATCGCTATTGAGGCTTGGCGGAGCAAAGACAGCTTGACGCTGAAATTCTTCAATCACGGAGGAACAATTCCAAAAGAACGACTGGAGCGGATCTTTGAACAGTTTTACAGGCTGGATACGGAATACGGTTCCAGCGGAACCGGGCTGGGGCTGGCCATCGCCAGGAAAATCATTACCCTTCATAAGGGAACCATCACAGTGGAAAGTGAAAATGATCTGACAGTCTTTACGGTTATGCTTCCTGTTTTATAGGAAAATCGTAAGAAAATCCGCAGGGAAAACATAGAATAAGAATCAGCGATTTTAGTATAATACGTCTAAAGTTGCTGATTTTTGCTATGGGAGGTAAGATCATGTTTATGATAAGAGAAATTTTGGGCTACTGTATTATCAGCGCCATAGGGATTATCTGTATGGCTGTTCTTTATGCACCTGTCTGTTTTTTGCTGAGGAAACGGATAGCGCCAAAGAAGCAGATAGCCTGTTTCCTGTTCGGGGCCTGTGTAATTATGGTTCTTGCAGCAACGGTCATAGTTGGTGCATCCAAAACAGCTGCGGCAGACCGGTCGTTAAATATTGTTCCGTTTCGGGTTTTTCAGGAAACCTGGGGTATGCCGGAACCGAAGAAAATTGCCCAGACTATCGCAAATGTTGTGATGTTCATCCCACTGGGATTCATGCTTCCGACGGCTTTCCAGGGTATGAGATGCTTTTGGAAAACTGTCCTTTCTCTGGCATTCTTTTCATTTGTAATTGAAACTGCACAATATTTTACGGGAAGGGCGGCAGACATTGATGACTTCATACTTAATGTATCAGGCGCTGTATTGGGGTATCTGGCGTTCTTTATCATGTTCAGGCTGATCCGGAAAAAGCATTTCCATAAAAATGGCCGGAACCATAAGCGTTTTGTGAGAAAATCGTAAGAAAGTCCGCAGAAAAAGTGTGGAATGCCGTGTGAACAAACAAGGAAAAGGCGCTTTTGCTTCTGGTACAATGAATGTACCAAGGCATGAGCGCCTTTATTCTTGACAATAGAAGACCTGCGAAGGCGAACTCTATTGTATTGTGCAATAGGAAAGGAGTTTTTACATGGAACTGCTGGTTGATAAGGTTTCAAAAAAATTTAAAGACAAGAAAGCGGTTGACAACATCAGTCTGGAACTGACACCGGGAGTCTGGGGCCTTTTGGGAGCAAACGGCGCAGGCAAGACAACCCTGATGCGGATGATTGCCGGGATTATGCGTCCTACTTCCGGTCAGGTGCTGTATGACGGCGTGCCAATCCAGACACTGGGAGAGGGGTATCGGGAAGTCTTCGGTTTTCTGCCCCAGGAATTCGGTTTTTATCCGGAATTTACGGTTAAGGATTATCTGGCTTATGTTGCTGCCCTGAAGGGGCTGCCAGAGCGGGAGAGCCCGCGTCGGATCCACGAATTGCTGGAGAGGGTTTCCCTGACGGATGTTTATAACAAAAAAATCGCCAGGCTTTCCGGAGGAATGAAACGCCGGGTGGGGATTGCCCAGGCGTTATTGAATGATCCGGAAGTACTGATCCTGGATGAACCGACCGGGGGCCTCGATCCCGGAGAGAGGGTGCGCTTCCGCAATTTACTGTCGGAGTTTGCCCATGACCGTATTGTTTTGATTTCTACCCACATCGTTCCCGATGTGGAGTACATCGCCACCTGCCATGCCGTCATCCGCGATGGCAGGCTGCTGGCCACAGGAACCACAGATGAACTGGTCAAACTGGTGGAGGGGAAAGTATGGAGCTGCATAATTCCGGCAAGAGCTGTGCCGGAATATGAGAGCAGGCTTCAGATTGTCAGCCTGCGGAATGAAAATGACGGCAGCGTTTCCATCCGCTATCTGGCGGAACATCCCTGCAATAACAATTCCGCCCTTTGCGTTCCCCGTCTGGAGGATCTGTATCTGTGGATGTTTCCCCAGGGCGGCGGAGAAAACCGGAAAAGAACCAATCGAAAAAGCGGCAGGAGGTATCAATAGATGAGAATTTTATTTTTAGAA
>DKVC01000177.1:4345-5777 GCA_002490995.1 Lachnospiraceae bacterium UBA7188
CTTCTGTTAGCCTGGCTGCCCACTACCTATTGTTACAGTAATTATACGGACGAAGACGGAAACGAAGTAAATCTGACCGGCCTGGCATCGATTGCCCATGAAAAAGAACGGCAGGCGGATGCCGCCGGAATCGTTACCCCGCAGCGTGTGCGGGAGGCTGTGGAAACCTATCAGGCATGTCTGTCATCCTACGGCGTGACGGAATCTTATGACCTGCCGGAAGGCGTCTATGAGCGGGAAATCCTACCCATTGCCCCTCTGCTCCATGGTGTAAAAGAGGCCTTTGCGGATCCGGATACCGGGATGGCTCCTGCGATTATGGAAATCGATCCGGAACAGATTGACGATTACTATTCCGTCTGCGAGGCCCGGATCACCTCCCTGATGGCGATGGAACAGCCGGACAGCCCCGGGGCGCAAGGCAAAGCGATAAAAATGTACCGGAATGTAGAAAAACCGTTTGAGGTCTATCCGGGCATGAACTCCACAGTTCTGGACTATCAGAATATTATGGGTTTTCTGGTGCTGCTGTTTTGTGTGGTCATTGCAGCGCCGGTATTTTCCGCCGATTATCAGTCCGGCGCGGACGATATCCTGCGCTGTACCCGGTATGGCATGGTTTCACTTGGCATGGCAAAGCTGTTTGCCGCTCTTTTGATCAGTACAGCTGCATTCGTGATCTGCGTCGCCGTACATATTCTGGCGGCAGGCAGTTTGTTCGGATGGGAATGTACCCGGACATCTGTTCAGATGATGTATTCCATTGTGACCCTGGCAGACATGGACATAGGAGGCCTTCAGTTTCTTTTTGCTGCCTCTGGCCTGCTTTCGGTTCTGGCTTCTGTGAGCTTTACGCTGTTTCTTTCCGCCAGATGCAGGACCACGGTGTCATCTCTGGCGTCATCGCTGGTATTCTGTATTGCCCCGGTGGTCATTTCCATGACGGCGCCGGGTGCGCTGGGTACATGGCTTTGCAGCATTCTGCCCGCCAGCGGAACCAGCATTCAGGCGAGCGTGCTCTACGCAATTACGGACTTCCAGTTTTTGAACCTGGCAGGGCTGTCCGTCTGGACGCCGTATGCCATGATTGGAGCCTGTGTGATTGAAATCCCCCTGTTTGCATTTCTGGCTGTCCGATCTTATTGCAGGCATGCGCTGAATTAAATAGACTTCATAAATTTTTGGGATGTCCGGGTATGATAAAAATTCGACCTTCTTTTAGGTGGATTTTGCAATGCCCGGACATTTCACGTCATTTAGAAAACCGTCTGCGGCAAATAGGTTGTTCTGGTGTTTTTGGAATGATAAAATTAAACTTTGCAGAAAACAGTATAAAACGGGTGCAGCTGTATGCCATTCAAACCAATCCGGACAGAAGAAAAAACAATTACCTCTGCCGTTGATGATACTGCAACAGAATGCGATGCAGATG
>DKVC01000073.1:0-5682 GCA_002490995.1 Lachnospiraceae bacterium UBA7188
AATGCAGTTCTTCGGCGCTCGTGCTAACGTTGCAAAGTGCCTGCTGTACGCTTTGAACGGCGGTATCGACGAAGTTACCAAGAAACAGGTTGGTCCCAAGTATCGTCCTGTTACCGGCGATGTGCTGGATTACGACGATGTAATGGATAAGTTCACTGATATGCTGGAGTGGCAGGCAGACGTGTATGTAAATACACTGAACATCATCCACTATATGCATGACAAATACTGCTATGAGAGAGCAGAGATGGCTCTTCATGACAAGAACGTTAAGCGTTACTTCGCAACAGGTGTTGCAGGTCTCTCCATCGTGGCTGACTCCTTCTCCGCTATCAAATATGCGAAGGTTGAGCCGATCAGAGACGAGGACGGTATCATCGTTGACTTCAAGACAACCGGTGACTTCCCGAAATATGGTAACGACGACGACCGCGTAGATGAGATCGCTCAGGAGATCGTTCACAAGTTCATGACCGCGATCAGAAGACATCACACCTACAGAGACGGTGTTCCTACAACCTCTATCCTTACCATCACTTCCAATGTAACCTATGGTAAGGCTACCGGTAACACACCTGACGGACGTAAGAAAGGCCAGCCTTTCGCACCCGGTGCTAACCCGATGCACGGCCGTGATACCCACGGTGCAGTTGCGTCCCTGTCTTCTGTATCCAAGCTTCCGTTCAATGATGCACAGGATGGTATCTCCAATACCTTCACCATCATCCCTGGCGCTCTGGGCAAGGAAGACAAAGTATTCTCCGGTGACATCGAACTTGATTTGAAATAAGACTCGCAGGATTTACGATGTCACTGATATCGAACTTGATTTGAAATAAAACCTGCAAACAACCTATCCGCAGGCAGCATCGGAATGCCGGAAATTTTCCGTAATTTCCATCTGCTGCCTGCGGACATAAAGAAGGAGGCACCATGGACGAGGACAAGAGAATCGAAGACCTTATCAATATGCTGGACTCCGGCATGGCAAAAGGCGTAGGCCACGTAAATGTGGACTGCGACGAAAAGGTTGACGAGTCAAAAAATGTTCAGACAATGGGCTGTACGGATTGTTCCAGGACACCGATGGCCTGCAGTGTCCCTACTCTTGAGCAGGGACTGGACGATTATCATTAGGAATTGTCAGGAAATAACTGATACAATTTCCTTATTATCCAGTTCTTTGAAACAGACAGCATTTTTAACCATTCACAATTATATAATTATTTTAAGGAGGAAAAACATTATGGCAACAAATACTGCACAGGTTGATAACCTTGTTAATTTACTTGACGGCTATGCTACAAAGGGCGGCCATCACCTCAACGTAAACGTGCTGAACAAGGATATGCTTCTGGACGCTCAGAAGCATCCGGAGAACTATCCTCAGCTGACCATCCGTGTATCCGGATACGCAGTTAACTTCATCAAGTTGACTCCCGAGCAGCAGGCTGACGTTATCTCCCGTACTTTCCATGAATCCATCTGACAAAACGGGCTGACCTGAGGGGCCCCGGGGAGCAGGGAAGTGTCTTCGACAATTCCTGCATCTTCCCGGGGCTTTCAGTAAGTGGGGTAAAACCCCGAAGCACAGAAAGTGTGGTATAATTTTATGCAGGGAAGAATTCACTCATTAGAAAGCTTTGGAACCGTTGACGGTCCCGGTACACGATTTGTTGTGTTTGTACAGGGATGTCCCATGCGCTGCGCCTACTGCCATAATCCTGATACCTGGGACATGAACGGCGGCACTCTCATGGAACCGTCCTACATCATTGAACAGTATGAAAAAAACGAGGCATTTTACGCAAACGGCGGCGGCCTGACCGTAACCGGCGGCGAGCCCCTGATGCAGGTTGATTTTGTTACCGAACTGTTCACACTGGCCAAAGAAAGAAACATCCATACTTGCATAGACAGCTCCGGTATTGCTTATAATCCGGACAATGCTCCTCTGGTGGAGAAGCTGGATAAGCTGATGTCGCTGACAGACCTGGTGATGCTGGATATCAAGCATATCGACCCGGAGAAGCACAGAGAGCTTACCTTGCAGCCCAATGAGAACATTCTGAAATTCGCCGCATATTTGAACGAAAAGCATGTGGATATGTGGATTCGGCATGTAGTCGTTCCCGGCATTACGGACGATGAGAAATATCTGTTCGACCTGGGCTATTTCATAGGGCAGTTTGCCAATCTGAAGGCTCTGGACGTACTGCCTTATCACACCATGGGTGAGAAGAAGTACGAGAGCCTGGGGATGGAGTACCGGCTGAAAGGGGTTCCGCCCATGGATAAGGACATACTTCTCGACAAAAAGAAAGCAATCCTTGACGGAATCAAAAAGAGAAGGGCAGAAAATGCCCCCAGAGAAAATTAATTTTTCAATCATAAGGAGGATATTATTATGGCATACGTAATCAGCGAATCTTGTGTAGGATGCGGAGCATGTGAGTCCCAGTGCCCTGTAGGCGCTATCAGCATGGGCGACGGCAAGTTCGAAATCGATCCCGATAAGTGCATTGAGTGCGGCGCATGCGCAGGACAGTGCCCTGCCGGAGCTATCTCTCAGGGCTAAAGCCCCTGGCGCTTCTTCAAAAGAAGCGCCTTTTCTTTTTCGCTTTCGCCTCTTTCATCTCCTTCGCCTCTTTTTCCTCTTCTTCTGCTGCATTCTGACCGTTCTCTTCCGCTTCCTGCTTTTCCGCATTTTTATCTGCTTTTATTTTCCCGGATCGCTTTACCTTTTTCCGCAAAAGCTCGTCCATTTTCCTGAAATGTTCCTCGTCCCGCCGGGCAAGCATTTTATCTCTTTCCTCCTCTCTCTCCTCCTGCATACGAAACTGATAGTCAAGTTCCTTGACCACACTTTCCCGTATCTCACGGCACAGCTCTCCGTTATTTTCCTGCAGGGTCTGTCTTATCAGCTGCTGCAGCAGCCACTGCAGTCTCCTGGACTTGTCCTCCCTGGACTCCTGTGTGACCTCCTGCCGGACATTCTTATTCGGAATAATGTCAATCGCCATACGCCCTGCAGATCTGGCGCCGGAATCCTCCGCCGTGTTCCATCCCATGGCGTTCTGATATGCCTTTGCAGATTCCCTGTCCGAACCCTCCTGCATCCCTGCCTGCGCCGGATTCTTTGCCGACTCCTGCGCTCCTGTTTCTTTCATTCTGCCTTCCTCTGTCGGTAATACATCCAGCTTTCCGTCCCTTAAAATCATTTTAATCGCCTTCAACTGCAGGCCCCTCTCTTTCATTCCTTTAATCTGTTTAAAACGTTCTACATCCTCCGCCGTATAATAGCGATGTCCCAGTTCATTTCGTTTTATGGGAAGATGCAGTTCGTCCTCCCAATACCTCAGAACATGACTCTCCACTTTTACTTCTTTTGCAGCATCCGAAATAAGCAGATAGTTTTCCATTTTCTCCTCCTTCTGCAGACCTGCCCGCTATATATGCTGACGCATTCACTTTCAGATTTCCTGTCAAGCCTGCAAACAATAAAATCCACGCTTTGCGAGGTTTCTATTGCTACCAATAAAAAAGAATGAGCAAATACACTCATTCTCTTTCGTAACTCAGGATCAATTTTCTTCGGTATAGCTGCCTGCCCTTCTTCACCATTCAATCCGTCTGCCTGTGCTCCAGATTGACGAAACGCTGATATTCCGGCAGCCAGGCCAACTCCACCGTACCGATAGGTCCATTTCTCTGTTTTGCTATAATGATCTCTGCAATTCCTTTCTTCTCCGAATCATGATTGTAATATTCATCCCGGTATATGAACATAACCACATCGGCATCCTGCTCAATAGCTCCGGACTCACGCAGATCAGACAGCATGGGACGATGATCCGGCCTCTGCTCCACTGCCCGGGAAAGCTGTGACAATGCAATTACAGGTACACTCAGTTCTCTCGCCAATGCCTTCAGAGAGCGGGAAATATCTGATATTTCCTGCTGCCTGGAATCACCTTTCCCGCTGCCTGTCATCAGCTGCAGGTAATCTATGATGACCATGGACAAGTCATGCTCTAATTTATATTTGCGGCATTTAGAGCGCAGCTCCGCAATAGTGATACCAGGTGTATCGTCAATGATCAGGGAAGATTTTCCTATGACACCGGCACTCTCAATCAGCCGTTCCCACTCCTGGTCATTCATCTGCCCCGTACGCAGTTTTTGAGAATCTACATTCGATTCCATGGAGAACATACGGTTCACAAGCTGTTCTTTACTCATTTCCAAACTGAAGATTGCAAGTGTAAGGTTCTTTTTAAACGCCACATAGTGAGCAATATTCAATTCGAAAGCCGTCTTGCCCATGGAAGGACGGGCAGCTATCAGAATCAGGTCTGAAGGCTGCATTCCCGCTGTACGGTAGTCCAGATCCAGAAAACCAGTTGGAATCCCCGTAACACTGCCTTTATTCTTCGCCGCGAACTCAATCTTGTCCATTGCGTTCATGACTACCTGCCGGATCGGGACATAGCCATCCGTGCTTTTTCTCTGCACCAACTGAAAGACACGTTTTTCAGTATCTTCCAATATGTAATCCAACGTTTCCTTACCGCTGTAACAGGTATTGGCAATCTCTTCATTCAACCGGATCAGCCTGCGCAGTGTGGCTTTCTCCGATACAATCTGAGCATATCGCCTGATGTGTGCAGATGTAATCGGTGCAGCGAGAATTTCTCTGATAAATTCCAGACTGCTGACCTCAGGCGGTACATCCTTCATGCGAAGACGCTCCTGTAATGTCACCAGATCCACAGGACTTCCGCTTTCATTCAACTCACATATTGTATCAAACAGGATTCCATACTGCTTATTATAAAAGTCTTCTCCCGACAAAAGCTCGGAAGCTGTCACAATGGCATCGCTGTCCATCAGCATGGAACCAATCACGGACTGCTCTGCCTCCAGATTATGAGGCAGTATCCTTTTCAGTACATTTTCTTCCATGAAATCACACCCTTAAGTAGTCACCATTCATCACTGTCAGCGATTCTATAAGCAAAAATATCTTCCTGCTTACGTCTTTTAACTCTCCTCAACCTTCACTGTCAGCTTTGCAGCCACCTGGGGATGAAGCTTGATGCTGACTTCATAGGAACCGAAATTCTTCAGATTCTCCTGAAGCTGAATTTTCTTCTTATCAATCTCTATATTGTGCTGTTCCTTGCAGGCGGCCGCGATTTCCTTACTCGACACGGAACCGAAAGCCCTGCCGCCCTCCCCCGACTTGATTTTTACAACGACCTGTTTCGACTCCAGCTCTGCTGCCAGCGTCTTCGCGGCGTCCAGCTGTTCCTTTGCCAGCCTGTCCTCATTTGCCCTGTGAAGCTTTAAATCATTTAAATTTTTCGCGGTAGCTTCCACACCGATCTTTTTCGGCAGTATATAATTTCTTGCGTATCCCTCGCTGGCTTCGATTATGTCCCCCTTCTTCCCCAGCTTTTTCTCATCCTGTAACAATATTATTTTCATAGTAAAATCCCTTCTTTCCTGTTTGCTTTGATCCTTTCATTCCGTCCTCTGTCCGTATCTCCTTATCATACATTGCGGCCTGCCTGACAGAATAAATACTCGCGTTCAAAATATTTGCCAATGTATACTGCGCACCGGTTAAATTTGCAGTGCAACCCGACTAAGTCACTGCCTTAAGCAGTGACTTTTAGA
>DKVC01000073.1:5882-22060 GCA_002490995.1 Lachnospiraceae bacterium UBA7188
TACTTTCCCGGGGACACCACTGTAAATCCTGGCGGTCTGCAGTATAAATGTATAACCAGTGAGCGCTGCCGCAATGCAGAACAGAAGAGCGGAAAAGGAATGCGCTCACGAGTATATATGGTTTTGTCAGATTTCGCCCTTCTCCAGCATGCTGTCAATGGTGCGCTTCAGAACGCCGATGGCTTCGATAATGCCCGTACCTTCCATCTGGCACGCTGCAGTATTCAGATGTCCTCCGCCGCCCATACGCTCCATGATCAACTGTACATTCACTTCGTCTATGGAACGGGCGCTGATATAAATTTTACCCTGATAGTCCGTCAATACAAAACTGGCCTTAATCCCCCTGATATTCAGCAGCTCATTAGCTGCCTGAGCGCCTATGATGGTAGGACTGGGCAGGTCGTCTGCCGTACAGATGGAAATCGCAAAATACTGCTTATAAATTTCTGCCTGGCTGACTGCATCTGCTTTCGCTTTATACCCCTGCGCATCCTCCCTGAAAAGCTTGCGCACTCTGGTCACATCCGCACCGCTGCGGCGCAGGAATGCGGCTGCCTCAAAGGTGCGCACTCCGGTCTTTATCATAAAATTATTCGTGTCAATCATGATACCAGAATACATACAGTCCGCTTCCTCAGGCCGAATTCTGATATTGTCATAAATATACTGCAGTATTTCAGACACCATCTCACAGGTTGAAGACGCATATGGCTCCACATAGGAAAGCGTTGCATTTTCTATGGTCTCCGTACCCTGCCTGTGATGATCCAGAACTACCACCGATTTACAGTATTTTAACAGCTCCGGGCATTCTGTAATGGACGGTTTATTGACATCCACCACCACCAGCACTGTATTGCTTCCCGCCGCCTCTACAGCCTGCTGGTTCCCGATAATCATATCCCCATACTCCTGATTGCTTCCGAACAGCTCCACCGTAGGCTGTATCGCCGGAATTACCTCATTCAAAACAATATGCGCCTTTCGTCCCAGTGTCAGCGCAATCCTGTATATTCCCACGGCCGCGCCGAAGCTGTCCGCATCCGGCATCCTGTGTCCCATCACCAGCACCTGATCCTTGCTGGTAATAATCTCCCGCAGTGCCTGTGCCTTCACTCTTGCTTTCACACGGGTATTCTTCTCTACCTGCTGACTCTTGCCACCATAGTATGTAATACTCTCAGGTGTCTTGATCACAGCCTGGTCACCGCCGCGTCCCAATGCCAGATCTATGGCGTTGCGTGAAAATTCATAATTCTGTGCATAAGACAGGCCGTCAAGCCCTACCCCTATACTGATGGTCACAGCCATCTCGTTTCCGATATTGACCATCTTCACTTCTTCCAGAAGGTCAAAACGCGACTCCTGGAGCTGCGCCACCATGCGTTTGCGCATAATGACCAGATACTTGTCCTTCTCGAGCTTCTTACAGATACCGTCAAGTGCAGAAATATATTTATTAACCTTTCTGTCAATCAGTGCAATCAGCAGGGAACGGCGTACTTCCTCTACCCCGTCCAGAGCCTCGTCGTAATTATCCAGGTAGATCATACCCACAGCAAGGCTCTGGTCATCCACCTCGCGCAATGCAATCCGAAGTGCGGTTTCGTCATACAGATAGACCGCCGTCAGGTATCCCTGGTACCCTTCCGCCTCTATCATATCGCTGTGCTCTGCCATTTCCTCCAGGGAAATCTTTCTGAACTTCGCCACATACTCGTTTCCCTCATATTCAAGCTCATATTGTGCCTCATCCACCCCGCAGTTATCCGGCAGACGGTCTCGGGTAATGGTCGGGAACAGAGATGTGATGGATTTTTTATATCCCTTCGGCTGATGAACAACATTCTCAAAGGCAGCATTTGTCCACATTACCTTGCCGCTGTCATCCAGCAACGCATAAGGCAGATCCATCTCCCGCAGCAGCCTGCGCTGGATTTGCCCGTATTCGGTGGCAAAGCTGATAAGCTCGTTCATAATAACGGGCTTGTTATAAAAGTACAAAGACAATGTAATTGCAAAATAAAATATAATATATCCGGCTAAAAATGCACCTGCCCGCAGATCAATCACGAACACGGCTGCATCTACCACGCTGAGAAGTATACCCAGATAAATACTGAACTGTATATACGTCCTGATGCGGCCCTTCAACTTTATTCTCTTTTTCATATGGATACCTCGCAGAGCTTCAGATTTCACTCTGCTGTTTCTTCCTCATTTCATACTCGCAAGCGCGTTCATCGCCGTTTTCTGTTCCGGGGCATTGAAACGCTCACTCGTTATACTTTTATGCTGGCACATGTTTTGCACATGAGTATAGATTACTGTAAACCGGCACGCAGATGAAACCTGTCCACAGAATATTATAGCATACTCTTCTGAACTATGCTACAATTTAATTTGTCTAAAATGGAAATGTTTTGTAGAAAATTCATTCTGCCGAGAACAAAGATGCGATTTTATACAAAAAGCCAACTGCCATTCCAGACAGCTGGCCTTCTCTTCCGGTCTAAGGAAATGCTATCGCATTTCCTTGAAAATGCTATCGCAATCCCTTGAAAACGCTATCGCATTTCCCTGGAATTGCCACAGCTATTTCCAGGGGATTGTCATAGACATTCCCCTATCACACTGTCCGGAGCTTAGTCCTGAACATAAGGCATCAATGCAACGTGACGTGCCCTCTTGATTGCAACCGTCAGGGCTCTCTGATGCTTTGCGCAGTTGCCGGTGATACGGCGGGGAAGAATCTTACCCCTCTCGGAAACATATCTCTTCAGCTTATTGGTATCCTTGTAATCAATTACATTGTCCTTACCGCAGAATACACAAACCTTCCTCTTCCTGCGGACCCCGCCCCTCTTCCTGATAGGGCCATCGGATTTCTCTGCTTTATTGTAAGCCATATCGCTGCCTCCTGTCATACATAATCAAATTTATACAAACCAACCCAAAACCTTAATTAAACGGCAGTTCCTCATCAATGCCGTCCGGAATGTTCATAAAGCCATCCCCGGCACCGGACGGTGCAGGAGCGCTGCTGCCTCCCTGATAACCGCCGTTATTAAAACCGCCCCCGTTACCGCTAAATCCGCCGGCATTCCCGCCGTACGAATTCCCACCATACGCATTTCCGCCGGATGCGTTCTTGCTCTCGGCAAACTCAATCTCATCCACCATGATGCGGACACTGTAAACCATCTGTCCTTCCTTATTGGTGTAATTATCATTCTGGACTCTGCCGCATACTACAATCTTGATTCCCTTGTGCAGATACCTCTCAACAAATTCAGCCTGCTTGCCGAATGCAGTACAGTTAAAGAAATCTGCTTCCGGATCTCCTTCACGCTTGAAGCGCCTGTCCACCGCGATGGAAAAACGTGCTACTGCGGTCTGGGTTGCTCCCTGTGAATACCGCACCTCCGGATCCCTTGTTAAACGTCCCATAAGAATTACTTTATTCATATTCGACTCTCGCTTTCTAATTTAAGCCTCGTCCTGTCTGACAATCAGATATCTGATTACATTGTCCATGATACGAATACGGCTCTCAATCTCGATGGGAGCAGTGCTCTCTGCATCGAATCTGATGAAGTAGTAGAAAGCTTCTTTCATCTTCTGGACTTCATAGGCAAGCCTCTTCTTGCCCCAATCGTCCACCTCTGTGATGACGCCGCCAAATCTCTCAATAAGAGCTTTGCATCTGTCAACAACAGCCGCTCTCTCTTCATCTTCAATTCTGGCAGACACGACTACAGCCAATTCATACTTGTTCATGCTTGTTACCTCCTTTTGGTCTCTGGCCCGCACCTGATGCGAGCAAGGAATTTGATTCATCACAAGGATACATGATAACATAAATTTCCTGCAATTTCAAGTACTATTTTGACTGTTTTCCGCTTATTTCACCTATTTCCCGCTTATATCATGCCTTACATCACAAAATTTCCCTCACACTCTTCTCCAGAAGCTGGCGGGATATCATTATCTGATGGCCGCAGCCCCTGCATTTCAGCCGAAAATCTGCCCCCGAACGCAATACTTCCCATTCTTTGCTCCCACAGGGATGCTGCTTTTTTAATCTCACTACGTCTCCCACATTGATATCCATTGTCTCTCCTCCAAACCCAAACGGCTCACCTGAACCTTTTCAATATTTTCCCGTATTCCAACATGCCTCGGCTCTACAGATTTCCCACCCAGAAATCCTTTAATACCCCCAGAAATTCTCTCAGCAGGTTATTTGGCGCCATTGCGGGAAGCGAACCGGCTGCCAGACCCTCCGCATGGGCATACCCCTGCTTTTCTGCGATGCTGAGGGCGCGGAACATATGAAAATTGTTGGTTACAATCACTACTTTGTCCTGCTGCCTGTCCAGAAGCTGCCCGCTGAATACCAGGTTTTCGTACGTATTTGACGACCGGTCTTCCACCAGGATACGGCCTTCCTCGATTCCCATCTTCACCAGGTAATCGCGCATTCCGGCAGCTTCCGTCATAATCTCATTCTCCCCCCGCCCTCCGGATACGATCACCTTCGCATCCGGATTATGGTCCAGGTAATCGACTGCCTGAACCAGCCTCCTGCGCAGTACCTCGCTGGGTCCTGTGGATTTCCACTGTGCCCCCAGCACCACCACATAATCCGCCCCCGGAGCAGCCTGCGCATGATACCGGCTCAGAATCAGGCCCTCCACGCCGCAAAATAAAAGCAGTGCGGCAAAAAAAATACCTGTGCATATCCCTTTGATCCATCCCGGAATTGCTGTCATCAGTTTCTCATTGTGAAATATGGCACTCAAAAGCAGAAAAAAGATGCCGATTCCTCCCCAGATCAGGAAAAACCATGTCCCGAACCCCGCCACAGCGATACCTCCGCAGTAGAGAATGCATACAATGCCCAGGACGGCAAAAATGCGGGAAGGAATAACATGACGCATCAATCTGCGGCCTCTCTTTTCCAACTGTATTGTTCTGCGGCTCCTCTCCAGAGGAATCAAATTTTCTCCACGCCTGTTTTTTCGTATATTCAAAATAATACCTCTGTTTTCGAATTTAATTTTATCTGGATCAGGAAGCAAAGGCAGCTCCCGGTAATCAAATATGGTACAAAATGCAACCACAATTACATTATATCATATTCCTGAGATTCCTCTCAATAGGATTGTGCCTGTCATTTCTTAATGTTTTCTTAGAGTTCTCTTATTTTGATCCTGATCTTTACAAACTATACTATCCTGCTGCCTTTCGCTTCGATTTATACTGCACACCTATCCTGTCACAAATAAGTTTTAATAATCTCCTCCGCCACCTGCCGTTTGGTAATGCACATATCCATGGCCTGTTTCTCAATATACCGGTGGGCATGGGGCTCATCCATCTTCAGTTCACTGATCAGAAGCCATTTTGCACGGTTGACAATTCTGATTTCTTCCATCTTTTCTTCGATGGACAGGGACTTCTTCTCCACCCGCCGCAGCCGCTCCCTGGCACTGACCATCCAGCGCAGCGCCTGCCCCAGCGCCTGCCTGGATATGGGCTTTGACAGTACGAAGACTCCGTAGGCAACCACTTTATCATAAATTCCGATATAATGTTCCGCTTTGACAATCAACAGAACCACCGTACTGTTCGCATTGCATGCGTCAATAGCGAAACGGATTCCCGGCTCATCCGGCAAAGGCGAATTAATCATCACAAAATCAACGCTTCTCTCGGCGAACATTCTCTTCGCGGCAGATACATTTGCGACAGTATGGACTGAAGAAATGGCGGCTTCGGAAAGCAATGGCGATAAAGCATCGTTAAAACTCCCTGACGCCGAGGCGACAAGGACGCTGTATCCTCGTTGTTCCAGACTCATCTTCCTCCTCATTTCCGCGCTGTTCCAAGGTTCCCAGTCATCTGATTTCCTCCGGAACATGCACACTATACTCGTGAGCGCACTCATTTGCCGCTCTTTTGTCCTACATCACAGAAGCGCTCACTCGTTATACATTCACGTTGGCAAATGTTTTTGAGCGCAGGCATAACTTGTTTTTCTGTCCGTTCCCAGCCGCTTACGGCATCTGCCGGGTCAGGTTTTGCCGCAGTAGCTGTCCAGCACAGGTTCAGGCATATGCTGCGTAATGAACCTGCTGCTCCGGGCTGCATCACGCGCCTCCTCCAGACTCAGGGGCAACCTGTCATACTGCTCCAGCACTGCCGCATCCGCCTTATACAAATTGAAATCCGCCGCCGGGGGCAGTTCTTTCGTATATCCGTATTCAATTCCATATATAACCGCATATATAATCAGCGCAAATGCCAGATAAGGATTGGCCTCCGGGTCCGGTGAACGAAGCTCCACACGGCGGTACTCTCCCTCGGCTGCCGGAATCCTCACCAGCTGAGAACGGTTCTCATGAGACCAGGATATATATATCGGTGCTTTATTCTGTCCGAGCCTTTGGTAAGACGCCTCTGTGGGGTTCAGAAACAGCGTCATATCCCTGCTCTTTTCCAGAATGCCCGCTATGACATTATGAAATAAATCCCTGTTCTCCTTACCGCTCACATTTTTCACGGACACATTGATATGGAAGCCGTTTCCCGGCTGTCCCTCAAGCGGTTTCGCCCCGAAATCAGCGGCAAGCCCGTTCCTGTGCGCGGCGGTCTTTGCCACCGTCCGGAATGTCATTGCATCATCTGCCGCCTTCAGCGCGTCAGAATACCGAAAGTCAATCTCATTCTGTCCAGGCCCTTCCTCATGATGGGAACTCTCCGGCCATATTCCCATCTGCTCCAGAGTAAGGCAGATTTCCCGCCTGATATTTTCTCCTCTGTCTTCGGGAGCGATGTCCATGTAACCGGCTTCATCATAAGGAATTTTCGTTTTTTTCCCATTTTCATCCAGCATGAAAAGATAGAACTCCTGCTCCGCTCCGAAAGAAAACTCATAACCGAGCTTCTCCGCCTCAGCCACTGCTGTCTTCAGCAGATTCCTCGTATCGCATTCGAAAGGCTTACCGTCCGGATAGGATATGGATGAAAACATGCGCACCACCCTGCCATGCTCCGGTCTCCAGGGAAGCAGCGTCAGCGTCTCCGGTTCCGGATGCAGAAACAGGTCGGAATGAGCTTCATCTCCGAATCCGGCAATGGACGAAGCATCAATCGCAATGCCGTACTCAAAAGCCCGCGGGAGCTCCTGGGGCATAATGGAGATATTTTTCTGCCTGCCGAACACATCGCAGAATGCAAGCCGGATAAACTTCACATCTTCTTCCTGGACATATTGTATTACTTCCTGTTTTGAATATTTCATAGTCCTGCCCTACTTTCTTTTGATTTCAAAAACAATCCTGAACAGCCTTCTGCCCTTTCGGTGAGGCGGCGGAACTGCAGATCCTTTCGATGTGCAGTATAAGGAAGTGTTAGTACCATCCTGATTGTATCATGAATTTATGGAAAATGTCTATGTTTTCACAACCCTATTTTATTTCATTTTGCTCCATTTTATATTTCACCTTGACAAAATGTTTGTTGTGCGCTAATATGAGGTTAGCTTCACATGAAGTTTATTTCATATTATTATCCAAATACACCAACCGCCCTGAACGGTACTGCGCAAATACTACAAACCACCGCCAAAGTACCCTGCGTATCGCACCCAGCCGAAAATACCTTACATATCGCACCACAGCCGAGTATACTTTACATATCGCACCGCAGCCGAGTATGCTTTACATATCGCACCGCAGCCGAAAGGAACAAATGGAACATGAAAACAAAAGTCAAGGAACTGCGTATTGCCGCCGGGCTGACCCAACAGCAGCTCGCCGATGCCGTCCATGTTTCCGCCAGAACCATCATCTCCATAGAAAAAGAGCTGTATAAGCCATCTCTGATGCTGGCTTACCGAATGGCACAGTTATTTCACACCACCATAGAGGATCTGTGCTGCCTGGAAGAAAATAAGAAGAAGGAGGACGAAGCCTATGCTAAAATCTAGAAACATAACCTATACCGACCGAATCAGAAGGAGAATCCGCCTGCTGTATCTGCTCCTGATTTCCATGGTGGCTTACATGGCCCTCCTTGTAGAGCTGGGAGGCGGTGATTCCAGGATTATGACACAGCTGGCCCAGGACGTCAGCCGCCTGATTTTTTTCGGCGGGATGATCTATGTCATCTCCAGAATTGTATACAATAAAAAACTGCTGAAAAACCGAATGCTGCTGAAGGAACAGATGCTGACCGAGCAGGATGAGCGCAACCGGTACCTGCACGATAAAAGCGGCGGAACGGTGATGGATATTCTTCTGGTCTTTTTGATGTTTATGAACTTCACTGCTTCCTTATTTGATATGGCTGCTTTCTACTCTGTCTTTGCCATTTTGGTTCTGGCTGTCGTTTTAAAGGCTGCCGCGTTTTACTACTACGGCCATTTTAAGGCGCAGGAGCCCTGAGCTCTGCCGGCGGTCTTTCTGATTGTAAACGGCGGTTGTAAACAAATTTCGCAGGTTCTTTCCAGAATCTTTCTCTGCATAGCCTGTTGGCAAGTCACTCCTGTCTGCGGCAACTGTGCTGTTGGACTCTGTTTTCCTGAGCGGGTGCGGAAAAGAAAAAAGTTCTTTTTGGGGGCAATAAAAACGCTGGAAGAAGTGGCAGGGGAACAAATCATCCCCTGCCCGGTTCATTTCCACTTGAAAATAATGATGCCGGCCACTGCCACTGCCATCCCCAGGGCCTTGCGCCACTCCCAGGGCTGCTTCTCCACTCCGAACCAGCCAAAAAGCTCAATGATATAAGCCACTGCCAGCTGCGCCACCACAATCAGCATGACCGCTTTGGCAGGTCCCAGCATGTCCATGCTCTTAATTACGGTATAAGTGATAAAAGCGCCGATTGCCCCTCCCAGAAGCATATACTTCGGCTGCACCGTAAATACGTTCATCAGATTACTCCTGTCCGTACAGACCCAGGCGCCCAGGCAGACGAACAGCGCCGTCAGCTGCACAAATGCGCTTGCCGTCCAGATACTGGAAGATTTCGTCACCTGAGTGTTGAACACCCCCTGTACACTCATCAGCGCCCCGGAAATCAGGGCAATAAAAAATCCAATCATAGGCTGCACCTTCCTTTCAGGAACCGAAATTCTGCATCTCATACGGCTCCTTGTCTTTCAGTGTATCCTGTGACTGGAAATTTATACCCATGCTCTATAACATTTGCCAACATATACTGCACGCCGGTTAAATTTGCAGCACAACCCGACTGCAGACCGCCAGCCAGATATTTTCCCAAAGGCACCCATGCAAATCCTGGCGGTATGCAGTATAAATGTATAACGAGTGGGCACTTCTACATAACCAGGGGCAAAAACCGGTAAATGACTGTGCTCACGAGTTTATACATTTGTCCGTCTGGAAACCTTCCTGACTCACTTACCTGCAGCACTGACCTGCTCCGAAATGGTTCCGTCCAGTTCCTGCACCAGTGCTGTCACGTCGGCGCCGTTCCATACCTTTGAGAACAATCCCTCCAGCTGAAGCCAGAAATTCCCGGTCTCCATCATTTTCGGAAGCGGTATGCTGTCCGCATATTCCATCTTGAAAATCTGCAGCGCCCCGTTGTCTGCGTTTGCTCCCAGATACGCCGGCACTTTGCCGGTCATGTCATACATGGAATCCGCACATTCCGTCACCAGATAAGCCGCGAAACGGTTCGCCAGCGCCCCATGCTCCGAATAGCTGTTCACCGCCACCGCATTGGTAACGGACATGGGGCGGCTTTGCAGCTGCGCGCTCACCTGGGGCAGGGGCGCTATTCCGTACTCGAAATTCAGGCTTCCTTCCGCCTTCGCGTCCTCCAGGCACTTTACCACATCCGTTGTGGCAATGGTAAAGACCAGCTTCCCCTGACAGAAATCATCTATTACAGAAGTGTAATCCACCGTGTCCGATTCTATGAAAAAGAACTGGTTCAGCGCTTTGTAGACCTCCAGGCACTGGATTGTCTCCGGATTGTTAATATTGATCATCCCCGGGTCATCGCCGCTGTCCCCTCCTACGATCATATAATTGCCCACCATCCAGTAATTATAGAAAATATCGGATACATCCCACTTCATGACGCCGTCCACTCCCAGAGGAACGTCAAAGGTATTGGCGATATTCAAAATATCGTCCACCGTAGCCGGAATCGCCTGGCTGTAATAGTTTTCCCGCAGAGCGGCCAGCTGCTCTTCATCCACTGCAATCCCGTCTGTCTCCTCCGGATTCTCATCCAGCTCACCGGCCTCCAAAAGCTCCTTCATTGCAATCTGTGACGCCCATTCCTGCAGATAAGTGTCGTTGTAGACAAGGGCACTGGTCTCAAAGAAAAGAGGATACCCCACCAGCATGTCCTGATAAGTGACGGCAGAAAGGGCAGCCGCCGGAAAATTCTCCCCATTGCACACGCCTCCCACATCCTCAATCCTGGAAGCCAGCCCCGCCAGGCTTGCCTTCTCCAGCGAATCATTGCTGATAATATAGGCATCCGGCACCTGCCCGGAGGAAACGGACGCCCGGTTCACCGCCTCCAGATATTCCCCGTCGGAGACCAGCACCGGAATCACCCTCACATCCTCCCGCTCCCCGAAAGAAACGGCAGCGCTGTTCAGGAAATTCGTCATGCTTTCATCGGAATACCAGAAATAAATTGTCTCTTTATCCGCAGACCAGGGCAGAAGCACTCTGGCACTCTCCCCTGACTCCTCATCATTTCCGGCCTGCAGGGTTCCCACACCGAAAAGGCCTGCCGCCATAGCCGCTACTACGGCCGCCGCAATCAACTTCTTTTTAAAATGCATTCTGCCCCCTACGCCTGCTCTTCCTGCGGTTCCATACAGCTCTCCAGAATATCAATCATCTCGTCAATATTTGCTTTCGAAATAATAAGCGGCGGCAGGAACCGGATGATATTTTCTCCCGCATTGATTAAAATCAGCCCTTCTTCCAGCGCCCGGCTGATGATGTCTCTCACAGGACGGTCAAAGACCAGCCCCTGCATAAGCCCTGCCCCCCGGCGCTCCAGGATGCAGTCATACTTTTCCTTCAGCCCGTCCAGACAGCTCTCCAGGTAAGGCGCAACCTCCCTTACATGCTCTGTTATATGATTTTCCTCGAATAAAGCAAGAACTTTCTCCACGGCCGTGCAGACCAAAGGATTCCCGCCGTAGGTGGTTCCGTGATCACCGGCGGCAAGGGAATTCTGTGCCACCTTCTCCGTCATCAGGAACGCCCCCACAGGCACACCGCAGCCCAGGGCCTTGGCTGTGGTCATGATATCCGGCTTCACGCCATACTGCTGCCATGCGTACATATACCCGGTTCTTCCCATACCGCACTGGATTTCGTCGAAAATCAACAGGATATCCTTCTCCTCACAGATTGCCTTTATTTCTTTCAGGAAACTCTCATCTGCCGGGTGAATTCCGCCCTCCCCCTGCACCGGCTCCAGAAGAATGGCACAGGTTTTGTCGGTAACCTGTTCCTTAACACTCTCTATGTCATTCAGATCGGCAAACCGTACATTTCCAATCATGGGTTCGAAGGGTTCCCGATATTTCGGATTTCCGGTCACCGACAGGGCGCCGAAGGTTCTGCCATGGAATGAATGGTTCATGGCGATAATCTCATGGTCAGTTCTGCCATCTTTGAGATAAGCGTATTTCCTGGCGGCTTTGATTGCGCCCTCCACAGCCTCCGCACCGGAGTTGGTGAAAAATACCCTGTCCATGCCGGATACTGCTTTCAGCTTCTTCGCCGCGTTGATGGCAGGCACATTGTAATAGTAGTTGGAAGTGTGCAGCAGCTTGTCGACCTGGGATTTCAGGGCGCTGTTGTATTCCTTATTGTTGTAGCCCAGGGCAAATACGCCTATGCCGGAGACGAAATCCAGGTATTTGATGCCGTCGGTATCATATAAGTATACCCCTTCCCCTCTGTCCAGCACAACCGGGTAACGGTTGTAAGTGTGAAGAAGCGCGCCTTCCGCTTCATCGATGTATTCCTGCATATTCATAATCAATAATCCTCCTAATTTAGTCGCTGCGCGACGGCACTAAAGAGTAAAACGCCTTCGCGGCTTTACTGCCGCCGGTCAGAACAATTTCCGCTCTAATTTGTATTTCCTTCCATGTGCTCCATTTCCTTGTCGTCCACAATGGCGGTACCGATTCCCTGGTTGGTGAAAATTTCCAACAGCAGGCAGTGGGGAATCCGGCCGTCCAGGATATGGACGCGGTTTACGCCGTTCCGCACGGCAGCGGTACAGTTGTTCAGCTTGGGCAGCATGCCGCCGCCGATGTAACCGCCGGAAACCAGTTCTTCCGCCTGGGAAGCCGTAATCCTGGATATAAAGCCCTGTCTCTCCTTGAAATCCTTGTAAATGCCCTCGATATCCGTCAGGAATGCCAGCTTCTCCGCCTTCACCGCACGGGCAATGGCACAGGCCGCATCATCCGCATTGATATTGTAAGTCCGGAAAGCGCTGTCCAGGCCTATGGGTGCTACGATAGGAAGGAAATCTTTCTCCAGTAAATCGTACAGCACCTTGGGGTTTACGCCGGTAATCTCGCCTACATAGCCGATATCCTGGCCGTCTGCGTATTTCTTCTCCACCTGCAGGAGCCCGCCGTCCTTGCCGCTGACCCCGACTGCCTTCACCCCCAGCTCCTGTACCATGGTAACCAGGTCTTTGTTTACCTTGTTGAGAACCATCTCCGCGATTTCCATGGTTTCTTCGTCCGTCACACGCAGGCCGTTCACAAAGGTGGATTCTTTTCCTACTTTTCCTACCCAGCGGCTGATTTCCTTGCCGCCTCCGTGGACGATAATGGGTTTGAAACCTACCAGTTTCAGCAATGTGACATCCTTTATGACATTTTTCTGTAATTCCTCATTGCTCATGGCGCTGCCGCCGTATTTCACCACGATAATCTTGCGGTTAAAGCGCTGGATATAGGGGAGGGCTTCGATGAGGACCTCCGCTTTCTGAAGTACTTTTTCCATGTCCTTTTCCATGGGTATCGCTTCCTTTCTCATTATAACCATTTTTCTGCTTAGGAACTGGCGGAAAATAACGGAATCTGCCTGTCCGCCTGGAATCTGCCGGAAAATATTGCGCAGGGAAAACTCAATGCGCTCACAAGTCTGACGTCTGTATGCCCCTGCGGACAAAAAGTTTTATCAGAAAACAGATTGCCAGGATAACCAATGCAACCGCACCATATACCAGGATACTGCTGTACCACGGAGCAGACCACGCGGCATATAGGCCTGGGTGTTTTTTATAATCCCAGCATACATAGAGCGCATGGCCTATCCACACCCCCACACTGCTTCCCATAATGATATTCAGTATATTGTTTATTGTCTTCCTCATATCACATCGTCCCTTTCTGCCCGGTTTTTTCCGCTGATGCGATCCGGCAACCTGGAATCCGTGATCAGTACAAAATACTTTTATTACACAACTAATACTATATAATGCTTACACACAGAAGCATTATACTGTACATAACACTTAAAATGAGTTATTCAGCATTTTGCATTGGAGCCACCTATACTCACGGCTTATACTGCAAAATTAACCGGCGTGCAGTATAAAATATTTGCCAGCTTTTCAGCTTCGGTAATCGGCGTTAATTTTCACATAATCATAGCTTAAGTCGCAGCCCCAGGCGGTGGCTTCCTGCTCGCCCATGTGCATGTCTACCAGGACGGTAACCTCGGAGTCGGAGAGAATCTTCGTGGCTTCCTCCTCACTGTAATCGCAGGCGACGCCGTTTCCATAGATATGGATTCTGCCGCTTACGCTCTGGAACCAGAGGTCTACGTTCTCCGGCTCAAAGGGTACCCCGGAATAGCCCAGCGCGCAGAGGATTCTGCCCCAGTTGGCGTCATGGCCGAAGATGGCTGCCTTGGTCAGGGAGGAACAGATGACGGATTTCGCCAGTGTCCGGGCGTCCTCTTTGGAAGCGGCGCCGATTACCTTCGTCTCGAACAGAGCCGTGGCTCCTTCCCCGTCCCCTGCCATTTTCCGGGCAAGGTATGTGGTGACAAAGCGGAGAGCTTCACAGAAGGCATCGTAGTTCTTTCCTTCGGAAACGATTTCCTCATTCCCCGCCAGTCCGTTGGCCAGAATCAGCAGTGTATCATTGGTGCTGGTGTCCCCGTCCACGGAAATCATATTGAAGGAATCCACTACATCCGCGCTGAGGGCTTTCTGCAGCATCCGTCCGGAAATCTTCACATCCGTGGTAAGGAATCCGAGCATGGTGCACATATTGGGATGAATCATGCCGGAGCCTTTGCACATGCCGCCCAGGGTAACGGTTTTCCCGTCAATTTCAAAGGTTACGGCGATTTGTTTTTCCACCGTATCTGTGGTCATGATAGCCTTCGCCGCATCGGTTCCCGCTTCCGGGGTGTCCGACTTTGCGGCGGCAAGTTTTCGGATTCCCTCTGTGATCCTGTCCACGGGAATCTGCATGCCGATGACGCCGGTGGAGGCCACCAGGATGGAAGTCTCCGGGATGCCAAGCTGTTCTCCCGCGCATCTGCTCTCCGCCGCGCAGCAGTCCAATCCTTCCTTTCCCGTGCAGGCGTTTGCGATGCCGGAATTGACCACCACAGCCTGGACGTAGGGGGACTCCTTCACGATTCTCTGATCCCAGAGCACCGGGGCTGCCTTGACCACATTGGTGGTAAAGGTTCCTGCCGCCACGCAGGGGACTTCGCTGTAAATCAGGGCCATGTCCTTCCGGTTCCGGTATTTGATTGCGGCTTCCACGCCTGCTGCCTGGAATCCTTTTGCTGCGGTTATGCCGCCTTGTATCTGTTTCATATTGTTCCTCTTTCTGTGTGTTTATATTTCGTTGATACTCGTGAGCAGATTGAATCTTGACAATAGAAACACCGCTTCTATTGTATGCCGGTTGTTTGTTCCCCATTGCGAAGACGCTCACTCTTATATATTTACGTTGGCAAATGTTCAGGAACTGTTATATCCGATGAAAGAATTTCCCGCACTTCTCCCGAAGACATGTCCCTGGCAGAAATTTTCCCAAGCCACGATTGTCCGCCTCCGTAGGATAATTCCCATTGAATGGTATGCGGAATTTTCTCTATCACGGGAATTCTTTCCTTCCCTGTATACACAAGCTCCCGGTCTGCATCCTCCGTGACATAGAGTTTCAATTCTTCCCTGATTCCGGACACATCCAATTTGTAAATATACCCTGACGAGACGGAGCGCAGGGGCGGCACATGCGCAAATGCTTCAATATTATGCCTCAAATGGGCTTCCTTTAATGGCCTGTCCAGGAGGGCATCGCTGAGCAGCCATTCATCGTAGTCGATATTATAATGGCTGGATAGCAATTGCAAATTATGTTCCGATAATATTTTCTGGAAATATGCCCCCGCATCCTGAAATCTGTCGATGACAAATAAGGAAGAAATGCCGATCCACGGTGACATAAAAACCTGACCTGTTATATCCGCCGAAAGATAACCCGTATCAATATCCTGCGGAGACGAAAAATACATAATGTCGGGGATATGGGCATTCAGTTCACTCATGCTTTTTCTCCTTTCTGGAAGGAACGGACTGGATTCAAAATAATCAGCGGTTAAACGCCGTAATATTCGCCTCATTCAGCGTAAAATCGTAATAATTCAAGTCTTCCCGCCTTGTCCAGCCGATACACTTCCAGAAAGCATTTCCGATATCGTTAGCGGTAAAAGCAATCAGGCTGACCTTATTGATCTGCTCTTCCTTCAGCGCGTTCATGCAGTGGACCACCATGGCTTTACCGATCCCCCGTCTGCGCCAGTCCTCCCTCACACACACATGATACAGGCATCCACGCCTGCCGTCATGTCCGCAGAGAATACCGCCTACAATGGCGCCTTCCCCGTCCACCGCCACCACACTTGTAGTGGGATTGCGTCTGAGAAAACGCTCCACCCCCTCCCGAGAGTCGTCAATGCTGCGCATGCCGAAGCCCCGGATGGTTTTCCACAGAGCATAAAGCCCTTCGTAATCTTCTGTTGTCATGGTTTTGACTGTAAACGTTTTATCGTTCATTTCTTTACCTGTTATCTACCTTCTGCAATCTATTCATCCCAAGCTTTACC
>DKVC01000073.1:22335-22590 GCA_002490995.1 Lachnospiraceae bacterium UBA7188
CTATTCATCCCAAGCTTTACCAGTATACACCGTTTGCCCTGAAAGGACAATATATTTTTCTAATACCTTACAAAAACCTTACAAAAATAGTTAATCTCCTGTAAAAACTCTTACAGCACACAAAACTTACCGGTCTCCCGCCACAAAGCTCCCCTGTCCAATAGCTTCCTTCACCAGCTGCCATGCAATACTTCCCTCCCTCAGCAGGCTCAGGGCATCCTCATATTTCACCCAGACCGCGGAATCCACTTCCCC
>DKVC01000073.1:22908-23333 GCA_002490995.1 Lachnospiraceae bacterium UBA7188
GACAGTATAAAATCAGCCTTTTTGACTATGGCTTTGTATCCAAGCATGAGCATCTCCTTCTTTTCATAAGGATAGCTTTTTATGTATTCCAGTTTCACCACATCCAGGCCGGTTTCTTCCTTAATCTCCCTGACAGCGGTTTCCTCCGCGGATTCCCCCAGTTTCATAATGCCTGCCACGCATACATGATTCGTCGTGGAAACGTAATTCTGCCGAATCAGAGCTACTTCCCGCTCTTCATTCACCACTGCGCATATGACAGACGTGGTAAACATATCCCACAGCGGGACACTGCAATTTTCACAGAAAGGAATCTGTCCCTCATCTCCTATTTCTTTCTGAATCAGCCTGCCACCGCAATGGGGACAATATGTAAAACGCATTTTTATACCTCCTGCCTGTTTATACTCGTGAACGCATTTATA
>DKVC01000073.1:23640-29387 GCA_002490995.1 Lachnospiraceae bacterium UBA7188
TTTGCCTGAAGCAATTGCAGCAGTTATTTTCCGACAATTCCTTATGTTAGCAAATGTTAATGAGCGCAAGTATAAATTCCGGCAGCCTTGAACAGAAGCGGACATCCCTCAATCCAGATACAGCATCTCCGAATAAGCCATGATAAACGGCCCGCTTCCCTTTCCTTCGTCGGTAAGATAATACCGCGTATCTTCATAATTATTGGTACCGTTTGCAGCCGCCTTCAGATAAATATCCCTCAGGCCGCTCTCATCCAGCTTTTTCTCCGTCAGACCCACAAATGCCCTTATCCCGGCCTCCCTGTAGGATTCGTCCAGCCAGCCCTTCCTGACGCCTTTTAAAATGATATAGCTCATCATCGCCGTTCCGCTGCTCTCAGGACGGTTTGTGTCCGTTGCAGGCTTGTCTGCCAGGTTCGCCCAGATGCCGTCCGCGTCCTGATATTTCAGCATGCCGTCCACAAACAGCTTCAGTGCTGCCTTTCTTTTCTCCAGGTATTCTTCCGGAAGCACCTCCATGATATCCACCATGGCCATACCGTACCAGCCCATTGCCCTGGTCCAGAAAAACCTGCACACATCCTCTTTCCCGTTTCCTGCATGATAATACATTCCATTCGGAGAAAGCAGCGTCTCCGCCACCCAGTCCAGGCGCTCCTGCGCCAGCTCCAGCTGCCGCCTGTCACCGATTCTCGCCGCGTGGTGTGACAGGAAGGGCTGCAGCATGTAGATGCCGTCCAGCCAGATTTTGTACATGGGCGCTCCCCTCCAGCCATGCCAGTAGTTATGCCCCAGTTCCTTTGGCATATTTTCAAGGCAGGGAGTATGTCCCAGACTGTTGACGTAATTTTCATCCGTCAGATGCCGATATAAAGTATCCGTGATTTCGCCGTAAGCATCCTGTCCCCTGGAAAACCGCTCAAAAAGCGCAGCCGTTTTATAACAGTCCGCCCCATGGCAGTCCACATAGCCAGAACGCTCAAAATTCAGCTGCCAGCTGCCGTCCTCCTTCTGCTCCATCAGACCGTCCAGGTAGGATTTCACATAATCATAGTATGCTTTCCCCTTCTCCGGCTCCGCTTCGTATATGTCATACAAGCCTTCCATTACTACGCCATTGTAGTAACTGTAGTCATACAGAAAATCCTTTCCTCCGGGGGCACGTTTCTCATTATCCCATGTGAAAAACAGCTTTGTGCTGTTAAGTACCTTTTCCGGCACATTTACTTCGGAATCTATGGTCAGTCTGTTGATATAATCTGCTGCTTTGCTTACGGCGGCTTCTATTCTTTCTGCTTCCATTTTTACCCTCCTTCTTCCGTCAGAAATTGTGGCATGTTTCAAATACACAACATTCATGCAGGATCCAGACAGGAAAGAGCGCCGGCATATGCACTTCTTCCCTAACAGGCTCCCACAAATTTATTTCGTCACACGTCCTTAAAACCTACATAATGCTGCCATTTTTATCACATTAGCTCTGGATTTCTGCCGCAAAATCAATATCGTACCTTGTCCCATGGTGAAAGAGCACCCCGTCCGTGAGCCGGATGCGCAGAAGGCAGGTATTCGGATCCTCTTCATTTGTATGTCCATTGTCATACCATTCACTGAACACTGCACGCAGCTTCGACATGATTTCCTCATTCTTTTCCGCTCTCACATGCCCCAGGTTTTCTCCGATACCGTGTGCCGTAAACCACTCGCCGCAGACCGCTACCGTGGGATTCTTTTCGATCTGCCGCATCTTATTGGAAAGGGCGTATGTGACAATATAAAATGCTCTCTCCTCATAAAAGCTGTTCACAATTCTCACTGAGGGAATTCCGTCTTCCACTGTGGCAAGGGACAGCAGGGTATCGCATCCGAACCTTTCGTCCATGATTTCCGCTGTTTCTCTGGTAAGCTTTTCTCCCATTGTTCTTTCCTCCGTTTCGATTTATTCATTTCTGTTGCTTATACTCGTTAATGAAACTATCTGTGCCAGCCGTCATGTATAACAAGGTTTCTGTATGACAGTGACCTTATGAACGTTTCTATAATGCAGGGCAGAAAAACGGCAGTCACATGCACTCGCGAGTATAAGGAAGTGTCTACAAAAGATAAAAATTAACGGCATACAGCAGCGCCAGCATGGAAACGCCGCATTGAATTTCATTCGCCCTAAGCATATCGAGGACTTCATTTTTCGGTATCCACTTCTTTCCCTGAACTTCGTTTTCGTCAAATTCGGCAGCTTCACTTTCCACTCTTGCGCCAAATACATGAACTTTCAGATCCGACATTCCGTTACTGGGATTTGTAATACTGCCAGTTCTTCCAAAGTGCAGTTCAAAGTGCAATTTTTGCACTTTATTTTCTCCTTATTTGCACTTTGAGTATAACTACCTGTATAATCCACATGCAGATACCGGTTCTTTAACTCGTGATGCTTTCCCATCAACAAATTCCGATATGCGCCCTGGCCGTCTCCATCAGGTAATGCGAAGTTTTCAGCCCGTCCACAGCCTGCAGACCAATCGCAGTCTGCCAAGCCGCACTTTTTTCGGCGCGTTCGGGTTCTCCCTGTTTTCTATATTCTTCCAGTTCAAGCTGCCATTTTCTATCCTGCTCCACTGCATTTGTCTCCTTCTTCAGGGCTGTTATAATCGTTTTAGACAAGAATGCTTTTCATCTATTAAAAAGCCATTATTTCTATAAAAATTCAATGTGCTTTCTTTATTTGACCCTGTTTCAAGAAAGATTTTATAGCACCTGCGTTCTTTGGCGATTTCTGTCGCCTGCTCTAATAATGCTGATGCATACCCTTTATTTCTGTAGTTTATATGTGTTACAACATTTTCGACAACTGCAAACGGACTGACATTATGTGTTAAACTTTGAATTATAGCCATTTGTACAGATGAAATGACTTTTCCGTCTTCTTCTGCAACCAGTAAATACATATTTTCATCTTTCTCAAACTTATCAAGAGTCTGCATCCATAAAGACATATCCTGTTCTTCTTTCGGCGGAAATTGTGTCAAATAATCAAAGTACAATACTTTTAAGTCATTTGCATCTGTATATCGGGCTTTCCTTATTGTCATAATATACCTCCCATTAGGAATTGTCGGAAAATAACTGCTACAATTTCTTTAGGCAAAAACCAGGAAACATCATAAAAATCGGCATTAACCTGTAGCAGTTATTTGTAGACACTTCCTTATTACCCCAAACCTCAAAATTCCCTCAGCTTCGTAAAAACCACAGTCTCTCCATCCGCCACACCGCAGTAAATCTCATCTGTACCGTGCCCGAGCTGCAGATAATGCTCTATCACAAACTTAGCGCTGTATGGCATTTCCAGATCCGAAAGTTCGAAATACGCAAACCATCTGGTGATTCCTTCATTGGATACGAGATGCTCATCTGCCTCACTGCTTAACTGCGCAAAAAAGTAATAATTCTGCCTGATTTCTCCTTTTGTCCTCCGTAAAGTAATGTAGCGCAATGAGAGATTTTCCACATCACTTTCCTTCAGCCCCAGTTCCTCATCCATCTCCCTCCGGATGCAGGCACGGGCATCATTCAGCTCACACTCTTCAAAATGGCCGCCTGCGGAGCCTGTCCAGACATCATTCACCACTCTGCCGCCCTGTCTGAAAAGCAACAGCATTTTATCGTCCTTTGTTATGTAGACAGATGTCATATTTCTCAGTTTTCCTTCCATGGCTCCTCCAGTTTTCCATAGTCTGGTCTTACATGCTTACAATAAACCTGTTTCGAATCTTCTTTCATCCGCCTTGCAGTAAGAAAGTGTCACGAACTACATTGGTTTATTGAACTTATACTTACTGTTTTCACGCCAACCAACTCCTTTGCCTTTATTCGTTTCCTTTCATGCAAGTACCGCAATCCACTCTCCATCCTTAATTATATATTGAAATTCCGTCAATTCATCACTGTCCATAACCTTCATCAGACCTTCCATGTCATCAGCCAGCGCATAAGAAGAAAGCCTGCTTCTGTCCGCCCATTCCACCGTTCCTTCCTCGGATGAACACAGTTCTCCCTCAAACCGGTCCGCCTTAAACAGAAATACAATATATCTCCCATTCTCTATGGGAAACTGCTTGACGCCACAGAGTTTCGGATTCAGGACCGTCAATCCCGTCTCTTCCTTCATTTCCCGAATGACGGACTGCACAATGGACTCTCCCGCTTCCACATGCCCGCCCGGAAACACATAGCCGCTCCAGTCCTTCTTTGTCCGGTTCTGGAGCAGAATCTCATTTCCTCTGCATATCATGCATAATGCAGTCAGTTCCACCCTTTCCGTCCTGTCCATATATTTCCCTCCCTGAAATAATAACCGCTTTCCCTCTCTCAGAATGTATATACTTATGTTATACTTTTAAGCGGATTCGTTTACTGTTTTCTGATTCCGCATCATAGAATCAAAGGAAAAATGGGAAGCCTGGCTCCAGTTCCAGCCTTATGCTTACGGAAAGCACGGCACCAGTTCCAACCCTTCGCTCTCCGGGAGGCCGAACAGCAGATTCATATTCTGCACCGCCTGCCCCGCAGCGCCCTTCACCAGATTGTCCAGCGCCCCCATCATGATGACGCGCCCTGTTCTCTCGTCAATAACAAAGCCTACATCCACGTAATTACTGCCCTCCACCCATTTGGTCTCGGGGCAGACACCTTTGTCCAGAACCCGGACAAATTTCTCATCTTTATAATACTTATCATAGGCAGCGCGGATTTCTTCCCATGCAGGCAGAGTGCCGTCAGCTTTCCTCTTCAGCTTCGCGTATTCCGTCACCAGGATTCCCCGGTTCATGGGCACCAAGTGGGGTGTAAAATTAATCACCACTTCACAGTTCCCCGCATATGAAAGCTGCTCCTCAATCTCCGGGGTATGGCGGTGGCTGGCTACGCCGTAAGCCTTGATATTCTCATTGACCTCGCAGAACAAATTCGGCACCTTCGCCCCGCGCCCCGCACCGGAAGTCCCCGACTTTGCATCCACAATCAGGGTATCCGCATCAATCAATCCCTCTTTTACCAGCGGATACGCCGTCAGAATAGAGCATGTGGTATAACAGCCCGGATTCGCCACCAGCCTGGTTTCTTCCGTAATCTGATTTCGGTTCACCTCGCACAGCCCATAGACTGCCTCCGGAATAAACTGCGGGGATTTATGCGTAATCCCGTACCACTTTTCATAGACTTTCACGTCTTTTATACGATAATCCGCGGATAAATCTACGATTTTTACCTTTGAAAGGATTTCCTCCGTCAGAATACCGGCCAGAAATCCCTGCGGCGTAGCAGTAAAAATGACATCCACCTGCTCCGCCAGCTCTGCCAGATTGTCGTCCTTACACACATCCTCCACAATGCGGAACATATTCTGATATACTTCACAATACCTTTTGTCGATATAGCTGCGGGAGCCGTACCAGACAATCTCCACCTCCCTGTGGTTCGCCAAAATCCTTACAAGTTCTCCCCCGGCATAGCCGGTTGCTCCGATAATCCCTGCTTTAATCATTTTCTCCTCATTTCCGTCCCGTGCTTTCCACTTCCGAGCTGCCCGGATTTTCCGCTTCACTTCAAATCTTCTCTATATTTCAGATAAGCCACCGGACTGGTACAGCCCTCAAATATAGCATTTAGAGACAACTATTCACGAGACTGTTCTTTTATACTTAGGAACTGTCGGAAAATAACCGCTGCAACTTCTTTAGGAAAAAGCC
>DKVC01000073.1:29623-31678 GCA_002490995.1 Lachnospiraceae bacterium UBA7188
GAAATACAAGAAAAATTGCAACAAACCTGCAGCGGTTATTTGTAGACATTTCCTTAGAACCTGCCGGAAAATACCTGCCGCAAATTCCCTGCGATTACTGGGTTCGCAAAGCGGTTCCTGTAATATGTTCAGGCAGGAGCCACTCTATGTAAGTATAACACTTTTTGTATAAATGTCTACTACTTTTTTAATTTTTATGCATTTTCATTCATCTGTATGTATATTTATTCACATCTCGGTGATTTACAGGAGCGGCGCCGCCACCTTAAGCAATACGCCTGTCAGCTTCACCGTCCACTTTTCGTTCCGGACTGTCTCCGGCGTCACCTGGCGGCATTTGGGCAGCATCTCCTGGAAATCCGCTTCGATATCGGGAATGCAGTCCGTTCCATACATATAAGTGGCACATTCAAAATGGTGATACAGGCTGCGGTAATCCAGGTTGATCGTTCCCACCACCGCCTCCCTCGTATCGCTGACAAACACCTTGGCATGGACAAAACCGGGCGTATATTCATATATTTTCACCCCGGATTCCAGCAGCCCCGGGTAATGCGTCTTGGCCAGCGCATAGGGAAGCCGCTTGTCGGGAATTCCGGGCAGAATCAGAATCACTTCTACGCCCCGCTCTGCGGCATAGCGCAAAGCCATCTCCATCTCACCGTCCAGAATCAGATAAGGCGTCATGATATGCACATATTTTACGGCACGGTTCAGGATATCCATGTAGACCTGTTCCCCCACCCTGTCATTGTCCAGGGGGCAGTCTCCGTAAGGTACCACATATCCGTTGGAATGCTCCCGGGACTCACTCGTTACCCATTTTGTCCGGCAGCTGTTTTCGGCTGTGAGTATAAATTCGGGCGTCCTCTCATCGATATTCCACATCTGAAGGAACATCAGGGTAAAGCTTTTTACTGCCTCCCCCTTCAACATCACCGCCGTATCCTTCCAGTGCCCGAACCGCTGCACACGGTTAATATATTCGTCTGCCAGATTCACGCCGCCGTTAAAGGCCGTATGCCCGTCGATTACCAGTATCTTACGGTGGTCCCGGTAATTGTAATGTGTGGAAATAAAGGGGGAAACCGGCGAAAACACCTTGCATTTGATCCCCCTCTCCCGGAGAAGCTTCAGGTATTTATGGGGCAGAAGGACGAATTCGCAGGTGCCGTCATACATCACCCTTACGTCCACCCCCTCCTGTGCCTTGCGGACCAGGATTTCCAGCACCTCCCCCCACATCAGCCCTTCACTGATGATAAAATATTCCAGAAAGATAAAATGCTCCGCCTTCTCCAGCTGCCGGAGCAGCTCGGCAAATTTGTCCTCCCCCAGAGGAAAATAGGTCACTTCCGTCCTGTCATACACAGGGTGGCAACTGCTCCTCTGAATATAGTGCACCAGTGACGCCGCGCCCGGATTCTCCTCCGCCAGCGCCCGGATAACGGACTCCTCCTGGGGAATGCTCTCTTTTGTCATCTCAATTATCTGTTCGAAACGTGCCTTCAGCGCCCTGTGGCCGATATCCAGCTGTGTATACAGATACAAAAGCGACCCGAACACCGGTGTCAGCATTACGATCACCAGCCAGGTAATCTTCGCCGTGGGGTCAACGTGGCTGTTCAGAAGATAAAGCACCATGGCCCCCGTGAGCAAAACCATGCCTCCAAAAGCCTGAGGGCGGTACTCCTTAAACCACTCGAACAGAATCACCAGGAATACCGCCTGCAGCAGCAACAGTAACAGAAACAGGCCCATGCGGCTGAAAACGGCATGGATTATCCCCTTCTGTCCCTTTTCCAGCAGTCTCATTCCCATATTTTTATTGTCATCATTACGCATATGTAATTCACCTCATCTTTTGTCTCAAAAGATATTTCGCATCATGTTATCATTCTAACACAGGCTGCCGATTTTTGCTATCCATAAGTGAATCCAGAATCCAATATCAATCATTGACCATTTACGCTTCCTCTGCTATAATCTTGATATACTTTCACACGAATCAAGACCGCCAGGATTTGCAGCGGTGTCCCCGGGAAAGTACCTGGC